>CAYVTV010000263.1:0-5411 GCA_964454295.1 uncultured Bacteroidaceae bacterium
TTAATAAATGTACCCCCTCCCCAACTTCGTCAACCAAAAAAAATGTTAAGACCTTGTTCGTGGTGCTTCAAATGGCAGGATTAATAGTTATTCCAAAACCATCTAATTTCATGAATTCTTTTCTAAATTTACTACTTTTGTAACACCTGATCCCTATCATTGAACACTGAATATTTCATATCAAAAAGATTAAATGCTTCCGGCACCGGTAAAAATCAATACTCATCCGGAATTACAAACATATCAGTAGCTGCTATTGCAATCGGTCTTGCAGTTATGATCATTGCTATTTCAGTAGTCACCGGTTTTAAAAGGGAGATAAGGGAAAAAGTCATCGGTTTTGGCTCTCATATTCAAATTCTTAACTACGACTCAAATATCTCTTATGAAACCATCCCTATTAATGCATTCCCTCCTTACCTGCCTCAAATATCTGCAAATAAAGAAATCCTGCACCTTCAGCCATTTTCTCTTAAAGCCGGCATTGTTAAAACAGATGAAAATATAGAGGGCCTTGTTTTAAAAGGTGTGGATAAAAATTACGACTGGAGTTTTTTCTCCAATACAATCACAGAGGGTGCTATTCCTCAATATAATGACAGTACTCTCTCTAATGATGTACTCATTTCAGAATATCTTGCTTCCCGGCTGAACCTGAAAAAAGGAAATGAATTCCAGATGTGGTTTGTAATGGAACAACCCAGATTCAGAAAGTTTAAGGTTGCAGGTATTTATGAAACCAGCCTGCAGGAATTTGATAAAACCTATGCTTTTGTCGACATTAAACATATCCGGCGATTGAATAACTGGAGCGATGACCAGATAAGCGGATATGAAATGATGATCAGGGATTTCACAAAGCTTGATCAGGTTACGGAAGAGTTGAAAAGAATCACTTCAGCTCATTTCTTTGATGACGGGTCACGCCTTAAAGTTGTCAATATCGTCGAAAAATATCCGCAAATATTTGACTGGTTGGACTTACAGGATCTTAATATTATTATTATTATCGTTCTGATGCTTGTGGTAGCAGGTTTCAATATGATATCCGGACTTATTATTATGATTCTTGAGAGAACAAATATGATAGGGATATTAAAGGCTATGGGAGCAACAAACAATTTCATCCGTAAGATATTTATTTATCAGTCCGGATTCCTGATAATGAGAGGTTTGTTCTGGGGAAACCTGCTGGGAATTATTCTTTGCTTCATTCAGTTGAAATTCCAGATCATAAGCCTTGATCCTGAATCATATTACCTGACCAACGTACCTGTAAATCTGAATCTTATACATTTATTTCTTATCAACATCGTGGCGGTTATAACTATTATGTTATTTCTGCTGGTTCCCTCAGGTATTGTTGCATCCGTTTCACCCGCAAAAGCTATACGTTTTAACTGAAAAGTGCAGATATTCGTTATTCCTTCAGGCTGATCTGCGCAATGCCGGTATTCTCAATATTCAGATAATGGTTATAACGGTACATAATACCCCTGACATAATTATATGTTTCAGTTCCCCTGCAATAACCATGCTTTACCACTTCATCATTATAATATTGTGGTTCTGACTTTTTCAGTAAGAAATGTTCCACATTATCCTCCCACACCCCTGGATTCTTCCCGTATTTAGAAGTCAGCCGTATTGCATCCAAAACATGCCCCAGGCCAATATTATACGATGCAAGGACAAACTTTACTCTTTCTGTTTCATCCGGCACTAATGAAACAAATCGTTTTTCCAGCCACTCTATGTACTTGACTCCCGCAAGAATATGCTCTTCCACAGACGATTCTTCTGTAACTCCATAACTTAATGCAGTACCGGGCATGAATTGCATAATACCAAATGCTCCTGCATGTGAAACAGCCTGATGGTCAAACCTGGATTCCTGGTAAATCAAGGAAGCCAGCAACCTCCAGTCCCATCCTATTCTTTTACTTTGAGCTTTTATTATTTCATCAAAATAGGATATACGTCCTGTCTCCTGATAGTAGAACTTACTGCTCACTATGTTGGCAGTTCGTTGACTTTTAAAATATTTATGATATAATATCGCATAATGTGAAGTTCGCTTGAATTCTTCCAGCCAGGTATCAATTTCCTGCTTCAGTTCAACAGATTGTTGCCTGACAGCCCATGCCTGATTTTGCAACAAACTCAGAGGTACCGAGACATCAATCTCAGTATATAATTTCTGATTTACTTCCGCAATATTTTCATCAGCAACAGCAAAATCAATCTCACCCTTAGCAACCATTTTTATAAGTTGCTCGGTGCTTAGAGGCACCTCATTTATGAAGATTTTCTCACCTATTTCCCCTGATAAATTCTGTAATCTTATTTTATAAACAGACTCCTTTTGCACATAAACAGTTTTACCGCCCAGTTCAAGCGGATTTCTTACAAACTCAGACTGCTTTGAATCCTGAATGTAATTATTAGCTCTTTGAACGAGAACCTGGCGGGACTGACTGTGAGGCAGAGTAAATTCAATTAACTCCTTCCTTCCCCGGGTAATAGTGAGATTTGAAGCTATTAAATCCACCTCCCCATTTACGAGCCATTCAAAATTATGCTGTAAATCATTATTTACTTTTACTTCAATAGGCAATCCAAGATAATCAGATAATTCCTGCAATAGTTCATATTGGAACCCCTGTGGCTGGCCTTTATAAATAAAGTAATTTACTGAGTTAAAATCTGTCACAACGACAAGTTTTCCTCTCTCCCTAATCTCTGAAAGATCAACTGACACTTGAAAAGGCTTATTTCCGCTATCTGCATTATCTCTGTTACAGGAAAAAAGAACAGGTAAAAAAAAGTAAATAAGCAAAACAGCAAGCCTTTTTATATTTATTTTCATCGTTACAAAATTAATCAACATTGATAACTAATTGTAAATTAGTTATTACATAACATTAACAATCAATAAAAGTTATTGTTTAATAATCCTTAATCATAGAAGGTCCAGGCAAGCCCAAATTTGAGTGACCTTTCATTCATCGGATAGCCATAGGAAGTGAAATAGTTGTATCCTGCAAGCCCTGCAAGCACATTGGTATATTTGAGAAAGAAACGTGTTCTTTTAATCTGCCAGTTAAGAAATCCATCCAGAAAAGGATAATTCCCTGTTTTCATTATATTCTGCATATAAAAAACCCCCGTTGCCGGCATGTATGTGTCTGAGTAATAAAGAGTATTATACATAAAGTTGAAGCCTGCCTGCACTATTAATGCATCCTTAAAAAGTGACTGTTCAAAATATGTACTGTTACGATATGCAAACAGGGGAAGATTGACAGACTCATTATCAGAAGCTTTCTGCAATAAAAAATTATGAACATGATTGAATCCTCCCCAGCGGAATGTTGTTTTCAACCTTACGGATGAAATATATAAATTTTTTTCCCTTATCTCAGGTAACGCCGATTCATTAAAAAAAACAAAATTATTTACTATACCGCTCCGACCTTCCGCATAAATCATGCCATTCTTTGATTCCGCCCATATAGACACATTTGCATTCAATGTTTTACCGAATTCATTACTCCATCTGAAGTGTGAACTGCTATAACTTCGCAGGAAAAAATCAGGTTCAACCAGATCAAACGCACCACCAAGGCCTAAGGCGATGATTCCTTCACCAAATGTTTTATTCATCAGACCATGAATTGAAATATCATTTTGTCTGAACCCGCTTAAAAAATATTCTGCATTAATAAAGGTTTTAAACTTCCTTGTATTAAAAACAATATTTCCTGTTATTGAAAGATTGTTATATGATTTTTTGGTGATCCTTCCAACGATTGTGTCAAGAAGAATGTCGTTTACAGTTACAGGTGTGGTAAAGGGGGTTAGTGTGCTAAACTCCTGAAACTGGTGCCTTACACCACTTAACAAAATAAATCTCTCCTTTTTGTCCTTCAGACTAAGGAATAATAAATTTTCAAGTGAGTGCATAAATGCAGAATCATGTACTGAATTAATAAGGTAATAATTGTTGCTGTAGAAATTTACTTCATCACCTTCAGGAATATTATCGGTATAGGTTCGTAGAAACCTCGTATAATTAGATAAGTGGGTTATAGCAGAGCCTTTGGGAAGGAAGCTGTAATAATTTTCAGTTGTATCTGTTGAAGCAGGAATATTGCTGTAAGTATGGGTGAGAAAGAAGGTGGTTTTTTTAACCATGGAGGAGGCGTCACTAAGGTTAATGTTATAAGCAAGCGGGTCGTTTATCTGATGTTCAAGAAAATCATCAATATTTGTCAGACCTCCGTTTTCATTATAAGATAGCTTATTAGTATGGAAGCTTGTATTCATGGAGTATTTTTCCTTTTTATAACTACCGGAGATGCTAAGGAGATTGGCTCTGCTGTCTTGTTTCAGATAAATACCTCTGGAAGATATTGCATCATAATTGATTCCAAAATTCGTGTACTGGCTGACGTTTTGTGTATGGATGACATTTAGTACCTGTTCGCTGGTAGCTCTTGACCCTGAAGACATATATTTCAGTTCAGTAAAAGGTTTTCGCGTATTATAATGCAGGGTATTATAAGGATCATGAAAGTAGTTTACAAAAGCGGAATGAAAGATAAAAGGCTGGGAATTAAGTCGATTGAAGAAATAATTACTAATAAATGCCTGACCGGTATTTCCAATGAAAGTAACGGAGATATCATTTATAAATGCGGGGTTATAAAACTGAGTATTAAAAAGAGAAGTATCAATATCAGCGTCCCGGGATAAGATGGTATAAGGATCGATCTTTACTGCAGAGATTACAACGCTGGTATCGGTTTTTTGGCCGTATACAGCGATTCTCAGGAAAGTGCTTATGAACAGTATAGTATATAATTTGTTCATGAGAGTAGTAAGAAAAAAGCCCCGAACTTATATTCGGGGCTTAAGAAGATTGGCAACGACCTACTCTCCCACAAGTTGCAGTACCATCGGCGTTTACGGTTTTAACTTCTCTGTTCGGAATGGGAAGAGGTTGGTCCCCGTAGCTATAGTCACCAAAAGATTTTACCGCTTTAGCGGATAATATTGGGACATATTGGAAGGAGGAGACTGGTTTATTAATTTACATGAAAAAAGTATTCGGGCAATTAGTACTGCTCGGCTTTGACATTACTGCCTTTACACCTACAGCCTATCAACGTCATAGTCTTTAACGGCCCTTAAAGGAGATATCATCTTAAGGTAAGCTTCGCGCTTAGATGCTTTCAGCGCTTATCTTTTCCAGACGTAGCTACCCTGCGGTGCAGCTGGCGCCACAACAGGTACACTAGAGGTCTGTCCGACTCGGTCCTCTCGTACTAGTGTCAGGTCCTCTCAAATCTCCAACGCCCACAACAGATAGGGACCGAACTGTCTCACGACGTTCTGAACCCAGCTCG
>CAYVTV010000264.1:0-5411 GCA_964454295.1 uncultured Bacteroidaceae bacterium
AATGGGTGTATATCCTGCCAATTATCATTTTTACAGGACTTCCACCATTCTAAATAATAACTCCTGACAATCAGAATTTCCGCTTTGGATAATCCTTTATATCTTACTTCCTCAGGTTTTGCGGTATCTATCAGGTAAGGATCCAGAGAACCATATCCGTTACCATTTCTGATGCCTTCTATTGTCCAGAGCAAACATTCACCTAAAATATAATATTCCCGTCCTAACGGAAACGGACTTCTTGATGAGATCGGATTAACCGGGAAATCTTCAATTCCGGAGGTGTCTTTTGAGAAATCCATCAGGGATTGAATATGAGCTTTGGTGAATTTAGGCATAATGAGCCATAAATTTTCTCCATTTCCCCCTATTTCATGGCAATTGTATGTGCCACTTTTTAATTGAGCTACAAAAATGCCAACATCCGGATCATTGATGTCAAAATTTTCTTTTTGACAGGCTATACACCAAAACAATATTATTAGAATAAATACTGACTTTTTCATCAGAAAATAATTGAGTTATGTTATTGTTAATTAATGCGTTCTGATGGAACCCCCATGTTTTTTTCATGCTCTTTTGTGAACGATAGTGCATGGGGGTTTCATGCGTACAAATATTAATTATGTTATTAAAAATCAATAAGTTCTATTTCCTAATGGTCTGATGGGCATAGCTTGCCCCGAAACTTCGGGGGAACCCCCATTTTTGCTCATGTCCTTGTTGTGTGCGATAGTGCATGGGGGTTTCATTCGTTCAAAATTTAATTAACGTGAGTTCGATATAAATATCACCTAAAAAGTTATAATGAAGATGGTTCCATCCTTAGTGTATATTAACATAATTCTAACTTATTTAATAGCCCTTTCAGGGCAAAAATCACATACTTCTTCATCTAAGTTGTGCTTGCCACATTCATTGAGGGTTCAGATTTTTTCCTTAAGACGAAAATATCGATTCCAGGGTTGCGTGGATAATGAGTAGCCTGATCACAACCATTTCATCTTACTCCAGTATGGCAGGTTTAAAAACTCCGGATCGGGATAGGATAATTCCCTGGCCCTTGCCAGTTGTTTCTCATCAAGGTAATTGCCATCCACCATATTCAATGCCTGCTGCAGGTATTCCATCCGGTCGAGCCCTATGAGCACTGAGGAAACTTCAGGAAAAGAAAGGGCAAATTTTACCGCTAAGGCTGAAAGGTCTTTTATCGGGGGAACAATAAGCTCGCTATACTTTGGAAGATGATTTTCAACATCATGGAGTGCCGGATGAAGGTTCTTCCCTTTTTCACTTAAAATTCCTTTCATAAGCACAGAGCGGATGACAATACCGACTCCTTGCTGAAAAGCCCTGGAGAAATGCTCGTTATGGCGTTGGTCGAGAAGGTTAAATGGTATCTGTAAAACATTCCATACGTCTGTGTCAATTGCTTTCCCTGTTTCCTCAGGTGTATAGGTTGATGCCCCTGTTGCCCTGATTTTTCCAGCTTTCCTGAGGTCTGAGAATATCCTGCTTACATCTTCACTTTCAAGTATCCTCATATCTACAGAGTGAAGCATATAGATATCAATATAATCGGTCTGAAGGGCTTTCAGGCTTTCATTCAATGAATTTTCCACTATCCTTTTCAGTTCGGCACAGGCAGGTATATTACCCTTTTCATCTTTAAAGTGTACACATTTTGTTTCAAGGATAATTTTATCCCTTTTGCCTTTAAAAGCTTTACCGATGATCCTTTCGCTATCGCCATACATTCGCGCTGTATCGTAAAAATTTATCCCGGCATCAAAAGAAGAATGTAAAAGATGTATCGCGTCGGATTCGGAAAGCATATCAGCTTCATTTTTTACATTAATACCGTAGGGGATACCTATCTCCACTCCGCCGAAGGCAAGTTCGGATACTTTCATGCCTGTGTTTCCAAGGGGCTTTTTTAGCATTGTTTTTGAATTAAAGCATTAATATAGAATTTGTTTAACCACGAAGGACACAGCGCCTCCGCTGAGTAGCTTCAGCGCTCGCGGAAAGGTTCACCACAAAGGGACACAAAGTAAATGTGCAAACGATTATTTTTTATTGGAATTAAATATTTTTCCTTCGTGTTCCTTCGTGACATCCTTTGTGTCCCTTCGTGGTTACATTTTTTCTTCGATGGTTTTTACAAATTTTCCTTTTATGTCTTTGAAATAATTAAGCAAACCTACTACGTCAGCTCCAATATTAATAAACTTATATCCCATATCCATTAACATTCCCAGATTATTGACACTTCCTGTAGTGGCTGCGTATTTACCATGTTTTACGGCCATTTCAGCCACCCGTTTACGAGCGTTAATCAGTTCCGGATGATCCCATTCTCCCGGTGCACCTATACCCTGACTGAAATCTGCAGGTCCGAAGAAAAGCATGTCATACCCTTCCAAAGCAGCAATGGCCTCCAGATCATCCAGGGGTTCGGGATCTTCGATCTGTAAAACGATAAACCGTTGCTCATTTGCTTGTTTAATATATTCCTTATAGTCCAGTGATGTGTACAGACCATCAGCATTACCTCCGTCAACAGGGCGGCGGCCAACAGGGTGGAACCTTGTCATATGGATCACTCTTCTTGCATCCTCAAGATTCATAATATGCGGCACCATAATTCCGGTAGCGTCAATTTCGAATGGCTTAATATGATCACTGTAACTGCCCCTGGAAACCCGGATCATAACATCAGTGTCGTGCGCTTTGGCTGCCCAGTTCTGGGCGTTCAGCGCCGACCAGTCCTGGACCGAATGTTCGCGATCCAGCCACAGACAGTCGAACCCTGCCATGGCAGCCAGCTCAGCGATCTGACCGTCAATGAAATTTAACTTTATAGAGCTGACAATTCCTCCGGTTCTGAGCTTCTTCAGAACCACACTTTCTCTCATTCGTTTTTTCATGTTTTATTAATTTTTGAATTGAATTGTTGTTCCTTTCTGTCCTTTGTGTAATCCTTCGTGTCCTTTGTGGTTCAAAAAATAAAACCACGAAGAACACAAAGGTTATCACGAAGGTACACAAAGAGAATGAAAATATCTTTCCAGATCTTCCTGTATCTTTCCGGGTACCGGTGACACAAATCCGGTTGTCAGCTCTTCAACTTTATTATGTGCATTTTCCAGGAGGGAGTTAGAGATTTCATAGCCCCCGGACATGTCCGGAAGATCACTTTTATAAAACTCATCACTCTCCAGAAGATCCAACGTTAATTCATCTGTCAGGAAGTTTCCCCCGTGTTTTTGAGACTTTAGACTCTTCATGCCCTCATCCAGGTATTCCATATTTATTCCTTTTCCCAGGTATTTAACTGCATTAAGCCATTCCGACTGAATAACGATCATCTCTGAAGAAAGCCCGTTTGCATTGTAACACGACCCAAGTCCTGCCAGCAGATCTGCTCCCGGATTACAGGCTGAAAGCATAAATAGCATACTTTCTGCACCACTCTGCATATCATAGCGGTGTGACAATGTACCACCGCATTCGGCAGAAACAGGCAGGGAATATGATTTTGCCAGTTCTGTTGATGCTATTTTCCATAGTACCTTATCTATGGTGTAATAAAGATCATGCCCTGTCCGCATATCACTGACCGACGGACCGAAAGCATAAAGAAAAGGATTGCCGGGATTGATCATCTGGGTTAGTGCAGCGAGGAAGATGTTTTCAACATTTCCCTGCAGAAGGGTGGAATCCTTGCTGTATGGTGAGGTTGTACCGGCCATCGGACATATGGTAGGGATCACGGTAAAGTTTCTGGCTGCTGCTTCCATCATAATCTGGCAATTCAATCCCGATAACCTGAGCGGAGAAATAACAGCTACCGCCAATGTCATAAGGCCACTGTTTTTGATGTCACTTCCCTGTGATAGTATATTGGCAATAACCATCCACTGGTTTAAACTTTCCAGGGATGCGGCATATACAGAATAATGTTTTGAATGGTTTAACAGATGTATTTCAAGTGCTTTGAGACTGGATCCTGGATCCGGATAATCGGTTACAGGATAATCCATTCTGCTGATCTGCGCTACCCGGGCATTTATCTGGGAAAGAATGGTATTTCTCCTGACATCCTCAAGAGTTGGACGGCGGGGTGCTTGTGTCAGATAATCTATAATCCATGGGTCGGTTACAATGGCTGATATGTACTGTTCATTTCCTCCAATCTGATATTCCTTTTTATCTATGCCTCTGATCATATAGTTTTCCGGTACTGTTGATAACAGTTCACGTAGTAACTCTGCAGGAATTCTGATTGTCTGCTCAGCTTTATCAACAACTGCACCGGCTTTTTCAGCCAGCTTCAATAGAGTTATATGCTCTGTTTTGACTCCCACTTCTGCAATTATCTTTTCAGTATAATGCCTTATTTTTTCAATCTGATTACTGTTTAGTACTTTGATTTTCATTTAGTTTTATTTAAAACAGGGGCAGTCTCAAAAGTGTTTTTAACCACAAAGAACACAAAGGACGCGAAGTGTATATCTCTGATATGAAATACATTGCGTCCTTTGTGTTATCCTTAGTGTCCTCCGTGGTTAAACATATTCTTGACTTATGAGACAACCTCTGATGTATATTTGGTTAGGTATTATTTTAACTCTTCAGACGGATATAATAACATATTCAACACTCGTATGATCAGTCTGGCTTCCTGCATAATAGTATGCCATTATCTTTCCTTTGCCCAGGTTAAGAAGGTTAGGATGACCTACAGAGAAACGTACCATTTCGTCCCATGCATCATTCATGCTTATATTCCGGCTGTCCTGCCTGGTAAGGTCACTGTCATAAATTACGAGAGAGTCTTCATAGGTTCTTCCCCTGTCACGACTGGTACGTACTGTAATGACAGGTCTTACCGACCTGTCTATTTCGATGGCAGCCAATATTCCATCACCCAGGTCAACCGGCTGACCTGGCTGGCCATAGATACCTGTATCCCAGATGTCGCCCCACGTTTTCCCTCCGTCAGAACTTTCACGCACGTGAATAGTAAGATATTTCTCACTTTTGCCGTCGAGTGTCCAGAAGAAGTCTGTAATGGTCATTCCATCCGACATAACATTAGGGCGCTGATCCCAATAGTACATGTCGGGTTCTTCGGTAACTATTACAATGTCCTTCCATGTCTTTCCCCCATCACAGGAAAAGATCATTGCTGACTTGTGCACCCATTTGGAATCATCCCATTCATGCTTGTTTATCTCAAACTGGCAAACAATTGTTCCGTCCTTAAGCATGAAAGGGGGGCCGGTAAGAGGCACCGGATCATTTACCGGGTCAGTTCTCATTAATTCCGGTGCTGACCATGTCTCGCCGTCATCTTCTGAAAAGGAGAAGAATATACGGGTATCTTTGAGACTTTCATTTTGTGG
>CAYVTV010000265.1:0-5401 GCA_964454295.1 uncultured Bacteroidaceae bacterium
TACAGAAGATAAAAAATCATTTGCCGGAATTGAATTTATTATCACTGAATCAACAGAAAGACGTGAATCCAGCTCAAAAACGAGGGAATCTGTTTCTTTTATCATTTCAACCTTAACAAGGGTTTTCCCTTTGATAAAAGTACCGGTATTACTTACCTGAAGGTCGATGAAGTAAAATTTCACGTCATAGAAGTCCTGGTATTCTGAATAATAAGGAGAAACAGAAGAGTTAACTACAGATGATTTTAAAGAGTTCGCTTCCTGTCCGGGCAGTGGCAGGAGCAGAAAGGAGAGTATGGTCAGGAATATAAATTTGGGCGCCGGCATTTCATAAATATTCTGCCAAAAACCTGTAAACTGTAGTTTGCTTATATTTCTTCCCCGGAAGCAACAATGTAGAAGGAAATTCCGGTCTGTTGGGAGTGTCCGGAAAATGCTGGGTTTCAAGACAAACAGCAAAGTGTTTGGTATATTGAATATCATTTTTTCCCCTGATGCTGCCGTCAAGGTAATTGGAAGTATAAATCTGTACACCGGGTTCAGTGGTTAGTGTTTCCATAATCCTGCCCGAATCAGGATGAATAAGTTTCGAAATGAGTTTTAATTCATTCTCACCTTTGTTCAGCACGTAATTATGATCGTATCCGGGGGGAATACTTCCGATATCTTTACCCAGGGTTTTAGGTTCCCTGAAGTCAAAAACGGTTCCGCTCACATTCAGATAACGACCGCTGGGTATACTTTCATCATCCACTTCAGTGATATAATCAGCATTAAGATACATAATATGATCGTATACGGGAGTTTTACATGCTGACAGGTTAAAATAGGAATGATTTGTCAGGTTAATAAATGTAGGTTTATCGGTTTGGGCTACATAATCTATAATAAGTTCATTGTTGTTATTCAGAACATATCTGACCTCAGTCATAAGGTTTCCCGGATATCCTTCTTCCATATCAGGAGACTCCATGGCAAGAGCTACTCCTGCTTCGTCTGTTGCCTGATATGCTTCAGATGTCCATATCTTTTTGTCAAATCCTTCAATTCCGCCGTGCAGATGATTTTTACCGGCGTTTTGCACAAGTACGTATTCTTTACCGTCAATTATAAATTTGCCTTTGCTGATACGATTTGCGCAACGGCCTACAATGCATCCAAAATAGGGATGAGGACCCAGGTATTCCTCCAGTGTGTCAAACCCTAAAACAATATCACCCGGTTCTCCCTTTTTATCAGGCACATTCAGGTGAGTTATTATTCCGCCAAAATCAATAATATTTACACTTATTCCCTTGTCATTTTCAATGTAGTATGCGTGCACATCTTTTCCGTTGGGATGCACGCCAAATATGGATTTTCGAACTTTCATGGTGCTTTAAGTAAGTTTGTTGATCAATATTCGATTTATGGGTTAAAGTTAATATTATATATTTACCGTACAATAATGTATTTTTATAGAACTTATTTGGTGTTTATTTTTTAATACATAAAATCTAAAATAAAATGAGCCAGAGCTTTATAGATGCCTTGATGCATTTTATAGCTTTATTGTATCTGCCTTTCTTTGACAGAAAGGAGACGCACCTGGAACCTCAGCTGGAAGATTATATAAAAAAAGCAGGAATTCTGGTTCCTCCGGCTGATTGCCTGAAGGTTTTTAATGCTTATTACAGCAAATATTGCAGGGATTTTTTGAGCAGGGAGATACTGCCTGACACGGATGAAACTATTCTAAGGAGACAACTGCTCATTGATGCGGCACGAAGTGCACAGATGAACCTTTATCTTCGCGAAAGATACCTGCTGATACTTGCATTAATTGAATATACCAGTTTTTATAAGGATAGCAGGCTTGATTTTATTAATGATATTAAGGAAGTAGCTTCTGCACTTAATATTACACCTGAGGAATTTAATGAAGCTCTGGACTTTATTTATGAGACAGAGCATGAGCCGGACAGCAGTGAACTGATAATGGAGGATAGTAATGAAGAGATACTTGAAGGATCATGGATAGAGCAGCATAAACCAATTATCGACCCGGTACAGCGACATATTATCGATAACAGAATAAAGGGACGTCTGTATATTAAATATTTTGAGAAATATCACCTCTTTGTGTTAAAATACAGGGGAGCGCAATCCCTCGTATTAAATAATAAAGAAGTGTATCCTGAGTTTTTTTACAGCTTCGGGTTGAATGCGACCCTTATATTTAATAAAACGGAATATATCTGTTTTGATGAGATTGCCGCACATTTCAATCTGAAGTATAATCTGGCCCGCATCAGTATAACCGGGGAAAATATCACATACAGATATCCTCACTCTGGTTATACCATAAAACCTTTTGACTTCTCCGAGGATTCGGGACAGTTAATTGGTATTGTTGGTAATAATGGTGTGGGTAAATCAACTATTCTTAAGCTTATTGCCGGTATCAACAAACCTCATTCGGGCGATATACTTATTAACGGAGCAAGTCTTTCCCGGAACAGATTTAAGTTGCAGTCTGCCATAGGGTATGTTTCACAGGAAAATATGTACCAGAAGGAGATGACTGTATATGAGAACCTGTATTGTCATGCTCGCCTGTGTATGGGAGATCTGACCTCGGAAGAGTTAAAGAAAAGGACAGAAGAAGTTATCCGTAAATTTGATCTGCAGGATGTCATGGATATTAAACCTGCTGATTTTGAGATCAGACGTGTTACCGATTTTGACAGGATATGCCTTAATATTGCTTTCGAATTAATCAGGGATCCATATATCTTATGTCTCGACGAACCTCTGACTGTACTACCCTTCGCCGACTCAAAAAGACTCCTGAATATTTTAAAGGAAGAAACATTTGAAGGGAAGATTGTATTTATTTCTGTGCATCTTCCTTCCCCTGATATCTACAATATGTTCGACAAAGTGTGGCTTATCGATCATGGAGGACATATGATTTACCAGGGTGGGGGGAGACAGGCGCTTGACTATTTTCATTCCTCAGGAATTATTCCTTTCAGGATTGTGTCCGCGAGGGAGGATATTGTTAGTCCAGAAGATATAATCAGCCTGGTGGAAACAAAGAAAGTCAGACCGGATGGAGTAATAAGCGATGAACGATTGGTTACACCGGAAACCTGGTATAATCTGTTTAGTAAGAAACAGAAATTAGTCAGCGAAAGACAGCAGGCAGAGAAACCCTTGCCGGTTAAACCTTCTTCAATACCCGGAGTAGAAAAGCAGTTTTTTATTTATTTAACAAGGCTTATACGTATACGATACTCCAGTCTGAAGTTTCTGTTTTTTATGTTTGCCGTCATACCGCTGGCGGGTGCGATATTTGCCCTGGTCACGCGACATAAGAGCGTTGCCGGGTATTTCCCGGGAGAAAATGAACTCCTGCCTTTATTTCTGTTTCTATCTCCACTGTATGTTTTTTTTACCGGCATGCTCAACGGAGCAGAAGAGATTATGCCTGAAAAATCAAGAATTAAAAGAGACCTGAATCTGAAACTAAGTCATTTTAGCTATATAAATGCAAAAGTCGTTTTTATATTATCGGTTACAGTTATACAAACATTCCTGTTTGCCATAATTTGTCTGGGTATCCTCAGAATAGAGGGATTACTGCCGCCTTTCTTTATCATCTATCTTAGCATTTCATTTCTGGCAGGGTTACTGTCCTTAATACTATCAGCTGCCTTCCGCAATATCATTGTTATTTATATTCTGATCCCCATTCTTTTAATTCCTAATCTTTTATTCTCAGGTTATCTGATTCAATATAACAATCAGGATGGATTCAAAACATATTCACCTCTTTTAGCCGATCTGGTTCCTGGCAGGTGGGCTTATGAAGCCCTTGTTGTCACCTGTTTTACAGACAATAAGTATAATCGCCATTTATTTAATGATGAGCTAAAATATTATCAGAATTCATTTATAAAAGAAGAAATTTTACCTCTTCTTTTCAGAGGACTTGAAGAATGTAATGCTTTATTATATGCTGAAGATAATATACAAAAGCTGGATAGTTGTTTGCGAGTATTCAGGAATGAACTTTTTTATATATCGGAAAATGAAGATATTGCGCCTTTTATGTATTTTAATGACCTTTCCCCCGATACTTTTAATGAAACAATATCCAATGAATTATTTGGCTATTTAACTTATATAGACTTTTATACTGAAAGCGAAATGAATGATCTGGACTTAAAAAGGATGTTCAGGCAGTCTGAGTTTAAACATGATACTGATTTTGTGAACCAAAAATTACTTCATCATAACAGTGCGGTGGAAAACATCGTATACGGCAATAATATTGACAGAGGAGTGGAAATTACTGCACATAATTTAATTAAAAGAGGGAAACCAATATATCTCATTCCTGAAAATCATTTTGGCAGAAGCCACTTTTTCTCACCATATAAAAGGGTAGGGGGGCAACTTATTAACACAAGGGAGTTTAATTTGAATGCTCTCTGGATGATGAATGCAATCCTCTATTTTGTTTTAATTACCGGTTTGGCAAACTGGACATGTAATCTTTTCAGAAAAAGGAAAGAATAACTGGTAAGTACTGTTTAAAGTTTAATTAATTTCTTCTTTCAAAGCATTCAGAAAAGAGGATCGCATCATAGTGATATTCAGATAGCTGAAAATATTTACTTTCCTGCGGTAATTTTCCTGAGGCCCGTATACCTGCGATATTTTTATATATTTAGGATTAATAAGGGATTCAATCATAGCAACTTCTTTCATTTCCGTGTTGTTCTGTCCGTGATATGAGCCTTTAAAACCGGATAACAATAAATTCCATGGTTCTCCTTTTCCCTGAATCATCCGGTATAAATCAGCCTGATTAACAAGAAGATTACCCGACAACCCGGCAGGAAGTATATATATCTCTAAGCCCGGGGTATTTAAAAGAAAGTCAACTGCATCCAGATCATATCTTACATGGGGTTCATTTTTATTCCATGTTTTAATTTTCCGGTCATAAAGTAATCCGCTGAAATAAACTTTGATATTATTTACGATTGAGGGGTCTGTTTTTATAGCATAAGCCAGATTTGTAAGGGCTCCAAGAACTACAATATTAATTTTTTCACTTTTCTTTGCTTTATGGGCTTTTTCGATATAAAATGCAGCCCCTTCAGATAAATTAATTGCATAGTCAGAGTTTAAGCGGAATGGTTCTTTTTCACCCTGAAGTGCAGGAATATTCTTTTTGTCCATTAGTTCGAGGACGCTATTATGGAGAGAATGACTGACCTGAACAGTATTGCGGCCTGCACCCGGCTGAAGGTCCCATTGAGAAGCAACCAGACATGTAACCTCCAGCTCCCGGGCAGTAAGTGCCCTTGTAATGGCAAACAACTTTGAAGGATCACTTCCGGTTCCG
>CAYVTV010000266.1:0-5352 GCA_964454295.1 uncultured Bacteroidaceae bacterium
CTTTCCTCCATTATTAATTTCAATTTAATTCCTATAAATAGTTTTTTCTACCCAGGTATAAAATCTAATAGATTCCTCTGTGTTTCTCTGTGTCTTCTCTGTGTAACTCTGTGTTATAATTTTTTACACAGAGAGTCACAGAGTACCACAGCGCCTGCACTGAAGCTTCAGCGTAAGTGTAGAGAAACACAGAGAATACATTTATAGCGTTTCCGCTTCAGGAACGAGTTTCAACCCTGCTAACTTCCGGAAATTTTTAACCCTGTGAAATGTCGCATAGTTGGCATCATGCTGGTCCGGGGCATTAATACTTGACCTTGATATAACTACCAGGTCGTCCCCGTCAACTACCGGTGTAGCATACATGAATGACTGGCTGACTCTGTCTCCCTGTGCTATACATCCTGCCTGGAACCAGTTCAATCCATCCAGACCATAAAACAACATCAGAAACCTGCGATCTTTTCCCCCATGACTTAACCTGCCCTCCTCCTCCCACCAGTCAAATGTATTCTGGCTGTCAACAACAAGATTTGCTGTAGACCAGAACATTTGCGACACCTCATCCCACAAAATAAAAAATTTAACCTGTCCTCCCGGGCGGGGATGATACTGTATGAATTTAGCACTAAGTCTTTCTCCATCATCATTTACATCATATACGGCTGCCAGTCCGGCTGTACTCTGAGAAGAGGTCACTCTGTTTGTAAATATATTATTTTTCATTTAAAAGGTTTGTAAAACTTTCGTTTAAAGGAGAGCTAACATAAGTAACTATCCGGGCATTGGCAAACTATGTTCATGATCTGGCATGGGTGTATAATCCGGCATGCCAATACCACTTACAAGGTCACTTATTAAAACTTTATTTCCTGTTTCTATGGAACGATTTGCTGCAATACCGGTTAAAATAGAATATGCTCCGGCTCGCTGGTCAGCACAACGGAAATATTTATCATGTCTTTCCCCCGGCACAAAAATATCATGAAGGATATTATCGTCACCTCCTCCATGACCTCCTTTTGCTTCCTTTACTTCCACTTTATATGCTTCACCTCGCAATGGAATTACCTGTATAAAGGTTTCTCCCTCTTTGACGCCGCCCTGAACATTCCCGTCACCGCTTATATATACTTTTTCTTCCATTTTATGTTCAATTCTCCCTTTGGTACCATTAAACACAATAAAATAACCCTCCCATGAATTGAACGCATTCAGGGAATAACAAAGAGTAGCTTTAGTGTTATATTTTACAATAACATTCATGGTGTCTTCTATGTCAATTTCAGGCCTGAATACACAACGGTCACGGAAATAACCATCATAGCCCTCATTGTCCAGATAAAGTCTTTTCAGACGTGGGTTTTTTGATAAATCCAGACTGAACCCACATTTATCTTTCTCAGGACAATTAAAACATCTCTCGTGATGACTCGTTAGTCCGAATCTCTTTGCAATTTGCGGTGTATAAAAATCCCTTTTCCCATTAGCCTGCACTTCCACCGGTATGGCAGACAACCACCAGTTAACCAGATCAAAATGATGTGTAGCTTTATGAACCATCAGTCCGCCGGAATATTGTTTCATGCTATGCCACCTTCTGAAATAATCAGCACCATGATGAGTATTTAACATCCAGTGAAAGTCCACAGACAAGACATCGCCGATAACGTTGTTCATCAACAGGTCTTTCACCTGAGTACGGGGCGGGGAATACCTGTAATTAAACCCTACTATTATCTCTCTGCCTGTTCTTTTCTGTGCCTCTATGATCGCCTGGCACTTTTCATGCGTAGTGGTCATAGGCTTTTCCGTAATAACATTGCAACCCAGTTCCATTGCCCGGATGATATACTCATCATGAGTAGAATCAATGGTTGTAACAATGACGGTGTCAGGTTTTTCCTTACGAACCATCTTATCGAAGTCTTTTGCAAAGTAAACAGGCACTTTACAATTATAATTCCTTAATGCATCATCACGGTATAGATTCAGCCTTCCCTCGTTAATATCACAAAAACCAACTATCTCAGCATGCTCACTGTACGGTCCGAAGATCGCTTTTTGAAAGGTCTCTGAACGATGACCAACTCCAACGAAAGCATATTTGGTTTTCCTGCCTGAATTCTTTACTGATTCTCTCATTGCAGCCCCCATCACATTATTTGCCAGCAGCAAACCGGAACTGCTTATTGAAGATACTTTAATAAAATCTCTCCTTGAAAATTGATTCATCTGATTGTTTCCCATAATTTCAAAATATTTTATCCATAAAAAAATAATTCATTATCCTTATTTTCTGTAGCACTATTTTCCCTCTTTTCTATTAACCTTTGGAACAAAAGGCTGACTCCATGCTGTTTGTTTGCCGATAATTTCTCCTGTTATCTGGTCTGTCTGATCAGCAGATGATCTTATCCTTACACGTACATACAATTCATGACCCGTTAAGGTATATCCTGAGGTTATCTCATTTGAAACGGCAAGTATCTTTCCGATATCATTACTGTACCTGCGTGTGGCATCAGCTAACTCATTTCCTGAACTGTCAGTTACAGGCTCACTGGAAGTGTCAGTTCCTGAGAATGTTCCAATATACTCCGTTACATACTCAACTCCTTCCTGCGGTTCTATTTCCACGTGTATATGCTTCCCGTCGCAAGCTATATTTTTCAGTAAAACTCCTGTTGTTGAGTAAAACTCTCCCCTGTTAATCGCATCAAAAATCAGTTCTTCAGTAAGTCCTGCACTCCGGACCATAATCCACCCTCTGCCGGGAGTAGCCCCCTTGGAACGATATCCGGGAAAAGGTTTATGATAACTGTGGGCATCGTCTGCTGCCACTCCGTATAATAATTCTCCCTGTCCTGTTTCCAGGCGAATGGACAACACTATATCCCATATCCTTTCTGTATCAGCATATAATTCATCATTAAATCTCAGCACATTAGGATGTCCATTATAAATTTCAAAGAAACGCAGATCTTCAGCTTCCAGAATTATTTCTGCTGTGAAGCACCATTTATTAAGAGGATGTGCCAGTACCGGAGATGTATAGCGTCCTGTCCGGTTACTGTATTCATTCGTTTCGATAATAACTTCCCTGACCATTCTTTCTTTTTCATCCACACCACACTGGATACCCGGAATAACCTCATCAGGGATGAAAACACAGATATGCACATCATGCGGATCATTGAACTCATTATACCATTCATGGCCCATCATCAATAAAAAGTTGTCCGGTTCATCAAACATTTGCTGAAACTCATCCAGCGGTTTCAGGCGAATCTGTAAATAGCCTTCTTCTTCATCCGGTCGCGTTTCCGGCCACTTTTCACCAAATATGCTGATGTATTTTTCGAGTGCAGGATGATCATTTAGAATTCGCTGCCACAGCTGACCCTCAACAAGGACGTGATCCCTGCGGAAAGGACCGGTAACAGGTGTTCTTAGCAGAATATTATGGTCGGTAAACACCAGGAAATTATACCCGTTGTTTTTATACCATCCTGCCACAGATTCAGGAAAATCATCTCCGTCACTCCAGAATGTATGGGTATGCAGATTGCCGCGATACCATCTCAGGCTGTCTTCCTGCGGCTGGCAGGAGTTAAGGAAGGTTAAAATCATTATTGCAGAAATTAAACCACTGAAAGTTGAGATTGTTTTACGCATAAAAATAATTTTAATTAAACCGCTTGTGCGGTTTTGAATAATAATTGTTGCGGTTGCTAATGTGTTTTAACTTTTATCCTATCTTCAGTGTATCGTTTGTAGATATCTGCCACTCCTTAATTTTTTCCGTCAGAAATTCAATTTTATCCTTATATGCCGCATCATTAAATAGATTAGTTGTTTCCAGCGGATCAGCATTAAGGTCAAACAACTGATTAAGGTCAGTATCTCTCAGACAAAGTTTCCATCCATCAGGTGATATAACAGTTCGTGTACCAGCCATAATTGCATTTCTAATTTCATCCTCCGAAACTGACAGTGAACCGTTATAATCTTCATATGGTTTTAGATAATAATCGGCTGGATTCCATTCAATAAACACATAATCTTCGGGCACATTTTTACCCTTGAGTAATGGAACCAGACTCTTTCCCTCGAGTGATGCGGGTATATTTTTGCCCAGGAGATCCAGCAATGTAGGTACGATATCAATCTGGCTAACCCTCCGGTTTTTAATAAGTATCTGCTCTGTAGTGATCTGGGGTATTCTCATCATGAAGGGAATTCTCACTGATTCCTCAAACATCACCGTTTTAGTCACCATTTTGTGTGATCCCATCATATCTCCATGATCGCTTGTATACACAACAATAGTATTTTCAGCCATTCCGAGTTTTTCCAGTTTATCAAGTATGGCACCAACACTTTGGTCAACCTGACTTACAAGTCCCCAGTATTTGCTAATGAGACTTCTGAATTCCTTTTCATCAGGCCCGTATGTGGCTATATTCCTCTCCCTTTGCAACCGGTAACGTAAAGGATCCCTGTCGTCCAGAGAATCATGGAAGTTCCCTGACAGGTTAATACTTTCAGGAGGGTGGAGGTCGTTGAACGGACCGGTATATGGCGAATGTGGCTCGAGAAAGTTGACATACAGGATAAAAGGATCATCCCCCACAGCATCCAGATATTTACAGGCTTTTTCCTCCAGGAACTTGGGCTTGCAATGTTCAAGAGGTAGTGATGCAGCAAAATTCCTACTGAACTTATTCTCTTCCATTCTGTCAGGCTGGTATCCTTTTCCCACCAGCCAGTGGTGGTAATCGCTCCGGGCACTGCGGTCCCTGTCTTCATAAAAATAATCCGTATACCCGTCTTCAATGGATATCCAGGTTTCAAACCCGTGCTGTGCAAATACCTCATCTCCAAGATGCCATTTACCCATATAAGCGATTTTATATTCGCTGTCATTCAATAATTCCGGGAAGCAGGGTATTTCTCTTGGCAGAGGAACATTGTTATGTGTTAATCCACTGGTGTGTGGATATAAGCCTGTCATTACACTGGAGCGTGAAGGTGTGGAAACCGGCTGGGTAACATATGCTTTTTGAAAGACAAAGCATTGCTCAGCGAGGCGATTGAGGTTAGGTGTTTTTATTTTTTTGTTCCCGTAAACAGCCATAGTATCAGCGCGCTGCTGATCTGTCCAGATGAAAAGGAGATTAGGTTTCTTTTTTGAGGGATGGAAACATTGACATCCTGTGGCCACTACTCCGGCGGATATAGCGGAGGAAGTGCGAATAAAATCCCTTCGTGAGAAATTACTTTTCATAATATGAGTATTTTAGTTTTACAACATCATTGTAAAATTTTTTTTAATATTTTCTGGTTAAG
>CAYVTV010000267.1:0-5233 GCA_964454295.1 uncultured Bacteroidaceae bacterium
TGCATTAATATGAATATTGCCGGGGGATCTGAAATGAATGCCCCCGGCTTTTCTCAGGACAGACCGTATCCTCGCATAAGTATACTGTATAAAAGGTCCGGTGTTCCCATTAAAATCAATAGACTCAACCGGGTCAAAGATCATATTCTTCTTTGGGTCAACTTTCAGAATAAAATATTTTAACGCTCCGAGCCCGATTTTCCGGTAAATTGATTCTTTCTCTTTTTCGCTATATTCATTAAGCTTTCCAAGTTCATTTGCCATCTGCCTGGCGGTGTCAACCATTTCCCTAATCATATCATCCGCATCTACCACCGTGCCTTCTCTTGATTTCATTTTACCATCAGGAAGTTCCACCATACCATAGGACAAATGATAAAGCCTGTCTGCCCATTCAAAGCCCAGCTTTTTCAGGGCAAGTGCAAGAGCATGAAAATGATAGTTTTGTTCATTTCCAACAACATAAATGTGGTAATCTAAATCATATTCAGTAAAACGCTGGTGAGCTGTACCAATATCCTGGGTCATATATACAGATGTTCCGTCTGAACGAAGAAGCAATTTATGATCAAGACCCTCAGAAGTCAGATCTGCCCAGACAGACCCGTCCTCCTTGCGGTATAATCTTCCTTCATTCAAGCCTTTAAGCACAATCTCCTTCCCCAGAGAAAATGTCAGTGACTCATAATAAGTTCTGTCAAATGAAATACCCAGTTGCTTATATGTTTCTTCAAAACCCTCATATACCCAGTTATTCATCATCTCCCACAAAGAGATTATTTCTTCATCTCCCCGCTCCCACTCTCTCAGCATCTCTCTTGCCGCTTCCATCAAAGGTGATTGTGCCTCAGCCTCCTGCCTGGTTAATCCGGCCGAGATAAAATTCTGAATTTCCTTTTTATATTCAGTCTCAAATTTCACATAATAATCTCCCACCAGATGATCTCCTTTTTTGCCCGAACTTCCGGGAGTTTCTCCTTCCCCCCATTTCTGCCATGCAAGCATTGACTTGCATATATGAATACCCCGATCATTCACCAGATTCGCACGAATTACCCTGTTTCCGTTTTCTTCGAGTATCCTGGAAATTGAGAATCCTATTAAATTATTCCTTATATGTCCCAAATGGAGTGGTTTGTTTGTATTTGGAGAGGAAAACTCTACCATGATATGGGAGGATACTGAAGGAGGCTTAAGGAAATCACCCGATGAGATAACCTGCAAAAACCCGATCCAGAATTCAATACTCAGTTCGAGGTTCAGAAAACCTTTAATAACACTATATCCTTTTATTTCATTATAGTGCAGAACCAGGTATTCTCCTATTTTTGCCGCCGTTTCTTCCGGTGTTAATCCCGTGAGTTTTAATAAGGGGAAAACTATAACGGTAAAATCTCCCTTAAACTCTTTCCTGGTTTTTTGTACCTGAATAATCGAAATGTCAGCTTCATTATTAAATATATCTTTGATTGCTTTTGCAACACCACCGGAAATAACAGATTCAATGTTCAGCATCAGAATTATGGTAATTTATAAATTTAAAATGCAAAGATATATAAAAACAAAAGTGTCACCATTACTGATGACACTTTAATCTAACTAACCCTAAAACTACCTATGAAAAAAAAACTAACTAAAACTAACTATGAAAAACCTACTAACTAAAACTAACTATGAAAAACTACTACTATTTACTATGCAAATTATGTGCCAATTATTTGTTTTTAAAATAATATCTTTAATTATTTAAACGTAAAACAGGCAAAAAAGTTACAGTTATTAATATAAAAACAATTATCTCTTTCATTTTCTTGTAATTATACTATTTGCAGGTTTACGATTTCCTTTATTTCAATAAACGTTTATACTTAAAAATTGTTCATCGGAATTTCCTAAATCATTAAAATGTTTCAAAATTTCACAGAAAGAACAAATTTTGTATTACATATTAATACATTCAAAATTTGTTCCAAAAATGTATTGTTTATGGAATTTTAATAAATATTTAACTTATTTTAGCATCTAAGAAAGGGATCATGTAAGAAAGGGATCACGGGATCCCTCACTTGTCACTTGTCACTCTCCCAACTCAGTCCTCTTCCTGCTTATTATCTCTCACAAGAATCGCGAAGATGAAGACAATGACAGCAGAAGCTACCAGGATAACCATCATAGACTGGAACATTTTTCTGAGCAGATGTTCAAGATCTATTACATCCCATACTCCCAGGATAGCGATAATGGCAAATATCAGTACCAGACCGGAAAGAAAATATGCTATAACTTTTTTAACAGGATTCATGACGTATACAAATTAGTTTTAACAAAGTTGATGAGATCATAAATTGAATGAAATTCTTGTGATATATCATTAAACGTTACTATCCATGTATTTTTTTGACCTGAAGAAAAAATTTTTACGATAACTGCGGCTGAATTTCCGTCTGCTTCTGTATTTCTGTCTGCTTCAGTAAAACCGGCTCTTTTCAGCGCTTTTCCTGTCCATACAGTCATCATTTCATCGTCACCATGCACTTCAATTTTCATACCATTTTCCCTGATTTTTTCCAGTTCAGCAGTAATTTTATTAAAAGTAAAGCCCCGGGACTGAAAAATCCGGCTGAATTCACCATTGATAATCTGATCTTCAGGTGATCCTGAAGTTATTATGTTTTCATTGATTATTAGTAATTTATCGGGGAACCTCAGCGCAATGGACGTGTCATGAGTGCTTATTATAATTGTTTTACCCATAGTAACAAGGTTTGTCAGAAGACCTGCCAGATCGTATTTATTGGGGAGATCAAGAAATGCAGTGGGTTCATCCAGTATTATGACCGGTGTGTTCTGTGCGAGTGCCCTGGCTATGACAGCTCTTTGTCTCTCGCCGTCACTTATCATTAAAAGCTGTTTTTCCTTTAATTCCGCGATTCCGGTAAGTTCAATAGCTCTGTTTATCTCAAAATGATCAGATTTGTCAAGATATCCAAGCCAGTTGGTATGCGGGAATCTTCCAAGGGATACAAGTTCTTTGACCGTCATACCAGCGACTTTTGGCATATCAGTTGACACGAAGGACATCAGACCTGCATATTCAGATGCCGAATAGCAACCAATAGGTTTCCCTTTTATAAATATATTTCCATCAATTAATGGAATGAGTCTTGCCAGTGATTTAAGAAATGTGCTTTTCCCTGTCCCATTTCTGCCTATTACAGCAATGAACTCCCCTGCATTGAACTCACCGGAAAAATTCCTTATAAGAATATTGCCGCCGGAACCTGCTGGATATCCAAAGGATGCATTTTCAAAGCTAAATATGGTTTCCGGACTATTCATACAGAAATTTCCTGTTACCCAATATAATACGAATAATCACAGGTATACCGATAAGAGATGTCACGGCATTTAAAGGGAGGATAACCTGACTTCCGGGCACCTGGGAAATTATATCACTAAGCAGCATAACAGATGCTCCCAGTAATATACTGCCAGGAAGAAGAATCCCGTACCTTGATGTTTTAAACGTCATCCTGCATATATGAGGAATGGCAATTCCAATAAATCCAATGGGTCCGCAAAATGCAGTAACTGTGCCTGTTAAGAGGCTGGTGCTGATAAAGACCAATGTTCTGTATCGAACTACATTAACACCCATAGTCGTGGAATACTCTTCACCCAGAAGAGCTACATTTGAAGGTTTGATAAGGTAAAGGGAAAGAAGCAAACCGGGTAAAAATCCGGTTAACAACAATGGTAAATGCTCACGGCTGACACTGCTAACACTTCCCATCGTCCAGATAACAAAAGCTTTCAGAGCGGATTCACCGGAAAAATACTGAAGGATGGAGATAATGGCCGAAATTCCGCTGCCCAGCATGATGCCAAGTATAAGGACAGTCATAATATCCCTGGTTCTTAATGAAACCAGAAGTATTAAAATCAAAACAAGGGCAGACCCTGTCCATGCAGCGATAATAAGCAACCATCCGGAGTGAATATTGAAAACATTGGCACCAAAATATGCACTAAAACCAATTACAACCAATGCAACACCCAGGCTTGCCCCGGAACTTATACCCAGTACATAAGGTCCCGCCAGTGGATTCCTGAATACCGTTTGCATTTGCAAACCGCTAACCGATAGTGCAATACCGGCAATCGTTGCAGAAATGATCCTTGGTATCCTGAAAAAATGCACTGTCATCCATTCAACAGATCCGTCACTCTCTTCCATAATAAGCCTCAGTATGTCTTTTAAGGGTATATATACCGATCCTGTAATGATATCAGCAACGAATAGCAACAGAAACAGTATTAAAAGAATAATAAACAGGATGGAATGTTTCCCGGACATACCTTAAATTGTTTTTCGTAAATTTATTAAACCGTAAGGAAAGCCGATAACAACGGTTATTTGATTGTATTTATTGATCCGATATTAAGCTTATTTTTCAAATGCTTTCTCTGCCAGTGCAATGAGGTTAATTAATTCTCCCCGTACCTCTTTAAAATACCTGGATTTTGATTTGCTCTCCTGTTTTTCAGGATTATTTATCATGCTAATCAGTTCATTTCTTTTTTTAACAATTTCACGAATTACTTTCTCAAACTTTGTATCATCCATTTCTGTATGAAAGTGCTTTAAGGTAAAACACTCAGTCAGTAACTCATAAGTCACATAATTTACATCTTTCTTTAATTTCCTTAAACTAGCCATAGTATATATTTTTAGGAGTCATGAAGCCGTCAGAAACAAGCTTTGTGTTATTGCAATAAAAATAATTAAAATTCCCGTTATTTGCAGAAAGCTACCAGGATAATTACTATGTAATAATTTATTCGAGTTTTCTGTAATACACCAGGTCATTATTCTCTGTTAAACCGGGATGAAAGACGGAAATCAAATCACTGAGAATAAGGTCGGCCCTTACAACACCCGATTCCCAGAAATCATTACCACCTGAATCGTTCATTCTGGCATTGTTATTATATACTCTTTTATCACGATATGCTTTTATCATTTCAAATCGTGGATCCCTGGAAAACAGGTCATTCAGTGAAACAGCCGTTCCGCAGTTAATCCAAATATCGGCATTTACAGATGTATTAAATGCTGCCTCCAGGCTGAGAGGAATAAATTCATCAGATAAATTATCTTTCCAGAGGTATTCACCTCCTGCATCCTTAATAAAACTTGCGGTAAAGGAATTACCACCGGCCATATACCAGG
>CAYVTV010000268.1:0-5188 GCA_964454295.1 uncultured Bacteroidaceae bacterium
TAAACAGGTTTGAATTTCATGATAACTAAGAATCAGACCATAGTGGAATTGAAATAACCACATGAATTAATAGTTGCTGAGAGTGCGTCTCCCTAAGAATCAGACCATAGTGGAATTGAAATTGCCATGTCCACCTAATCGATATTCGCAACTAACCCTAAGAATCAGACCATAGTGGAATTGAAATTGATATACCTTTATTCAAATTTTTAGCATACCCAAACTAAGAATCAGACCATAGTGGAATTGAAATGCAATTAGCAAATAAACAGGTTTGAATTTCATGATAACTAAGAATCAGACCATAGTGGAATTGAAATGTGGTTGACGTCAGGGTTCGTAAACGGAAATCAACTCTAAGAATCAGACCATAGTGGAATTGAAATCACTATTAAATTTTTCCTTCGCTTCGCTTATTAAACTAAGAATCAGACCATAGTGGAATTGAAATGAATGAATAATATACCCCTTTGATAAAACAATGCGACTAAGAATCAGACCATAGTGGAATTGAAATGGTACACTCCGATTCCTTGCCGTCTGATCCTTTAACTAAGAATCAGACCATAGTGGAATTGAAATGGGCATGGGTTGTGAAGTGGCTAAAGACGTGTATATGCTAAGAATCAGACCATAGTGGAATTGAAATCTATTATCAGATCCGCCAAAAAAGTTAATTGCACCTACTAAGAATCAGACCATAGTGGAATTGAAATGTTCGTAAAGTGCTGTCATCTGATAAGGTGACCTTGCTAAGAATCAGACCATAGTGGAATTGAAATTTTGGAAATTCAAGTACTTCTTTTGCCGGAAATTTCTCTAAGAATCAGACCATAGTGGAATTGAAATTCGTTTATAATCACCACCTTTGCACCTGTACCAATCTAAGAATCAGACCATAGTGGAATTGAAATGTCAATAGGATAAGGGACTACATCCGCAGCCAACGCTAAGAATCAGACCATAGTGGAATTGAAATGAAGGAAAATTATGATCTTTCTATTGGAGTTAATGACTAAGAATCAGACCATAAGCCCCCCCTTTTTCCACCCATAACCTTGACCGGTGTCAGTTATCTTTTTACTTTTATTTCAAAAAACCATCATGAAGCATTCATCAGCTGCCTTCTGCTTTATTGGTTTTCTCATTCTTTTTCCCTTATTACAGGCTCATGCCCTCAACAAAGAAAGAAAAGGTTTTGTCATGGATTTTGCCATTGGTGCGGGTTATTCAAGTATATATTCCCAATCCCCATCTTTCAGTGAATATTCAATCTATGGCTTGTACCTGAATTATGGACTGGGTTTTGCACCTTCCAATCATTCCAAAATACTGTTTGGCGTTAAAGCCAATATTTTCACCACGGAAGTAACCGAATTGTACAGAAAATGGAACGATAAAATGAAAGGGGACAATATAAATGCGCTGATGGCCAAATTAGCAGCACCTTTTGTTTATGGGCTGGCACCTTTATTACGGAGCCACTCTGCCTTGTGGAGTGTGGAATACACTTATTTTCTGAAGGAAAAATCGCCTTCCCTTTTTTTATCGGCTTTGGCAGGGATAGGAATTTTATTTGACACCAAAGAGGATAAAGTATTACCCGGGCTCACAATGTCAGCAGGTGCAGGTTACGAGTTTCATCCCCGGGTTGCTTTTTGTTGTGATGTAATGTTCACGACAGAAAATCAGACCGACATGCGGTGCTTATCATTCCTGTCCGGTATAAGGTTTTTACTTTACTAAGGTTAAGAAAACCTTCCCTACGGCAACTATTCAGATCCCGGACAGTCCGTATTCTGCAGATACTGGTTCCAGCAGTGCCATAAAGTGTCTCCAAACAAAACCTGACTTTGAATCCTGCCCGCCCTGGTTGTCCGGTTCCACTCAATTTGTGCCTGCCCGGTACTCAATGAAATAACATAACCGGCATCATATACAGATAAAGGATCAACGGAAAAACGGATATAACTGTCCTCCTCGGCATGTCCTGTCTTCACTAAAGTGTAGGTGATATCTCCCGTTTCTTCTTCCCAGTTGTAGTTCCATTCCACTGACAGGAGTTCTGCAGGATTAGCCGGACTTTCATATAATGTCCAGATGGCATGGGTATGATCATAACGGATAGTTCCCTCAAACCATTTAAAATTACTGAACCCTCCTGCACCTGAACGGGTAATGAACATCTCTGCAGTAAATTCTTCGTTGGATATACGCTGGGTTTGTAAAACTGCATTGTAGGTAATGGAATTGACCGTTACGCTGTATTTCCATTCCCACCGGTTATCCCCCAAATATACCGGAGTTTGGCTGAGTGCCTCCGCATATGCGGCGACGGGGACAGCTACGGTTACCGAAATGACTGTATTCCAAAGGGCAACCGTTGTCAATGCCTTCCCCCAGTTGGTATAAGACGGAAGGACCTTTTTGGATGTAAGCGTGTCAGCAGCATCGTTGAAATCTGAAAAGTCCATTAACAGAGATTGCATAGGCGGAAGCTCAGGCATTTCATCAGGATCATCCTTTTTACATCCACCGGAAATGATTATTCCGAAAATGACGGAAATTATAAGTAATCCGGGAAAAAATCTTACATTTTTCATAAACACTTAATTAAATTTATATGATAAAAGCTTAAACGAAAATAAGCAACTGCAGGTTACAATAAAACATATATAAAAAGAAAATTCTTCTTGTATAAAATGAATTAATACTGGGGGTGGGGACTTTTAGACCCTTCCAGAATGATCCTTTAATCGTAATAAACGGATTATATATTTTTGTATGGGTAATGTAAAGAATGTAATTCAGAATTTTGCTCTTTCCACCTTCTTTTTCATAATAAAATTAAGCATTTCCACTCCCTCAACACACTTTACCTGGCGGCAGGTGTGATTAAACCCCATCTTTTCAAAGAATGGTCTGGCCGTGATACTAACCTCGGAAGTAATTTCACGTACGGTGAGACCTGAAAAATAATTGTCGATATGCGACATAAGGGCGGTTCCTACACCATTGCCCTGATAATCTTTATGAACATATAGCAAATCAAGTATACCACTGGAGCGCGCCGAACAAAAACCAAGGATCCTGCTTTGATCTTCAGCTACAATAAAATAGTCATTACGTATCCGGTCCTGCCACCAGTTAATATCTTCATACCTGGCAGACCATGCTTTTAATTGCAAAGGATCATAGTCGCATGCATTAACCGTTCTTATGGTTTTTCTGAATAACCTGGAAACCGTTTCCATATCTTCCGGCAGGGCTTTTCTAATTGAATACATGTTTTAAAATGATGTTTTATAACATAGCGCAAAGGTATAATATAATAGAATTGATTGTACCGGAAAGGAGACTTTTTTTTAAAGGTTTTTAAACAGCTTGTATATGTTTTTAATGATGAAATGTTTTGTATTTTCATTGATCTACCGGATAAGATCACCTGTACGCAGTACAAAACAAGAAATAGTTAGGGATTATACACATATGTAGAATATTAGCGGCAAACATGACCGCACTAAAACCGAAGGCTCAGTCCAATTCCGGTTTCCACGATTAAGAATCTCATCTCGCTCCTATCCCGAAATGACCCTGTTTGTAATCCTGAATTCCAGGTCTGAACCGCCTGCTTAGCCTGTTTATTGAATTTTTGAATTATCGGAATTGAGACTACGATCAATCCGGCGCCAACAGCTGCCATTGTCCAGTTTGGTTCGCCACCCCCCAGAGCTGTGCCAATTGGCCAGCCAATCATAAACCCAGCTGCTCCGCCAAGAATTGTAGCCAATGTGTTTGTTGATTGCGCCGCCTTGATCTCCTTATACGCCTGTTCATCAGGTTTCATAATGTTTACCAGCTGCTTCATGATCAGCAATCTTTCTCCCTGGTAAAACCTGTAACCGCCAAATCCTTTCTGCATGGAAATTGTGTCGTTTACAGATTGCCCGAAGGTAACAGTTAAATTAATTGTCAGTAAAGTCAAGATAAAAAAAATATTTTTCATATGGCTATCTATTAAGTTAGTGTGAACCCGTGATATCGTGATCCCCTGTCTTGTCCACTCACCCACTCACCCACTCATCAACTCACCCCCGGCACCTCCCTCATCGTCTCCAGCAAATACTCCCAGAATTTACCCACCGACTCAATATTCACCTTTTCATCCGGTGAATGGGGATGACGTATGGTAGGACCAAAGGATATCATATCCAGCTTCGGGTACACAGCGCCGATGATCCCGCACTCCAGTCCCGCATGGATCACTTTTACCTCCGGGGTTTTCCCGAACTTGTTTTTGTAAACACGTTTCATGGTGTCCAGTATCTTACTTCCGGGATCGGGTTTCCAGCCGGGATAGCTTCCGTCGTGCAGAACTTCCATGCCTCCCAGTTCCATAACACTTTGAGTCATGTTGGCCACACTTATCTTTGCCGACTCAACCGAACTGCGCAACAGGCACAACGCACTCGCTTCTCCTGCTGCAGCTTTCACCACCGAAAGGTTTATGGAAGTCTCTACTACGCCTACTATTTCTGCACTCATACGCATAACTCCATTCGGGATACCATATATGGTTTTCACGAATTTAACCTGTGCCTCTTTTTCCATTACCCTGGACGGCATATCACACTTCTCAGCCATAAAAGCAAGGTCGGGTTCAGTTCCTGAAAATTCACCCTTAAATGTTTCGGCAAATTGCTTCACCACATCTTCAAACTCAACGGATTTAACATCGGGTACAACAACAACAGCAAATGATTCGCGGGGAATGGCATTCCTCAGGTTTCCCCCTTCCACAGAAGATATCAGTAACCCGGGATCACCTGATGCGAACCATAAAAACCTGTTCATCAGTTTATTGGCATTTACCCTGCCCAGGTTAATATCCAACCCTGAGTGTCCGCCTTTAAGTCCTGTAACACTCAGCCGGTATGCCTTCATCCCTTCCGGTACCTGTACTTCCTTATACTTCATGGTCCCGGAAGTGTTCATTCCGCCGGCACATCCAATGTATAACTCACCTTCGTCTTCCGAATCCAGATTAAGGAGAATATCACCCGAGAGCATTCCCTTCTCCAGGCCAAATGCCCCTGTCATTCCGGTTTCTTCATCAACGGTCAACAATACCTCAACAGGACCGTGCTGAATATCCTTTGCTTCAAGAACAGCCAGGGCTGCTGCAACA
>CAYVTV010000269.1:0-5156 GCA_964454295.1 uncultured Bacteroidaceae bacterium
GACAATATACAGGCTTATAACTAAACATGACAAACATTAAAGGTAAGGCACGGATAATCTCCCGGGTTATATATTTTATCAGTCTGTACATAGTTATATTTTCCGCACTTTATAATTTTTGGAAACCAGGTAGTTAAACACTTTTTCTTTAAGATCCCCCTGCAAAATGATCATACCGTCTTTGGCTGATCCACCGGTTCCGCAAAACGTTTTTATTTTCTTTTCAAGATCCTTTAAATCTTCTGTTTTTCCGGTAAAACCATCAATGAGTGTAACTGTTTTGCCTTTTCTGTTTTTTGAGTCGGTTTTAATTGTCAGCTTTTGTTTTTCAGGTATAAGAGTCGTTGGCTCTTCCTGTTCGCTGAAGTTATATACAAAATCAGGATCTGTTGAAAAAACAATACCTGAGGCTTTTTTCCGGTTTGTAATTTTGTTATGCATATATTTGTTAGTTATATTGGGTCCGTCAAAAAAGTATTTTTAACCACTAAGGACTCAAAGTACACACAAAGTACACAAAGTATATAATACTGATTGATAATTCTTTGTGTCCTTTGTGTTGTCCTTGGTGTCCTTCGTGGTTAAAATCTTACTTTTTTAACAGCCTTTTTCAAATCATTACAAAATAAAGAAATATCCGGCAAAATAAATGAACGTATATTCAAGATACAATATTTTTTTTGGATGGGTGAGTTTTTTGATAGCTGCTGCAGCATATGTTTTGACAATGGAACCCTCTGTGAGCTGGTGGGATTGCGGTGAATTTGTTGCAGCATCTTATAAACTGCAAATCGGGCATCCCCCCGGTGCCCCGCTATACCTGATGGCTGGAAGAATTTTTTCGTTGTTTGCTGCGGACAGGGAACATGTTGCATTGATGATCAATCTTTTATCAGTTCTTGCAAGTGCATTTACAGTAATGTTTCTTTTCCGGACAATAACTCATCTTTGCAGAAAACTGTTAATAACATCTGAAAATTATACCCGGGAGAACATAATCATTATAATCGGATGCGGCCTGGCCGGAGCATTAACATATGCGTTTTCTGATACTTTCTGGTTTTCGGCTGTTGAAGCTGAAGTTTACGGGTTATCTTCATTATTTACTGCAGTTGTATTCTGGGCAATATTAAAATGGGAGAATGTTGCTGATGATAAACATTCCGACAGATGGATAATTCTTATTGCCTGGCTCATGGGATTATCCATTGGGGTTCATTTATTGAACCTGCTCGCCATTCCTGCCATAGCCCTGGTATATTATTTTAAAAGGTTCAGGGTAACTGCTTCCGGCCTGGTAACAACACTTGCTGTTTCATTTATTATCCTGTTGTTTGTTATGTACGGAATAATCAGCGGGTTGCTTAAGGGGGCTTCATTTGTTGAATTATTGTTTGTCAATAAGTTCGGATTTGGATTTAATACCGGGGTTTGGTTCTTTTTTATCCTGTTGCTTCTTATCCTTGGATATGGGATTTATTATTCCCACAAGAGAGGAAAGCTTATATTGAATATTGTACTGCTTTCATTTACAATGATTTTAACAGGCTACTCCTCATACCTGATGATCATAATACGTTCTTCCGCCAATCCTCCAATGGATGAAAATAATCCAAACAATGTTTTTGCAATGCAATATTATCTGAACAGGGAGCAATATGGAGATCGCCCCCTAGTTGCAGGACATAATTTTGACAGTAAGGTTTTAAGAGATGAATCCGGTTATCCTGTCATTGAAGATGGCAGACCGGTGTACAGACAGGACAGGCAAAAGGGAACCTATGAGGTGGCATTTTTTAAACCCAGGATCAGATATGCTGAAAAAGCTGTGCTATTTCCGAGAATGTATAGCCGTGATCTTCAACATATAAGAACATACAGGGCCTGGGGGTTGCTGAAGGAAGGAGAAAAGGCCGGATTTGTCAATAATCTCGCGTTTTTTATTAATTATCAGCTGGGGCATATGTATTTCAGATACTTCATGTGGAATTTTGCAGGTAAACAGAATGATATACAAAGCCATGGAAGCCTAGTAAACGGAAACTGGATCAGTGGTATAAAATTTATTGATGAATTCAGACTTGGAAATCAATCAATGTTACCCGACAGGTACAAGGCTCATCCTGCCAGGAACACATATTATATTCTCCCTTTATTGCTGGGGCTTTCAGGTTTATTATATCATTCTTCAAGGCATCGTAAAGACTTTTGGGTAGTTATGCTTTTATTCCTGATGACAGGAATAGCTATTGTGGTATATTTAAATCAGACTCCCTATCAGCCCAGGGAAAGGGATTATGCCTATGCGGGATCGTTCTATGCTTTTTCAATATGGGTGGGATTAGGAGTGGCTTCTGTATACTCGCGCATGAAAAATGTTTTCAGAGGAAGGATACCGGCACTGGTAACAGTATTATTATGCCTTCTTTTTGTTCCGGGTATTATGGCACAGCAGAACCTGGATGATCATAACAGATCGGGCCGTTACACAGTTGCTGATATAGCTAAAAATTATCTTGATTCCTGCGGTGAGAATGCTATTTTATTCACTAACGGAGACAATGATACTTTCCCTTTATGGTATGTTCAGGATGTTGAAGGTTACCGGACAGATGTGCGGGTAGTGAATCTGATGCTGTTAAATGCTGACTGGTATATTGAGCAATTAAAAAGAAAAGCATACAAATCTGATCCATTACCGGTTACTTTACCTGAACATAAATACAGAGAGGGGGTAAACAGTGTTTTATATATGGCTGAAAACCCGATTCGGTTAAGACTGGATGTTTTAATTGAGGGGATTATCAGCGATGACCAACGATTTAAAGAAAAAACGCGCAGTGGTGAAGTTGTTGACATTATTCCGGGCAATAGATTTATTTTATCCGTTGATACTTCAGTGGTTATTCAGAATGGCACCATTACGCAATCCGATATACCTCTTTTAAAGCATGAACCTGAATGGGAAATCGAAGGAAACCAGCTTCCCAAAAGCTCTTTAATTCAAATGGATATTCTGGCCGGCAACAATTGGGAGAGGCCTGTATATTTCATTACCGGCGGTAATGAAGGGGCGCTGGGCCTGGAGGATTATTTTCAGCTGGAAGGCTTGGCTTACCGGCTTGTTCCTGTAAAAACAAGCAGTAAAGATCCGTTTTTCGATCCCGGCAGGGTTAATACTGATGTTCTGTTTGAAAATCTTATGAACAGATTTTCATGGGGAAGGATGAATGAAGATGATGTTTATCTTGATCATTTTAATATAAGAACATTCGCAGTGATAAAATTCAGAAAAAGTTATATCAGGCTCGCTGAAGCTCTTATTGAGGAAGGGAATCCTGAAAAAGCTGAAATAGTGCTGGACCGTTGTATGGAACTTGCTCCCCATGCTGTACTGCCTTTGGATCATTTTATTTCAGGAATATGTTATGAAGATGATGATAATGAAGACGTATGTCATACAGGAATAATTGAAACATATTACAAATGCGGAGCTATGGAAAAAGCAAATTCCCTGCTTCTGGAATATGGGAGGATACTGTTACAGGATATAAGCTATTACAATTCATTGAACGATAGGTTCAGGCTGCGTTTTGAGAGGGAAGCCTGGCAGAGCTACGGATTGTATAAGCATTTAATGGAACTGGCAGCAAAGTATTCCCAGGAGGATATAATCAGAGATATATGAAGGGTTAATATTAGTGAATATTAAAAGATTTTCTACTTCTTTCTGTTTTTGAGAGTCAGGGTAAATTCTTCCAGCACTGATTTTTTTTCTTTTTTGACATTTATTTGATCAAGATAGTCAAGGGCTTTAGTAAAGTATAGGTTGATAATATCTTGTGTATATTCAATTATATGCAGCGCATCAAATATTTTCTTTACCTGACTGATTTTATCCTGCGGGTTTTCAGCATCACCGGAATAAAGAATCTCAAGCTTTTTTCTTTCTTCAGGTGAAGCCAGATCCATGGATTTAATGTAGAGAAATGTTTTTTTATTGGTAATAATATCATTACCTATGACTTTTCCAAAAACATTCGTGTCACCATAGGAGTCGAGCAGATCATCCTGTAGCTGAAATGCAAGACCTATGTTATAGCCAAAGTTATAAATATCATTGGCAGCCTGTTGGTCAGCACCCCCGGTAATTGCCCCAATTTTCATACTGGCGGCAAGTAACACTGATGTTTTAAGTCCAATCATATGCAGGTATTGATCAACGGTAACATCATTCTTTCTTTCAAAATCCATATCTATCATCTGGCCTTCACATACCTGGAGTGCAGTTTGATTAAAGATTTGCTGGACTTCGGGGAAGTGTTTGCTGTCAACTTTACTGAGTAATTTACAGGCAATTATGTACATTGCGTCACCGGCAAGAATAGCAATGTTCGGGTTCCAGCGGACATGTACGGTCGGATCATTTCTTCTCAGCGGGGAATTATCCATCAGATCGTCATGGATCAGAGTGAAATTATGAAACAGTTCTAACCCGAGAGCAGGGTATAATGCCTTATTATAGTCCTCATTAAATAAATGGCATGAAATAAGGGTCAGGGCAGGACGAATTCTTTTACCTCCACAGGCGAGCGTATATTTTATCGGGGCGTACAGATTTTCCGGACTATCCGGCAGGGTAAGAGTTTTGATTTCCTCTTCAATAATATTCACTGCGGTTGTGATGTTCAGCATAATTCTGTTGGTTCTTATGGATGTGGGTAATTAACAGGGTTGAATATAGAAAATTATATCCACTTTTTTTACATTCTGTAAACTCAATGATATTCAATAAAAAAAAGAACTGGCATAAATTATGTTAATAAAATAATGATTCGAAACATGAAATAAATTTACTAATTTTAGTCGCTTATGATAGAAATGGTTTTTATGAGGAGAGCGGTTTCAATTTTTTTTATTGCTGCTTCACTACAATTCGTTAATGCTCAATACAGGATAGAGTTTCAGATAGAGCCTCTCAGGAATGATACGCTCATACTTGCCCACTATTTTAACAAAACATTTTCTGTTCAGGATACAGGAATTATCGATAAGACCGGCAAGGCAGTGTTAAGTGGTCCGGTTTCACTGCCACAGGGATTATATCTTGTGTATCTTAGTCCTTCTCTTCGGTTCGATATAATACTCGGGGAAGA
>CAYVTV010000270.1:0-5145 GCA_964454295.1 uncultured Bacteroidaceae bacterium
TCCTCCACCGTTACCTTCCAAACACCATCGGAATTTATCCAGTCACTGCAAGTTCCATCCTTAGCCTGACGTCGGTACCAGGTGGTAGTTGTTAAATCAGATGGAGGTGTGTAAGTATCGGAGTTTTCGGTAATAATACCAGGATCGCTAAAAGAACCATTAGTACAATTTTGCCATTGATAGCTGATGTCACCATCGCCTCCGATGGCAGCATTAGTACTGGCAATAGTAACAGAAGGGCAATCACCTGAGCACACGTTTTCGCCTTCAGAAGATATAGATCCGGGAGTTAACTCCGGACGAACTGTAACTTTAAGAACGTTGGATTCAGTAGCATCATTCCAACTATCCTTGCAAGTAACACGGGAAAGGCGTTTGAACCATGTCGTCTGGACTAAATTTCCGGATGCGTACGTCAAAGCATTGCTTTCTGCAATATCAGTATAATTCTCCGTCGCACCAGTAGTTGAACTTTGCCATTTGTATTCCAAAGGGCCACCAACATACCCACTTAGAGCAGTGTCACTCCTAAATTCCTCAGGAATTGTATTGTTGCAAATGGTTTGCTCTGCATAAATCCAACCACCGAAAACCGGGTTAAAGCAAGGATCATCATCATAGGGATATTGCCAGTTGTGGTAAGGGTATCCATTGTTCCTGTTATTGCCGATATTCCAAATATCGTCATTGCCGTTGTTGTCTTCACCTTTGAAGTCCCATCCGGCATTATAGAAAGTGAAATAGTAGTTCATAGAATTGGTAGTTATACCAATGCCGATGCCATTTTCATTGTCCATACCACCAGTGTCCATATCCCAGAATGAGTTGCTAACCATTCCGTCATTCTTGCCCACCAAACCGCCAACATAATCATTCCCACTCACTTCGCCAATGGAGTAACATTTTTCCAACGTGCCGCTATTGTAGCCGGCCAATCCGCCGCTCCACTCATTCCCACTCACTGCTCCAGTTGCGTAACAATTTTCCACCGCGCTGGCATTATAACCCACCAACCCTCCGATATGTCCGCCGATATACTGGTCTCCCACTACCTCGCCGTTGGCGTAACAATTTTCCACCGTCCCCGTGCCATTAAAGAAGAACTCAACCCCTGCATTATAGCCCACCAGACCACCAACATGCCAGACGCCAAATACCCTGCCATATGCTGCGCAGTCGTAGGCCTCTCCCTCATTGATGCCTATAAGCCCGCCGACAAAATCGGATCCAGCCACATGATTCCCTGTGGCATAACATTGGTTTACCGTACCACCACAGGCACCCACAAGCCCGCCTACATACTGGTCTCCCTCTACCTCGCAGGTTGCGTAACATTGACTCACTGTGGCACCACCGGCACCCATAAGCCCGCCGACAAAATCAGATCCATCCACAATATCTCCTTTGGCGTAACAATCACTCACCGTGGAGCCATAGCCGTACCCGACAAGCCCGCCTACATATTGTTCTCCCTGAACATCGCCGGTGGCTGTACAATTTGCCACCATGCCATAACTGTAACCCACAAGCCCACCTACATAATTTAATCCTCTAACATCCCCATAAGCATCGGATACGATCACTGTCCCTTCGGCATTGACGCCCACCAGTCCGCCAACACACTCGTTTTCTCCCACAACCATGCAATAGGCTGCGCAGTCGTAAACCTCTCCCTCATTATTGCTGCCCATAAGCCCGCCGACCCAAGAGGACCCTGCCACATAATCTCCTGTGGCGTAACACCCACTCACCGTGCCTGCACCATAACCTATACCCACAACACCGCCAACACAATATACCCCATTCACCACACCCTTGGCTTGGCATCCTCTAACCCAAACGGCATTGCCACCCGCCAGCCCGCCAACATACTGATTTCCAGTCACCTCAACCAAGGTGATGCAGCCTTCGATCAAGCCGGCATTGAAACCCGCCATACCACCGACATAATCCAATCCACTTATAGTACCAGTAGCGTAGCAGTAACTTACCGTGCCTACATAATTATTAAAACCCACTAACCCTCCGATATATTTCTTACCTGTGATATTGACGTTTATCACCCCCAGGTCTCTGATCTCAGCTTCTGAGTCCGTGCATCCGAACAGTCCCTGATAATCGGAACCAGGTCGGTTAATGAAAAGTCCGCTAATAGTATGCCCGCCTCCATCCATGAAACCCGTGAAGGGATTGGTGAGGTCCCCTGTTGGTATGAAACCCTCACCACTGTTCCACTCAACTGTGACTGACGCATCAATATCATTCATTAATAAATAATATGCTGAAAGGTCATTCTGCATCTCCTGCAGCTGTTCCACGCAGGTAATTTGGTAGGGGTCAGAAATGGTGCCATTACCCTCACCTGAAAAGGAATATAACTCAGACATAGAAAAAGTTATAAACACAATGACAAGAGAAAAGATTAGTATCAGCTTATTCATAATTATGAAATTTTGAAATTACAAATCCTTAATTAAATCATAAATATTAAGCACTTTACTATAATGACTGAGGTTAAGTGCGAATCATAGTGTAGTCTTTTTCCGGATTCATAGAATCAATAAATTTGAACTTATTGATAATGGCCAGTGTCCACGGTGTTGAAATTATTGAAACAATACAAAGCACAGTATATTATGCCTGAAAAAGAATGTAAGTATGCAGGAACTTTAGGATATAGAAAAGAACCTTTTCAAAAGCAAATTATAAAAATAAAATAGTAAATGCAAATTAAAACGAGTGCCTTTTCTGAGCCTCACAGGGGATTTGAACCCCCGACCTGCTGATTACGAATCAGCTGCTCTACCGCTGAGCTAATGAGGCAGGATAAAAATGTAAAAATACATCTTTTTATTTCCTGAACCTTTCGTCAAGAATAGTTCCTATATCTTTTTTACGACCCGTAATAAGATACAATACAATGGTCAATTCTCCGGATCTGCTTTTCAGAAAGGAAATCTCATATTCCGAATAATCCGTAAACAAAACATCCAGAGTACGGAACCCTTCAATGATCTTTTGAATGGCTGTGTTCTCCCCCTCAAAGCTGAGAGACATCTCTGTGGGTCCGAATGTGACAAAATCCGTTATAAAACAACCATTATCCAGGATAATTTTCTGCATCTTCTGAACAAGATCAGTTCCATGCTGGCTGCTGTAAGCAGTAAGATTTACAGGGAGCATTTAATGATAAATTTTATTCATATCAAAATTAATAAAATATTCCATTGAATTGAAAAATACTGTTTTTTGTCAGGTGTATCCGGCAAGAATGATGAGAATGCTTTAATTGAAATATTGTTTTCATTGCAGGACATGTTGAGCTTATGCGAAACTTTAGAAATTCATTGTTAATATTTCCTGGTGGGAATATGTGACTTTTTAATTAAAACAGAAATGGTTTTTTATATCTTTATAGCCTTGTTTATATAAACTCTTATTCGATTCAAAATGAAAATTGATGTGATATTAGGATTACAATGGGGAGATGAAGGAAAAGGGAAAATTGTAGATGTGCTTTCTCCTGATTACAAAGTCATTGCCAGGTTCCAGGGAGGACCTAATGCCGGGCATACACTGGAATTCAATGGGATAAAACACATTCTGCATAATATACCATCCGGGGTTTTTCACAGCAACACTTTAAATATCATCGGGAATGGAGTAGTATTAGATCCGGTAATCTTTAAAAGGGAAATAGAGAACCTGGAAAAGATGGGAGTAGAAATAACAAAAAACCTTTACATATCAAGAAAGGCACATCTTATCCTCCCCTCACACAGGTTATTGGATGCAGCATCAGAAAAAGCAAAGGGAAAGACTAAAATCGGATCCACTCTTAAGGGAATAGGACCTACCTACATGGATAAGACCGGAAGAAACGGTTTACGGGTCGGGGATATTGAGAAAGGCTTCTTGGAAAAATACAATTTACTGGTAGCAAAGCATAAAAGCCTCATTCAAATTTATGATTACGATTTTGATATTTCAGAGGAAGAAAATACCTGGTTTGAGAGTATTGAAACGTTGAAGAGGTTTACCTTCGTTGACAGTGAATACTTAATTAATCAATACATAAAGGATGGGCAGTCAGTGCTTGCGGAAGGAGCTCAGGGCACATTACTTGATATTGATTTTGGCTCATATCCATATGTAACATCATCAAATACGATATGTGCAGGAGTATGTACCGGTTTGGGAGTTGCTCCATCATTGATAGGAGATGTGCTGGGAGTCTTCAAGGCATACTGTACTAGAGTGGGAAGCGGCCCCTTCCCTACCGAACTGACAGATGATACCGGTGATACTTTAAGAAACAAGGGGCATGAATTCGGGTCAACAACAGGCCGCCCCAGAAGATGTGGCTGGATTGATCTTGTGGCATTAAAATACAGCATAATGTTAAATGGCATCACTCAGTTAGTGATGACAAAAGCAGATGTTCTTGATTCTTTTGATACCATCAGGGCAGCGGTTGCATATAAAAAAGGTGCTGAAATTATACATCAGTTCCCATTCGGGTTAGATGAAGAAATTGAACCTCAATATGTGGAAATGGAAGGATGGAAATGTGATCTCAGCAAGGTGAAAAACAGAAACGATCTTCCTGTTAATTTTATCAGGTATGTACATTTTATTGAGAAGGAACTTGAAATTCCGGTAACTTATGTCTCTACAGGTCCCGACAGAAAAGAGATCATCAAAATGAGATAATATTTTTATTTCTACTCCTTTATTTCCACCCGGTGAGCCGCTTCCACACCCTTGACTTTTATTAAATTCATAATAAGATTGTTAAGGTCAGAAGTATTATGCACGTATAGGTCTATTGTACCCTCAAAGATACCATCATGTCCGTGCAGATTGATTGTCCGTATATTGACATTCAACTCTTTGGATATTACTGTTGTAATACTGTTGTAAACCCCAAAGCGGTCATATCCGTTAATGGCAATACGCACAAGATATGACAACACTTTGTGTTTTGTCCATTTCACGGGAATGATTCTTTCACCATGGCTGGAAATGAGTTTAACAGCTTCTTCACATCTAACCTGGTGGATAGTTACCGTATCATCAAAGTCTCTGTATCCTATAACTTCATCTCCAGGTATAGGATTACAGCAACGGGCAAGGATGAAACTT
>CAYVTV010000271.1:0-5125 GCA_964454295.1 uncultured Bacteroidaceae bacterium
ACGTACGGTTCTGTGAGAGGCTTAGGGGTGAAACTCCCCTTTGCCTACTCGGCGTTCCTTTTTCCACGTCCTGCAATATTTTCTGAGCCTCAGCGCCTCCGCTCCCGCTTTTTCAATACATCTAAAGAGTTTATTTTAACTGAATCAGCAACCAGGTATCACTATGCTTTGGAAATGCAGTCCGGATTCTTTTTATCTCACTACGTGCCTCAGTAATGTTATTCGTTCCCATTACCGATACCCTGTGAAGCCCTTTTTCATTTTTTAAAAGAACGGAATTGAAACCATCTTTCCGGATAATATCCTGGTAATTCACTGCATTGTTGTAATTTCTGAAACTGCCAATAATTACGAAATACTGGTCAGGAGCAGGCGGGATTTCCAGAACAGGAACAAGCTTCTCTGTTACTTCTTTAATGGGTATTTCAACAGGAGGTTCCACAATTAACGGTTCGGGTTTGACCGGCTCAGGTTCAGGTATGGGAACAGGTTCAGTAAATTCAACAGGGACAGGGGGGGATTCTTTCATTCCTTTCTTCATTCCGCCACAGGATGACATAAAAAGAAGTGCCAAAGTTAAAATAAATAATGTTCTCATTGGGTTAATTTTTCGCAAAGATATAGAGAAAAGGGAAGGGCGAATTTGGTATTTATTAACAATGCTTTATAATATTTTTGAGTCTGGTCTAAAAAGTCAGATATTCTTTCAGGAAAAACCTTATATTATTGATATTCAGATCAATAATAAATTTACTAAAAATTATACAATATTCTATCAATCAGCAAATTAACTTTATAAACTTTCTACTTTCAGACTTTATAAACTGGACTCATTTTTTTAACAAATTAAACAACTGTCAACTTTTGGTGTTTATATGGAAAATGTAAGTGTTAAAATGATGAAAGAATCCAATGATCTTTTTGCAGCGAATCTGTTAACGGTAGTGCGCGATATGATAAGGTACTGGTATCTCATACTTCTGTCAGTAATTATTGCTATAGCCCTTGCGTTCTTCTACCTCAGATATGCTGCTAAAACCTATAAAGTACATGCATCTGTGCTCCTGCACATTGAAAGACCTGATAATTATTCAGGGAACTCAAATGACATTCTGCGGGCTTTTGACTTCATCGTTCAGGATAAGAGTTTTAATAACCAGGTTGCCTTTCTGCAATCTACTCCTTTAATCAATGACGTGGTAAGAAGCATGGATCTGCGAACATCTTATTATCTCCAGGAGGATATGATACCCAGGGAGTTTACATTCAGCCTGAAAGATATTTACAAAGATTCTCCATTCATTGTCATCCCCGATGAAAATCATGTTCAACCGGTTTATGTTTATTTCTATGTTAAAATACTTAATGAGGAAATGTTTTCAATCTCAGCTGCGGAAGATAATGCTTATATTCAGGATCTTAATACCGAGCATACCGTGATGAGTAATGTGCCTTTTAAACTTGAAGGCATATATAAATTTGGTGAGCAGATTCAAAACGGGAACTGCTCATTCAAATTGTTGCTGAACTCTAATTTTGATCCGGAGAGATATACCGGAAAAGATCTGTTTTTTCGATTTAATAATCTGGATAATGTAACTGAAGGTTTCAGGCAATTTTTAACTGTTGAAGCATCCGGGTTGGAATCCACGCTGGCAAAGCTTGTCCTCAAAACCTATAATGTTCAGAAGGGTACTGATTTTCTTAATGCACTGATAAGAATGTATGTTGAACGAAACCTTGAAGAAGCAAATTTTTTATCCAATAAAACGATCGAATATATTGATAAACAGCTGGTTAATATTTCGGATTCTTTGGGTATATCTGAACAGCAGCTTCAGGCTCTCCGCAGTAATTACAGTATAATGAATATTGATGAGAAAGCCCAGAATCTTTATGGACAGGTACAAACTCTCCAGTTTCAGAAGGATGAGATTCAAAGAAAGTATAATTACTTAAGGCAAATGAATGATTATTTCACCACATATAAAGATTCTTCCAGGTTTTTAGCTCCTTCTTCACTTGGATTAAGTGATCCGTTGTTAAATAACCTGATTCAGGAGCTGACTTCCCTGAATGCTGAGAAACAACGAATAATAAGTCAGGACCAGCTCCGGAATCCAAGACTGCAAACAATAGATATAAGCATTAACAATCTTAAGAATGTAATTTCTGAAAACCTGAGTTTTAGTATTTCCACTGCCAGACGTGAACTTGATGATCTTAACACACGGATAAACGCTCTTAACCAGGAATTTAACCGTTTGCCCGCAACGCAGAGAATGCTCCTTGGGATAGAACGGAAATTTAACATCAATGATGCCATCTACACCTCATTACTGGAAAAAAGATTTCAGGCACAGATATTAAAAGCCTCCAGACTTCCTGACCTTAAAGTGATGGAACCACCAAAGTTTCTGGCAGTAGCTTCACCCAAAAGAATAATAGTTCTGTTCCTTGCAGTATTTTTCGGGTTCCTTATACCTACCTTATTTATTTTTATTAAAAAATTGATTGTTAATAAAATAGGTCATGTAGACGAAATTAAGTCCCTGTCAAAATATAGTCACCTGGGTTATATACCCCACAACACTAAAGAATTAAATAATGTAGTGATGAATTATCCCCGGGCTGCTATCGCAGAATCCTTCCATACATTAAGAAGCAACCTTGTTTATTACCTGCTGGGTGAAAAAAGTAAGGTAATTCTGGTTACTTCAACTATACCGGGGGAAGGGAAATCGTTCACTGCAATTAATCTTGCTACAAGTTTTGCAACAACGAACAACAGGACTGTTCTTGTGGAATTTGATCTGCGCAGGCCAAGCAGTATTTTCAATGAATTTAGAACCAAAGCACTGGTGGGATTGAGTGCTTATCTCATCAACAGGGCAAACCTGAGTGATATCGTTATGCATACGGAAATTCCAAATCTGGATATTATCCAGGCAGGACAGATGCCCCCTAACCCTATTGAACTTATATCGGGTCACAGAACTGCAGGATTAATTGAGGAACTTAAAACGAGGTATGATTATATTGTCCTGGATACTCCTCCTTACGGTCTGGTCACTGATTCTTTTCTGCTAATGCAATATGCCGATCTTAAACTTTTCATTACCCGGCTCGGGTATACAAAGAAGAGAGCATTCTCTGCCGTTATGGCTGATATTGACCAGAAAAAAATTGAACACCTGTACCTGATGATTAATGATGATAGTGAGAAAAGGATAGGATATTCAAAGTATACCTATGAGGAAGATCCCGTTAATCTTAAAAAAGGGTTGTTACAAAAGGCTGATAACAAGAAGAAGGCAGGATAGATCATGATTAAATACATTATATAATATGAAGCGGGATTTCTATAATTTAAAAATCGACGTTACAACCACCACTGAAGTTCTTGCTGTTTGCAATGATTATTTCTATTCCGATAGTCCGCGTTGTTTATTCTTTCTTAATGCACATTGTTTCAATATAGCCCAGAAAGATCCATTATACAGGGAAGCTATTAATAATTCCGATCTGCTTCTGAATGACGGTATAGGGATAAAACTGGCCTCCCGCATTAGTGGTATTCACTTAAAAGAAAACCTGAACGGTACTGATCTTATACCCCGGATCATTGATCTTGCTGAGGAATTGCAGGTTAAGGTGTTTTTGCTGGGTAGCAGAGAACATGTGTCTTTCAGAGCAGCTGGAAAGCTGAGACACACTAACCCTCAGCTTATCATAGCCGGATGGCATTCAGGTTATTTCAGCCCGGAAGAAGAGCCTGACATAATACGTAAAATTAATGATTCCGGGGCTGCACTTCTCATACTGGGAATGGGTGTACCTAAACAGGAATTATGGGCTGTGCAAAACAAGGCGGAATTAAATAATGTGAAACTAATTATTGCAGGAGGAGCAATACTTGACTTTATATCCGGTGAAATAAGAAGGGCACCAGTCTGGTTGAGGAAAATAAGTATGGAGTGGCTATACCGGCTGTATATCGAGCCCCGCAGAATGTGGAAAAGATACCTGATGGGAAATAATGTTTTTTTCTTTAACATATTCAAGCTAATGTTAAATTGATAATTTGTAAGTATGAAAAGGATAATTCTCTTCAGATATCATCATCAGTTTCAAAGAAACAGGGAATTACTCAGTTTCATGAGGTTTTTAAATCCCGGTGTGGAAATTTACGGACTTTATGGGGGACAGGAAGACCAGATAGACAGGGCGTCCTTTGAACTTAAGGATCAGCTGACTCATAATTATATGATCAGGTATAAGAGTAATGACTGGAAATGGAAAAACAGTGATATGGCATTCCAGCTTTGGTACAGGGACGTGGGACAGAATGTGCAGTTTGATGTGCTTCATACGTTTGAGTGGGATATGCTGTATTTTGAACCTCTGGATGTCCTCTTTCATCATGTTCCAAAAGATACTGCCGCATTTACCGGTCTCATTCCGCTGAAAAAAATTGAAAATAAATGGTACTGGACAAGTAATTATGAGAGGAGAGAGGAGTGGTTCAGGTTGCTGGGCTTCTTCAGAGAGTGTTATTTTTATAACATGGAGCCTTTTGGCATGATAGGTCCTGGTGCTTCTCTCCCCAGGATCTTTCTGGAAAAACTTAAGGATTTTGAAATACCTGAAATACTTCATGATGAAATAAGATTACCTATACTTACCCAGTTATTCGGTATAGAAATGGCAGACACTTACTTTTTTCACAGATGGTTTTCACATTCCGAATATCGTTATTTCAACTCCAATGAATTTGATATTGAGATGAGTGATATTAAGAAACAATTAAAAAAGAAAGACGGAAGAAGGGTTTTTCATCCTTACCGGAAGGAGATCACTTTCAAAGAGCTGATGAGTTTGTATGAAATTATAAATTATCATGGTTATACCGTAAAACAGGTTGAAACCAGGGTGGCCCGTCACCGTTTTATTGAATATTTATTTTCCTGACGCTATGACAAATATCTACATCATATTGCTTCTGTCGTTGTTTTCCTGCGGGAAAGAACATGCTGAACCCTCAGAAGACTGGAGATCAGTTATCCCTGAAGCCGGATTGAAGGAAGAGATATTATGGGAGCCTCCTGCCGCTACTGTTTATATT
>CAYVTV010000272.1:0-5119 GCA_964454295.1 uncultured Bacteroidaceae bacterium
TGCTACGGGCGTGAGACAGGGAATTATTCCAACCTGGCTTCCACAGTTTAATAATATGAGGGATATTGCGGTTAATACCAGATATGGAACCGATTACCATGTTCATTACAATACGGATATTCCGGTAAAAGGAGCGATGATGCATACTTTGACTCCTGTTTTTCCATGGTTCAAGGCAGTTATTGAAGCAGGCGGAATACCCGGTCTGCTGTGGTCGGATTATAATTGTGACGGTTTTGTTACTGAAACTCAGGAGAAAGAGCTTTTATTTTATAAGGAAAAAATGGAGAAATATCTCAACAGCCCGGAGGGAAAGAAAGCATCAACTGCGCGATTGAAGAATATAGACCGTTCGTGGCTGGATCAAACTAATCCGAAGAATTGTTATTTTTTGCCATGAAGAGAAATATTTTAAATCATGGGGCTTCAGCATATTCTCTTGTTTTATTAAGGGTACTTATTGGCTGGCATTTTCCGGATGAAAACACTTCACCATCACAATTACTGGTCGGCTCAGCATCCCCGCAGAAAAGATAATATGTATTGTGAAAAACCTGAGGAAACAGTTGAGTTTATGAAAACAATAATCCTTTAAAAAGGGAACGTCCCTGGTTGGCCTGATTTTGTGTTTTTCAACCCATATATTAATTTAAAATGGATCACTTGCGGAAATTCAGTTATTATAAATAAATGGTTCTCCATAATGATCAATAATTCTGTTATATGCTTCTGAAGCTGATCCATTACCCCAATCATAAATGGTAAAACCACCGATGCCGAGTCCATCTGGGCTCGTAACGCCTCCATGTCCGTAATTTTCCATCATAAAACCGAAATCCTTTTCATCAAAAAAATTGAATTTTCTTTCATAGAGAAATTTTGTATCCTTGTTTTCTGGGCAGTACATCATAACAAAAGATGCTTTTAACGCGGCAAGACCTCTTTGAATGTATATTTGATTATTTAACTCTACTCCATATAAGATAATTAACTCTGCAAATAAACTTTGTCGTGCATCATTCCATTCACCATCTGCATTCATAACACCAAAACCGCCCAAAGTATTTACAAACATGTATGGTGGCTGCCAGATAGCCTGTGTCATCAATAATTCATCCAGTGTTCTTTTCCCCCATCTAAGGTATTTGTCATTGTTGGTAATCTTGTATGTATAATACAAAGCTTCGGCTGTCCAATACATGGAAAAGTTATTTTGTTTGTGCATATTGTTCCTTTCAAATTTCTGATTCAATTGATCTATTCCGAATTTTGAACAAGACCAATATGTTTCAAAATCTTCCCACCTTCCTTGCGGAATAATATTTTCTATCACTGCATCCATAGCTTTGATAGCGGCATTCAGGTACTTCTGACTACTTGTTAATTCGTGTAATTTTAGTAAAAATGTAACAGACATGGAAGTTTCTGGTGATTGTAATAAAATATCAATTGGTTTTAGTGAATCCAGGGTTAACCATGCAGGGAAAAAACCGTTTTCATCCTGGATTTCTAATAAGGCACTTGCATAATTGATTGCATATTGTAACAATCTTTCATCTTGTTCAAGTTCTTCATACCATTTAAGCATTAAGAATGATGTCCAACTCATATCCAAAATGTGAAAAGGTGATTTTACCGGATCACGGGTCAACGGGTTCCGGTTCGAGTTGCCCCAGATATATGTATCCCATCCTTTGGATCTCCGGTATTTTTTACCTTCAACCTCCACATTCTCCATTTCCGTGGTGATCATCCCATAAAAAAAACCATTCTTTTTTGGAAAGGCCAGTGCCATTTCTTTGGTCATATTCGCTTTGTTTAATAATCGATTATTATTTGTCCGTCTGGCATATCGGTACATCCCCTGTGCCGACCTGAGTGAACTGAACCAGGCTTGATTCCAAATGGATCGATATTCACGCTCATCTGCTTCCCCGGGATAATTCGGACTTTGGGTAAAGTTTACAATAAATACCGGTGCTCCCACCAAGGTATTATTGAGCTTAAATTCCTGCCATACAGCATCTTTCCAATTATCCAAAGCCCATTTGTAGGTATGTTCAACATATGGTTCCAGGCTTCCGGTTATTGGAAATCCTTTCTCATAAAGAGGGCTTCCCCACTTTTCCCAGAAAAACGAAATAAGGTTCTCCCAGGGATTTGAAATGTTTTCCTTGTCATTATTAGCTATAAGGTAAAAACCAATCTCAATATTTCCGGGAAGATATGTAGCCCCGGAATCCCTTATAAATAGCATATGCTCCTGAGTTTTGTATTTGCTAAGGCCTAATGTGAGTTTATTAGTTTTTGCATCCATATCCATATACCATGGAATAGGAGTACCCTTTTGCATAATATCAAGATCAGGAATAAGTACTAGCTGCTTCTGATCATCCGAAATGATCATTGCAGGGGACCTGAATACATATTGTGCAATAATATGATCGTCAGTGGGAGTTAAATGAGGAGCCCAGTGGAATGTGGGTTGAAAATTTGGAATGACATTGATTTGCCAGTCATCCTGTGTCAATGTGTCTGTGATTATATAAGTCAAATTTATTCTGATCAGATTATCAGATATTACCTCACAATGAACTATGGCTTTATAATCCCCAAGTGAATCATATGAAATTTCAGAAATATAATCTCGGAAAACTGCAGGAATTTGTTCATTAAACTCAATAGTGTTTTTTAAATTCTCTTCTTTACAAGACAGACATGAAAATCCAGCATAAATTAATAATAAGAACAAATAAAAACTTCTGTTTGCTGCTAATACGAATCTTATTGTCATACTTTTCAATTTTTTATTTTGCATTTTTATCCAGAAGTACATTATTTTCAAACAAAAGGTGTGCGAATAAGTACCATTATTTAAAATATTATGAAGAATCATTAACGTGGTTTAAATTGATCTTGTTCATTTGAATTTTTTTGTTGCTTGTTATCCTAAACACCTAACCAATTCCCAACCCTAAAGAATTAATTGCTGAGGATTCCAATATTCCTGTTTCTTTGCCGAAAAATAATATCACTATAACAGGGGATGAAACTCAGGATTGAATTCTGTTTAAACCACTTAGAGCTAAAATCGTTTTTTTTAGTTCTGATTTTTTTATTATCTTTAATAAATATAAGCTGATATTAGTATTTATAGATATTCTTAATGCGCTAATATTTAATGCATTCACATAGAATAATAGATTTAAATATAACAGATGTCTGTATCAATCATTTAATTAAAGGAAATTAACATGAAAAGAAAGAGTTTAAGTAGATTAGGTCTATTGAGCACAGGTATTTCTGTTGTCAGTTTTGTAGTTTCTTGCACTGGTTACGGTAAAACAGAAACTAAGGGCAAACCTAATTTCATTATCATTTTTACCGATGACCAGGGTTATAACGACCTGGGGTGTTTTGGATCGGAAACAATTAAAACTCCGGGAATTGATAAAATGGCATCAGAGGGTATGAAAATGACGAGTTTTTATGCCCAGCCGGTTAGCGGACCCTCCAGGGGTGCCCTGCTCACCGGCAGGTATCCTCTGAGAATTGGAGGAGGATGGCTGACCCATTCCGATGAAATTACCATTGCAGAAATATTGAAAGATGCAGGCTATGCTACCGGTTGTATCGGGAAATGGGACATTTCCCAGCGAAGATATCAGGATGGACTTGTCCCCAACGACCAGGGTTTTGATTATTATTTTGGGAACCTTGGAGCAAATGACGGAGGAAGGGCAATCATGTACAGGAACAGAGACTCTCTTTACCGAACCAATGACATGTCAGCTCTGACCAAAATGTACACCGATGAAGCTCTTGACTTCATAAGGAAGAAGAAGGATGAACCGTTTTTCCTCTATCTGGCACACACCATGCCACACGTAAAGATCGATGCTTCACAACAATTCAAGGGGAAATCAGGGGGAGAATTATACGGGGATGTGATTGAAGAGATTGACTGGAATACAGGACGTATTTTCGACCTGCTGTATGAACTTAGACTGGATAAAAATTCTTATGTGGTGTTTGTCAGCGATAATGGTCCTTGGTCCGACAGAGAAGACCATTATCGCCGAACCCATGGGGGACTGCTGGCTACAGGAAGTGCCTATCCACTCAGGAGTGCTAAAGGCTCTCCATATGAGGGAGGATTCCGTGTACCATGCATTTTATGGGCTCCAGGAAAAATTCCCGCAGGAAGTGAAAGCGATGAAATTATGTCCACATTGGATATCCTGCCCACTTTTGCCAGTCTTGCAGGCGGGCAAATTCCTGCCGACAGGGTCATAGATGGTTTAGATCAGTCTGACCTGATTCTTGGAAAGTCAGAAGTAGGTTCAAGGAATATTTTCCATTACCATGTGAAAGGAGAATTACAAGCTGTCAGGAAGGGGAAATGGAAACTGTTGTTGCCGGATACTCAGAAGCGGTATGATTATGTCAAAGATACGGTAGGAACCGCTCCAGAGTTGTACGACCTGGAAAAGGATATTTCTGAGAAAAATAATGTGGCAGAAAAGTATCCAGGGGTATTGGAAGAGATGCTCGGATTGGCCATGGAAGGACCCGAAGATTCGAATTATAAAGGTCCCTAATACTGTGTGTCACGTCACTTTGTCCCCTTCGTCCCCTTTTACTCAGTTTTTACTCACACGTAACACACTCAACCACGTAACCACTCAACCACTCAATCCCGTGATCCCCTGATCCCACGAACCGCATAATCACTTATGACCTCTATACATAAATTCCCTGATATCTTCTGACCACCGGTCGGGCTTCATATATTGACCCCTGTCACGGCCCCATGCCATTTTAAAAAATATACCGAATCCTCCTCCTTCATAAACTGCATACATAGCATCCATTGCAGCACTGGCAGGTCCGCCGCCATCAGTGCCTGTCTGAGGGTCAGCCCAGGGAGATGCCGGATCATGGTAAGGATATCCATATTTAAAATATAGTTTTCCTGCCGGTTTTTGATATTTTGTCCATGCTTCCTCCAGCGTACTGAGAATGCCAGCAGAACCGTCCGGAACATTGTATTCCGGCTCGTCATACCTGCCTTTATGATAGCAATAAATATCAATTAAGTCTATAAGTCAAGTTAGAA
>CAYVTV010000273.1:0-5035 GCA_964454295.1 uncultured Bacteroidaceae bacterium
AACCCCCATTTTTGTTCATGTCCTTGTTGTGTGCGATAGTGCATGGGGGTTTCATGCGTACAAATATTAATTATCTTACTAAAAATCAATAAGTTCTATTTCCTAATGGTCTAATGGGCATGGAACCCCCATTTTTGTTCATGTCCTTGTTGTGTGCGATAGTGCATGGGGGTTTCATCTTATAAAATTATCAGTGTCTGCAAAATTAATTTAATTATAAAGTCATAACATATTTAATATACATTAATATCAGCTTAGATTTAATTATCTTCGCACAATAAAAGATGGTTATTTTAACCCGGTTAATATTAAATTTAGTAACCCACCGCCCCCTTATCAGGCGGCTGTAAGAAACACCCCCCCTAAAAGAAGAGAAAATTCAATATGAACATTCACGAATACCAGGGTAAATCAATTTTAAAGAGTTACGGTGTTGCAGTTCCGGAAGGTTATATGACAGAATCGCCGGAAGATGCAATCGGAATTGCTGAAAAGATCAAAGAAGCTACAGGAACCGGCTCATGGGCAGTTAAGGCGCAGATCCATGCAGGAGGAAGAGGGAAAGGTGGTGGCATTAAAATAGCACACTCACCGGAAGAAGTTAAAAATTTTACAGCGCAAATTCTCGGTATAAATCTGGTCACACACCAAACCGGACCTGAAGGGAAAATTGTCCGTAAAGTACTGATTGAACAGGGTATATTCTATCCCGGGAAAAGTGAAATTAAGGAATATTATGTAAGTGTGCTTCTAAACAGAACCACCGGCAGGAATATTATAATGTACTCCACCGAAGGAGGTATGGATATAGAACATGTTGCTGAAAAAACTCCCCACCTCATCTTTAAGGAAGAAATTGATCCTGTTGCAGGTGTGCTTCCTTTCCAGACCCGGAAAATTGCATTTAAGCTTAACTTATCAGGTCAGGCATCCGGGGAAATGCAACAATTTGTAACCGCACTTTATAATGCTTATATGGGTTCTGATGCCTCTCTTATAGAGATCAATCCGGTATTAAAAACATCGGATAACAGGATCATTGCAGCTGACTGTAAAATCAGCCTGGAAGATAATGCCCTTTTCAGGCATCCTGAATACATTAATTTAAGGGATATTAACGAAGAAGACCCCGCAGAGATTGAAGCAGCAAAATATGATCTTAATTTTATCAAACTCGATGGAACTGTCGGGTGCATGGTAAACGGCGCCGGACTAGCCATGGCCACTATGGATATTATTAAACTCTCCGGCGAAAATCCGGCCAACTTCCTCGACGTAGGCGGTTCTGCCAATACCGAACGTGTTAAAAACGGATTCAGAATAATATTAAAGGACCCGAATGTTAAAGCTATTCTCATCAATATCTTCGGAGGAATCGTCCGATGCGATATCGTTGCAAAAGGAGTTACAGAAGCTTATAAAAGCTTACAAAATATAAATATTCCGGTAATTGTCCGACTACAGGGTACCAATGCAGAAGAAGGGAGGAAAATTATTGATGAATCCGGACTGAAAGTATTCTCTGCAATATCATTACAGGATGCTGCCAACATGGTGAAGAAACTAGTTAATTAACGCACCCTGCCACAGCTATATTTAGTCTTCTGTATCATCTCCTGTCTGAAAAATCCGCCGGTTAATCCTCACTCTGATACATACTCACAAAGTAGAATTTACATTCAGAACATTTCATATCATATCCGCCGGTTAATCCTCACTCTGATACATACTCACAAAGTCGTCTGTTTTTCCCCTCCGGTTTAACGCTTCTGATCCCTGCCTTCCAACGAACAGGTATTTATTCCAAACAGCGTGTACAATCCACATTTACCAACCAGGGCTGTTGCCAGGGGGATTATGGCAAGTAACCCCCACCATGTTTTATAATAAATCCCTAAGAAGGCAATGACTAATCCTATAATTATCCGTATGATCTTATCTGTTCTGCCAATATTGTTCCTCATTGTAATGGTATTTTTAAATTTGTTATAATATTATCAATAATGTCACTCGTTAAACAATATTTCCTTTATTAAGTTCAAAAAAGTGTGCCAACAAGTACCCCGCCAACCCGGAGGAGGCTTTAAATATTTAATTCATTTAAAGAGAGAAAAATACAAGCTTTCTTTGTATATATCAACAGAAGTGAAAAAGCATTAATTAACAAAAACCTGTTCCTGCTTTGATTTTTCATAAAGTTCCTGAATATGTCAATAAAAACTTATAATCTACCTGAATAATCCGATAAATCTTTTCTATTATTGTTTTTCTTAAATATACCGTTTTGAATGAATTTTTTCCTACCGTAGGTCTGATGATTAATATTTTACTGGGGATCTTTATTTCAGCATTCCTGGCTGAGATGTTTTTCTATCTGTTTTTCTTTTCACAGACAGGGAAAAAGAAAAAAAAGAAAAAAGTAAGTAAGAATTCATTACCACCGGTATCTGTAATTATTTGTGCCAGAAATGAAGAAGAAAATTTAAGAAAATACCTTCCCCTTGTTCTTGAACAGGAATACCCTTCATTTGAAGTTATCGTGGTAAATGATTGCTCGGATGATAATACGCATGAACTGCTCAACAACCTGTTATCTGAATATTCAAACCTGAAAGTAACTGCCATTAAGAAGGACCCCCGTTTTACTCACAATAAAAAACTGGCCCTCACCATTGGCATTAAAGCAGCCTCCAATGAACTTCTTCTCCTTACTGATGCCGACTGCTACCCCGTCAGCAAATACTGGATAAGAGAAATGATGATAAATTATTCTGAAAAGACTGACATTATCCTTGGTTATGGAGGCTATGAAACAAGGCCGGGTCTGTTAAATAAACTGATAAGGTTTGAAGCCGTTTTTACAGCCATGCAATATATGGGGCTTGCAGAAAGGAGAATTCCCTATATGGGCGTCGGGAGAAACCTCTCCTACCGTAAATCTTTGTTTTTCCTTAATAAGGGCTTCGCCTCCCATCTCCACCTGAATTCAGGTGATGACGACCTTTTTATCAGTGAAATAGCTACTCCTTCAAATACCTGTGTGGAAACACACCCCGATTCATTCACCCGTTCGGTTCCGGCATCCGATGTTACATCCTGGTTCAGGCAGAGAAAGAGACATTTTACCACAGGAATTTATTATAAGTCAACTATTAAAGCATTGCTGGGAGGAGAATATCTTCTCAGATCCCTGTTTAACATCTCTTTTATCCTTCTCCTTGTATTGGGATCATTTTATCAATTGTTTCTGTCGGTTTACTTAATTAATGCTGTTGTTAAAGGAATAATTTTTAAAATTATTTTAATGCGTTTGAAGGAAAGATATTTATTTATATTTTCGCTCCTGATAGAACCATTCCAACCCATACTTTATGTATGCATACATATGGTGAATTTTATTGAAAGAAAAAGAAGCAGATGGAGGTAAACCCGAATCTTTCAGAAAAGGCAATATATGATCACTCTCTTGTCCTCAGAGCCCGAAATGGTGACCAGAAAGCCTTTGCAGAACTCCTGGGACGGTACAGAGATTCTATATATTTCATGCTGCTGAAAATGATTAATACCCCTTCAGATGCAGAAGACCTTACCATTGAAGCATTTGGAAAAGCATTCAGGTATATTGATCAATATACTCCAAACTATGCATTTAGTACATGGTTGTTTAAAATCGCCACAAATAACTGTATTGACTTCATAAGGAAAAAAAGAGGCAGCACAATTAGTCTCGATCAGTCAATGGATGATGATGAATCACTTACGCCCTCCGATACCATTAAATCCGATTCCCTTGATCCCGAAATGACTCTGATACGGGAACAAAAAGTGAAAATCCTCCGTGAAATTGTCACAAAACTGAAACCAAGGTATAGAAGACTTATAGAACTGAGATACTTTGAAGAGTTTAGCTATGAGGAAATTTCAGGGGAATTGAAAATTCCCGTCGGAACCGTAAAAGCACAACTTTTCAGAGCCAGGGAGCTCCTGTCCAATATTCTCCGCAATACAGGTGAAAATGTATAAGCATGAAGCTTATTCATAAATATTTCCCCGGTCTCACACCAAAACAAATCCGGCAGTTTGAACAACTTTATGATATTTATTCAGACTGGAATCAGAAAATTAACCTGATCTCCAGAAAAGATATCCCATTTCTTTATGAACGTCATATTTTACATTCTCTGGCCATAGCAAAATATGTTCAGTTTATACCCAAAACAACTGTGGCAGACGTGGGCACCGGTGGAGGTTTTCCGGGAATACCCCTGGCTATATTTTTTCCGGATGTCCATTTCGTGCTTATCGACTCAATAGCAAAAAAAATAAAGGCGGTTAATGAAATTGTAAAATGTGCTGATTTAAATAATGTCAACACCATTATTTCACGGGCAGAACTATTAAATATGAAATTTGATTTTATTGTCAGCAGGGCAGTAACCGATTTGATTACATTCTATCAGTTAACAAAAAACCTCGTAAACAACAGGTCATTTAATAAAATAAAAAATGGGATTATTTACCTGAAGGGCGGAGAGTTTGAAAAAGAACTAAATGTATTTGCCGATAAGAAAAAGGTGATACATATAAGCGATTATTTCAGCGAAGATTTTTTCCTGACGAAAAAAATCGTTTATATTTCCCGCTTATGACTTGTATTTAGGTTCATCGGCAACAGTAAGCTTCTTTCTGCCCTTGGCTCTCCGGGAAGCAAGAACTCTCCGGCCATTTGCTGTTGCCATTCTGGCCCTGAAGCCATGTTTATTACTTCTTTTTCTTCTTGATGGCTGAAATGTTCTTTTCATGACGCTGGAAGATTACTGAATTATCTTGTTAATTAAGGACTGCAAAAATAATGTTTTTTTAGTTCTTACAAAAGAATTTACTAAAAATGATAAATGACGGATACCATATTCATTCTTATACCGTTCATTAAATGCAATTAATTATCTTTGATATCTGTAATTTCAAAACAGTATGCAATGGAATTCCTTAAGTTCCTGATAACAAAAATTTTTATCAAGAACCTGCTGATTGC
>CAYVTV010000274.1:0-5023 GCA_964454295.1 uncultured Bacteroidaceae bacterium
TTGTTTGGAAGTACAATACAGGGAGCAGGGTCGACGCTTCCCCTGTAATTGTAAATGATAAGGTGCTGATAGCAAACATGAGAGGGGATTTTTTGATCGTGGATGTAAATACCGGAAAAAGAATATGGTCGTATGAACTGGGAATACCCCTCAGCAGTAATCCTGCTGTGATCGAAAATAATATTATTCTGGCGGCCGACGACGGGAGGATTTATTGCTTCGGGAAGAAATGAAATATATATTAATATATGCGAATACTCCAGATCATACCAGGCTCAGGGGGCAGTTTCTATTGCGGCAACTGTTTACGTGACAGCAAATATGTGGATGCCTTAAGAATGCAGGGACATGAAGTGATTAAAATCCCCATGTACCTTCCCCTGTTCTCAGATGAGCATGACATTACCGATATACCGGTATTTTATGGGGCCGTGAGCCTGTATCTCAAACAGTTATATCCCATTTTCCGGAAAAGCCCGGCCTGGTTCGACCGGTTTCTGAATTCCAAACCGGTATTAAAGCTTGCCGCTGGTTTTGCAGGATCAACGAGGGCAAAAGGACTTGAAGAAATGACCATTTCCATGCTCCTGGGTGAAGAAGGTCAGCAAAAAGAGGAACTGGACCGTATGGTGGATTGGATCACCCAACATATCAAACCGGATGTTATTCACCTCTCCAACGCTCTCCTGCTCGGACTGGCTAAAAGGCTGAAGGAAAAAATCAATGTGCCTTTATTTTGTTCCCTTCAGGATGAAGACACCTGGGTTGATGTGATGAAACCCTCTTCCCGTGAGATAGTGTGGAAACTAATGGAATCAAAGGCAAATGACGTGGACGGTTTTATTGCGGTTAGTGACTACTACCTTGAGGTAATGAAAAAAAACATGAATATCCCCGGTGAAAAACTTCACAGAGTATATATCGGAATTGATCCGGATGAATATGAATATTTTTCCCCGGTAAATAAACAAAGAAATATAGGCTTTATCTCACATGAATGCTTTCAGAACGGGCTTGACATCCTGGTTGATGCGTTCATCGAACTACGCTCGGGAAAAGGTTTTGAGGACTGTAACCTGATCATTACCGGAGGTTCAACAGGCGATGACTCCCGGTTTATTAAAAACCTGTCCCGGAAAATACGGAAAAAAGGCCTCACCGGCTCCGTTCAGTTTCATAAGAGCTTTGAAGGAGAAGGGCGCAAGGAATTTTTCAGAAAGGTATCTGTTATATCTGTACCCGTTAGAAAAGGCGAAGCTTTCGGAATATACCTTCTTGAATCCATGGCTTCAGGCATACCCGTCGTTCAGCCCGACCTGGGAGCCTTCCCCGAGATCCTTAATACCGCCGGAGGAGGATTGCTTTACAGCCCCAATACTCCCGCTATCCTTGCCGAAACTCTGGCAGAACTGCTTTCCGGTTCTCAGATGCTTCAGGACTTCAGCAGGCAGGGAAGAGAGGGTGTTGAAAAATACTTTAACATAAAAGGCCTGTCTGATGAGATGGTTAGCGTATATTCAAAATTCATAAATCAATCCGCAGCTGCGGGTATTTAATACAACACTCATGTTACTCCGTATAAATAAGATCACTAAAAGTTACGGCTCGCAGGAAAAGGGAACCATCCGCTCAGTCCTGAATGGCGTTAGCCTGCATATTGAAGAAGGCGAAAGCATAGCTGTGCTCGGGCCTTCCGGCTCAGGAAAAACCACCTTGCTGAATATCATTGGAACTCTTGACCATCCTGATTCAGGGGAAGTTAACTTCAGAAACAGAAATGTTCACCTGTTGAAGGAAGAACAAAAGGAAGAGTACAGGAATAATGATATCGGGTTTATCTTTCAGCTACATCACCTCCTTCCACAGTGTACACTTCTGGAAAATCTCCTGATACCGACAATTCACCTTTCTGATAAAACGGAGAAACTGCTCCGCAGGGAGCGTGCTATCACTCTTATGAAAAGAACAGGGTTATATGAGATTCGCAACCAGCTCCCGGGTGAGCTCTCAGGTGGGGAGTGTCAGCGAACAGCAGTGATCAGAGCAATGGTAAACTCCCCCTCCCTCCTTCTCGCGGATGAACCTACCGGTGCACTTGATAAAGAAAATGCTGAAAGGCTGGCAGACTTGTTACTTGACTTAAACACTAATGATAAGGTAGCGCTCATTGTGGTAACTCACTCTCTTTCACTTGCGTCTAAAATGGACACATTATATGAATTGAACAACGGTATACTGGTTAAAAAATAAAGCGGGTTCGGACAAATAAGCATACAGGCTTAAGGATTGGAAGAATTCAAGGGATTGTCTCATTAATTGAAATATTATCAACCACGAAGGACACAGCGCCTCCGTTGAGTCCTTTGTGGTTAAAAACATTTAAGAGACAGCCCAAAGACACTAAATATTATTAATGTTACCAAATGGTTAAAAAATTAAAGCAAAGCCAAACTGACATTACAGACCTTAAAAACCGCACCGTTTTAAATTATACTAAATGGAGCCTTATTAAGCAGAATCTTATATTCTACCGCCGGAAGAACCTGGCAGTGATCCTTGGCATCTGCATAAGCTCAGCGGTACTCATAGGCGCTTTTCTGGCCGGCGATACCGTAAGACAGAATTTACGGCAGATGGTTAACCTGAGGCTGGGGAAAATCAACTACATTATCACAACAGGTGAAAGATACGTAACCACAGAATTAGCCCGGCAGCTTCAACAGGAACTGAATGTATACGCAGCTCCCGTTCTCAGGTCGGAAGGCATTGCAGTAGCAGGTGGCGGAGAATTACGCGTCAATAAAGTGCAGGTTCTCGGAGTGGATGATGCATTTGATAAAGTGTTGGGGATTTCTTCCATTTATGCCGGATTACGAAATGGTGAAGCCATTATCAGTCAGAATCTGGCGGAACGTCTCAGAATGAAAGCAGGGGAGGAATTCCTTTTACGGGTGAAAAAAACAGGCTCAATACCACTTAATACTCCTTTTGTTTCGGATGAGGAAATAACCGTCGCCTCCCGCCTGACCATCAAAGCTGTGGCCACTGAAGAACAGATGGAAGGATTTAATACCGGTATCTCACAAACCAGACCATACAATGTTTTTATTGCATCATCCTGTCTGAATCAGCTGCTGGAAATGGAAGACAAATCGAACCTCCTGCTGCTTTCCGGGAATTCTTTGTCTTCACACTCAGTTCTCACTGCCATCAATAAAAGATGGTCACTTGAAGATGCAGGCCTTTCCTGCAGAAGTGTCCCCGGAACGGGCGATCATGAGATCATTTCCGACAGGGTATTTCTCGACAAACCCGTTATTGATGCCATCATATCTCTCCCCGTACCCGGCGAATTTATTCTGACCTATTTTGTTAACAGCATAACCAGCCGGGAGAACTCCACTCCATACTCATTCATCTCCTCCCTGCCCGACAGTATTGTTCCGGAAAATAACATTATCGTAAATAGCTGGCTTGCCGATGATCTGAAGATCCGGAAAGGCGACAGCCTGACCGTGAAATTTTACATTACCGGAGCTTTACGCAGACTTGCAGAAGTGAAACATACTTTTACCGTGCAGGACATAGTACCTATAGAGAGTAGATATGCAGACAGGACACTGATGCCTGTAATCCCGGGTCTCTCAGATGCAGGCAACTGCCGCGACTGGGACACAGGTATACCTGTTGACCTTTCAAGGATACGGGATAAGGACGAAAAATACTGGACTGATTACCAGGGTACACCTAAGGCTTACATTTCACTCTCCCTCGCAAAAGAACTGTGGGAAAATATGTACGGATCATATACTGCCGTACGTTTCAACCCGGAACTGATAAGTAAGGATACCCTGGTTCATCAGATCATCACACATCTGTATCCGGCATCACTGGGGTTCCGGGTTTCTGATATAAGGAGTGAAAGCATCATTGCGGCTGATAAAGGTGTGGATTTCAGTCAGCTGTTTCTGGCCCTGAGTTTTTTTGTTATACTTTCCGGGTTGATCCTTATCGTTCTGCTGTTCATACTGAATATCGAAGGACGGAGAACCCAGCTTGAAACCCTTTCCGCACTGGGTATTCCCCGCAAGGTAATACATAATGTGATGTTTACCGAAGGCTTTATTCTTGCAGTTACCGGTTCATTAGCAGGGATCCTGCTCGCCATTCTGTATACCGGTCTGATTGTTTCTGCCCTTAACAATGTGTGGAATGATATCGTGAGAACCGACATGTTACAAATGGTCGTACGTATCCCTGTGCTGCTTTCCGGCTTAGTGCTGAGTGTTCTTATTTCATGGCTTACCCTCTTTTTTACCATCCGCAGCGTCATTAAACAGGGGAAAATACATAAAGCGACGACAGCTGTAAGTGGAAAAACCACAAAAAAGATCAGGCCTTACATTATACTGACCACCGGATTGGTTTCACTGGGTCTCATCTTCAGCCAGATAATCAGTTCAGATATCCTGAATTCAGGGATCTTTCTTGCCGCCGGAGGATTAATGCTTATATCCCTGATGCTTTTATTCTATCATCTGTTACAGAATGCAGGGAAGTCACATTTCAGCGAGATGAATGTCTTTACCCTGGCTCTGAAATATAGCCTGAGAAACAAAAACAGGAGTCTCAGCATCGTTGCTCTCCTGGCGATAGGCACATTCATTGTTCTTTCAACCGGGGCCAACCGTAAGGATATGTTTGCTGATGCCGGGGATAAAGCAAGCGGTACAGGAGGTTACCTGTTTTATTCCGAAACGACAGTCCCTGTAGTGCGGGACCTGAACAACAGGGAAGTAAGGCACGAATACGGATTAAGAGATGATATTCATTTTGTTCAGTTCTCCCGCGTTCCGGGTGATGATGCAAGCTGCCTGAACCTCAACAGGATCTCAAATCCTTCCATTCTTGGCGTTAATCCGGAAGAACTGGAAGGCAGGTTTCGTTTTGTATCCCGCACACCTTATCTGAGCAACTACTATCCATGGGCAAGCCTTGAAAATCCGCTGCCGGGAGGACTGAT
>CAYVTV010000275.1:0-4991 GCA_964454295.1 uncultured Bacteroidaceae bacterium
CGGAGCTGGTTCCCGGGGCAGGTGATCAGAGGGTCGGTATTATCCTCCATTGTCACTTCAAAAGAAGATTCCTCCCTGTTGCCCGAATCATCTGATGCAGCTACTGTAACCATTATCGGTTCAATAATAATGGTGCCTGCCGGTGGATATTGCACTAACTGCAAATCCGTGTCACAATTATCAGAGGTTTGTATTGCAGCTGTATAGTCCGGTAACGCAGCATAACAATCTTCTCCCAATTCAACTATTTGATCACCAGGATTCTCTATAACCGGGCTTAGCGAATCAAGCAGGGAAACATTAAAACTGCATTGAGATGCATTATCAGCATAGTCGGTAAATTCTACGGTAACTTCCGTAACAGTATCTATAATCGTACCTGCAATTGGTAACTGTACTTTGCTTTTGAATTGAGAACCTGAATTATTATCATAAGCAAATATCATCTCTGTATAATCAGGTAACACAGCTTTGCCATTTTCATCCGCATACACTTGTAGTTCAGAATCAACAGGGCAATTCATAAATTGAGGGGGATCATTATCAGTTACGGTTACATAGAACGAACAAGTTTGATAATTTCCCGATTCATCAACAACTTTGTAGTTATTAACTGTTGTGCCAACCGGAAATCTTCCTCCTGACAGGACACCGCCAGTAAGAAAATATGTAAGTCTGTTCCCACATACATCACTTACTACCGGTGAGCTATAGTTAACAATTGCATAATTTTTCCCTGGTAAACAGTTGACAGTTATTTGTGAAGGACAAGTGATGGATGGCTTTGTAAAATCAACATACTCATGAGTGATAACATGGAAATGAAAAGTTTTGGGTGTAATTCCGTCAACAATATTTAAGGTTATCAAAGAACTTTTTGGGCTTTCATTACAACTAATACTATAATTGATTGTAAAACTGGCTATCTGTTGGTTAGGAATATGTAAAGGAAGTCCGGTTATATAAATATCATTATTGGTGGATGAATATCCGGTAATTACTATATCACTAATATTAACATTGTTATTGGCTATTCCGAGATATGTGTTGCCAGGTCCGATAAAAGTTACTCCATAGTCCCCGATAATACCGTTTCTGGAATCCATAGTAAAACTTATGATAACAGTAAATTTAAAAGTTGTTGTTGAAGAACCATCAGACATATTTAAAGTTATCTCAGCACTTATGGGGTCTCTCTTAAAATAGCCGGTATAAACAATAGTAAAATAACCTGTCTTTGAGTAGGGTATTACTATTGGCAGTCCGGTTATATTAACATCTTTACTGGAGGATGAGTATCCGGTAATATTCAGATCAATATTTTTACTATTGGTATTTGCTACCCGGACAATGGCTCCTTGTACGATGGAGACAGATCCATTATTAGTGATACTATACCCGTTATAGCTAACTGTATAGCTAAACTGAGCAAAAGAGGTTGTGGTTACCAAAAGGAAAGCGAATAATAATAAATTCTTCATAGGAATAAAATATTGAGATAATGGAACTTAAGGTATTAGTGATTAAATGTACAAAATTTTTTATTACGATTCAATTAAATTTGAATATTGGTATTTGGGATCAAACTTGTCACATGTCACCCGTCACTTCCAGAGGGCAAAGAAATAGCTTTGCCCCTACGTAACCACTCAACCACTCAACCACGTAACCACTCAACCACGTAACCACGTAACCACATAACCACTTATTTCAAATACCTCCCCAGCCACTTATGTAATTCTTCATACCAGTAAATGGAATTTTGGGGGTTAAGTATCCAGTGATTTTCATCGGGATAGTATACCAGCCTTGCTTCAAGTCCCATTCGCTTGTAAATACCATAAACCAGTAATCCCTGTCCTACCGGAACCCTGTAGTCCCGTTCCCCATGAATAACGAGCATGGGTGTTTTAAAATTTTTAGCAAACATGGAAGGGTTGCTGGCCATCAGGTTTTCAAAGTTTTCCCAGGGTGTTCCGTTATACTGGTATTGCCTGTATGCCGTATTATCGGTTGAAAATTGCATATGGGTGTTATACACACCGGCATGATTTACCAGGCAGGCATAGCGATCGGTATGACCGGCAATCCAGCTTACCATATATCCTCCGTAGCTGCCTCCGGTGGCAGCCATCTTGGTTTCGTCAATAAAACCTCTGGCGATCATATAGTCGGTTGCCTTCATAATATCCCGGAAGGGTTTGTCGGCGTGTGAACCGTGGATCGACTCAGTGAAGGCTTGTCCGAAACTGCTTGAGCCATGAAAGTTAGGCATTGCCACCACATAACCGGGTTCAGCAAAGAGATGAGCATTCCAGCGGTAATGCCACTGGTCACCGAAAGTGCCGTGAGGTCCTCCGTGAATCATGAGCACCAGGGGATATTTTTTTGCCGGATCGAATCCGGGGGGATATACGATAAACATCTGGATGTCGGCACTGTCAGCTCCCTTAAAGCTTATGTTCTCGATGCCGCCCAGATTCAATTTGTTCAGGATCTCTGTATTGAATGCAGTTAATTGTGTAAGGCGTTTTCCCCTGAAATCGGTTTTGTAAATATCGGCAGGTTTATTCAGGTTATCATGCAGAAAAATAATATTATCCTTCCCGGTGACCTGTAATGAACTGTTGTTTCCTTTAGCGAATACAGTGTTTAGCGCACCTCCTTTTACAGGTATGGTAAAGACAGCTTTATTTGCTTTATATTCTGCATGAAAACAGATAGTTTTCCCGTCGGGTGACCATTGCCATTGTTCGCATGAAAGATCGATATCACCGGTGATATTTTTATGAGTCTGCAGCGACCTGTCGTATATTACCATCTGGATATTATCTGCATAAAAATGCGCTTTGTTTTGTTTACCGTAGAGGATGGATATGCCATCAGGGCTGTAAACGGGGTTGTGATCCCCTGCTATATTCTCCGGTGTTATATTAACCATCGTTCCGCTTCCGTCAGTTGCCAGAAGGAATATGTCATAATTAAGATATTCAAATGGCTCAGGGGTACTGTTCATTGCTACGGCAATTTCTTTTCCATCGGGGGAAATATCGTATGATACTCCTCCCATCATACTGAAATAATTGGATGTATTCGGCATCATATCGGTAATTTTACCAGTAAGTATATCAACCGAAAAAAGCCTGGGAAAAAAACCATCAGTCAGCCACCGGTCCCAGAACCTGTAAATAACATTTTCTGTTACTTTTGCAGTAACCTTATGTTCTTTTTTTTCCTTAATAAGATTCTCCAGGTTTTGGAAATCGCCCGCATATTCCGGAAGGATGTTTGCGGCAAAGGCTATTCTTTTTCCATCGGGAAACCATTTCGGAGCAAAAACATGAACCGGAAGCTCCGTTATATTTTTTGCTTCACCCCATCCTGATTCCATAATATAAAGCTGACCCGGTTTGTCATCCCTGCGGCTTATGAAACCTATTCTTTTTCCTTCAGGACACCAGAATGGAGAGGATTCTTTACCTGTGAAAGTAAGTTGTTTCTGCTCTCCGCTCCCGTTATCGAGCAGGTAGATGAAGGTTGCTGATTCATTTTTTTCAACATCAAAGGTAGTCAGGGTAAACAGACTGTATTTCCCATCCGGTGATACTGCCGGTGCTCCGGCTCTCTCCATCTTCCACAGGTGTTCAGCGGTGAAGTGTACCTTATCCTGCGAGTTGAGCCGGTAAAAACCTGATACGGCAATTAAGAATGTGATTAAGAGTAGTTGCTTCATAAATATAGATTTACAATGTAAAAACAGAAATGTCCGACTGAAAACAAATATAATGGTTTTTATAAATTGGAGCTATTTTACTTAACTTTGTAAGTATAATAGTTCTTTAAAACAAAATAAAACACGAAGGCGCAAAGGTGCAATATGTTTATTATTAACAACATAAGTAATTTATAACTAAATTGCTAAAACACTCATATTCAGCGCAGTATAAAAACATAACGAACTATTATAAATAAACAGACAATTAAAAAATAATGTTCATCCAAAACTATTCCCTTCTTCCGCATAACAGCTTTGGTGTGGATATATTCGCGGGATATTATACACAACTCACACAGGTAGATCAGGTCCCCTGTTTAATGAGAGAAACATTAAAACGTAATTTGAATTATATAATTCTTGGGGAAGGGAGTAACATGTTGTTTACCAGAAATTTTGACGGATTAGTGATACATAATTGTCTGAAGGGAATAGAAAAGATTTCTGAAGATGAAAAAGAAATATGGTGCAGGGTAGGTGCTGGAGAGAACTGGGATACTTTTGTCAGCAGGATGGTTGAAAGCAACTATGGTGGAGTAGAGAATCTTTCATTGATTCCCGGATCGGTGGGTGCTTCTCCTGTCCAGAACATTGGTGCCTACGGGGCAGAGGTGAAAGACTGCATTGTCAGCGTGGAGGGGTATACATTACCGGAATCAGAATTTATGGTGTTTAATAATGAGGAATGCAGATTCGGATACCGGGAAAGTATTTTTAAGAATGAATGGAAAAACAGGTTTTTGGTAACTTCTGTTGTATTCCGGCTCAGTAAATACCCTGTGTTAAATACGGAGTATGGTGATGTGAAAGGAATATTCATGAACAAGCCTGAACAAAGCCTTAAGACTCTGAGGGAAACCATCATGGAAATACGCGGGAGAAAGCTGCCGGATATAAGGGAATTTGGTAATGCGGGGAGCTTCTTTAAAAATCCTGTGATCTCTGCTTTGGAGTACGGAAAGTTAAAGGAGAGATGGCCGGGCATCCCAGGATATGAAGCAGGTAACGAAGGGATTAAGATTCCGGCCGCCTGGCTTATTGAAAAGACGGGCTGGAAAGGGGTGCGTGAAGGTCGAACCGGAAGCTGGCCTTTGCAACCGCTGGTGCTGGTCAATTACGGATCGGCCACAGGAATGGAGATCTTTGAGTTTTCTGAAAAGATCAGAATTTCAGTATTTAAGCAATTTGGGATTGGGCTGATGAGGGAGGTTAATGT
>CAYVTV010000276.1:0-4986 GCA_964454295.1 uncultured Bacteroidaceae bacterium
GCCTGATTGGGAGGACGATAACCCTGAAATTCCCTTACTGAAGGGTACCGCTTTGTCGCAGTTAGGAAAGGTCAGGGAAGCAGAAAAGCTTTTTGACCAGGCACTGAATATGTCGGGCGATGACAAGGTTGAAATTCTTATTAATATTTCAATGACTTTTGAAAATGCCAGACAGTACGGACTAGCCGTGAAATATCTTCTGATGGCGTGGGAGCATGAACCTGATAACCTGGCTGTATTGTATGACCTTGGGTATTTCTATGAAAAACTTCATAATTACCAGGAGAGTGCCAGGTTTTATAACTTATACCTGGATGAAGAGCCTTTTTCAGACAATGTTTGGTTTAACCTGGGGATTGTATTATATAAGCTGAAGGAAAACCACCGGGCCATGGAAGCTTATGATTATGCAATAGCTATCAATCCTCTTTATGCTTCTGCTTATTTTAACAAGGCTAATATCTATGTGGAAAGCAATGACTACGACAATGCTGTTAAGGTATATAATGAGTTTCTTGAGCTTGAACCTGAGCATATTCAGGCGTGGTGTTTTCTCGCCGAATGTTATGAAGAGATGTGTGAATATCTCAGCGCCCTCGACATATATAAGAAGGTAATTGAGATTGATAATACAAGTCCTGAGGGATGGTTTGGTGCGGGGATCATCTATATAAAACTTGCTCACGAGGAGGAGGCTCTGGCATATATTCTTAAGGCAATAGAATTTGATAATACAAATCCTGAATTCTGGTTTACTCTTGCAGATCTCTACGACAGTCTGAATAAAACAAAGGAAGCTATTACCTGCTTCAGGCAAACCACAAAACTGGATAAACATGATCATGAAGCATGGATAAGATGGGCTTTCCTCCACCACAAACAAAATGAGTATAATAAAGCACTTGCCATACTTACGGAAGGGTACAGGCATAATTTTAATATCCCGCATATCCTCTACTATATTGCAGCATCTCACTTTAAACTGAATGATCCGGTCACCGGCCTGGCATTTATTGAAAAAGGCCTTGCGATGGATGACAATTTAATGAATGAATTTTATCGCTTATATCCTGAAGGCCGGCATGACCCCCGGATCATTAACCTGTTAAAAAATAATCTGAACCATGAAAGTTAATTTGCCTTATCTCCCCAACAGGTCAGTGAAACCAAGGGAATCGGGGATTACCATGATGATGGACAAAGGATTATCCCTAAGGGAAGCAGAAGCGTTTATCGAATCTTCCGGTGATTTTACGGACCTGGTAAAATTTGGATTCGGTACGGCACTCATCACTGCCAGAGTTACCGAAAAGGTCAGATTATATAAATCTGGCGGATTGATACCCTATTTCGGAGGCACACTGTTCGAATTATTCATTGTCAGGAATATGTTTGATGAATACAGAAGGTTTGTGACGGATTGCGGGCTTGAATATCTTGAAATTTCTGACGGAACTATCCGCATCGACCATGAGGAGAAATTAAAATATATTAAAAAGCTTAGCGAAGACTTTACCGTTATTTCAGAGGTAGGTTACAAGGTAAAAGGAGTTGAACTTACTTCCGCCGAATGGGTCAGGAATATGCAAAGTGAACTGGACAGCGGATCATGGAAAGTAATTGCAGAAGCAAGGGAAAGTGGTACTATCGGTATTTATAATGCCGACGGTTCAGTGAACAGTTTGCTGATAACAGATATAACCGACCATATTTCCCCTGAAAAAATAATATGGGAAGCCCCGAATAAAAACCAGCAGGTATATTTCATTTCCCTGCTGGGGGCTAATGTAAACCTGGGTAACATTGCGACAAATGAGGTCGTTGCACTGGAAGCTTTGCGGCTCGGACTGCGAGGTGATACCTTCTTCAATGCTATGCCTGACCAATTCCTTGACAGGAAACTATGAGGAAATTCAAAGATTATGTTAGCCTTGCGTTAAAAGGCATGGGAATGGGAGCATCCGATATCATCCCCGGAGTTTCAGGAGGTACTATAGCATTTATTACCGGTATTTATGAGGAACTGGTACATTCCATCAAGTCGGTGAACCTGACTGCCCTTAAACTGTTTTTCACGCTTAGATTAAAAGATTTCTGGAAGCACATCAACGGCAATTTCCTGCTTGTTGTGTTATCCGGAATACTGATAAGCATTTTCTCCCTTTCTCATCTTATTGAATATCTTCTTGTGAATTACCCCATCATGGTATGGTCCTTCTTTTTCGGGTTAATTACCGCATCTTCTTTTTATATTCTCAGGGATTATATGAAACTGAAATGGCAGTATCTGCTTTCTCTTGTTTCAGGCATCATCCTGGCATACTTTATCACTTCAGTCTCGCCTTCTGAAACTTCCGAAGCGTACTGGTTCATTTTTGTCTCCGGAGCAGTGGCTATCTGTGCAATGATACTTCCGGGGATCTCGGGAAGTTTTATCCTTTTACTGATGGGCAAATATCAATATATATTAAATGCGGTTAATGAGCTGAAGATATCGGTATTGATGGTTTTTATTCTGGGTGCTGCCGCAGGTATTATCAGTTTTTCCAACCTTCTTTCCTGGTTATTGAAAAAATTTCATAATATTACTGTAATTCTGCTGGCCGGTTTTATGCTGGGATCGCTGAATAAAATCTGGCCGTGGAAAGTTATTACAGAAGCATATACTGACAGGCATGGAGAAATCCGTCCGCTTACCGAAGTTAATATACTTCCTGACCTTTCCGATCCGGCCGACGCTTTTATCCCGGCATTACTCCTTTTTCATGCAGGATTGTTCATTGTGATACTTATTCAGTTTTTCAGCAAAAAAGTGAAAAAATGAAATTATTCGGTCTGATAGGATACCCCTTACATCATTCTTTTTCAAAAGGATATTTTACTGAGAAATTCAGTAAGGAAGGACGGGCTGATCATGCTTATCGTAATTTCCCGATGCAAAAAATTGATGATCTTTATGTTATTTTAGAAGAAAATCCTGATCTGCAGGGATTTAATGTAACTATTCCCTATAAGGAAAAGATCATCCCCTTTTTGAACGGTATCAGCAAAGATGCCATTGCTGTGGGTGCCGTAAATACGGTAAGGGTAAGCAGAACAGACAAGCAAATAATACTTGCCGGGTATAACACTGATGTAGATGGTTTCATGGACGCCCTTTTACCATTGATCAGGCCTGAAGTAAAAAAGGCATTGATCCTTGGTACCGGCGGTTCTTCGAAAGCGGTGAAATATGTACTCAGGGAACTGGGTATTGGGTATCAGATGGTAAGCCGGAAAGAAGGGGAAGGTTACCTGAATTATAAGGACATAGATAAACACATCACAGACACCCATCTTCTGATCATCAACACGACACCCCTGGGAACATTCCCGGAGATCAGCACCTATCCGGATATTCCTTATGAGCATATAACCTCATCGCATATACTTTTCGACCTGGTCTACAATCCGCCTGAGACAGTCTTTCTCCGTGAAGGCAGGAAGAGAGGGGCTGTGATAAAGAACGGACTGGATATGCTTTACCGCCAGGCAGAGCAATCGTGGAAAATATGGAATAATCCGGGGGAGTTTCCGGTGGAGAAGAGAGTAGAAAGTTGAAAGTCCTTTCGTCCCCTTTGTCCCTTAGATTAAATCTATTTGTTATAAATATTCAACAGGAGTTAAAATTATTTGGATTATAATTAAAATTGATTACATTTGCTCTTAAATAAGAATAATTCTTATTAAGGAAAAGATCAATGAAGGTGCTAACAGAAGATATAAGAAATAAATTTGCAGAAAAAGGATTAAAGGTAACTCCTCAGCGAGTTGTCATACTTGAAGCTATTTATAAATTAAATAATCATCCTGCTGCTGATAATATTATTGAATATATTAGGGAATCGCATCCAAATATTGCAACCGGGACAGTATATAAAGTGTTGGAAACACTGATTGAGAATGGATTAATTAAAAAAGTTACAACTGATAAAGATATAATGAGATACGATGGAATAGTGGAAAAACATCATCATTTATATTGTACGGAATGCGACTTAATTAAAGATTATATGGATGAGGAATTAGATAAATTATTGCAGAATTATTTTAAAAACAAAAACATTAAAGGATTCAAGATTGAAGATATTGTTCTTCAAATTAGAGGGACTTTTGATAAATGCTGAATAATCACTTAAAATCTAAAAATATGGAAAAAAAAGGGAAATGCCCGGTCATGCACGGTGCAAATACAGACAACAATAGTTCCGTAATGAGTTGGTGGCCAAATGCACTTAATTTAGACATTTTGCACCAGCATGATACCAAGACAAATCCACTTGGTGACAGCTTCAATTATCGGGATGAATTTAAAAAACTTGATTTAGAAGCAGTAAAAAATGACTTAAAAAAACTTATGACAGAAAGCCAGGATTGGTGGCCTGCTGACTGGGGACATTATGGCGGATTGATGATAAGGATGGCTTGGCATAGTGCCGGAACTTACCGCACAGCAGACGGTCGTGGTGGTAGCAACACCGGTAATCAACGCTTTGCACCATTGAACAGTTGGCCTGATAATGTTAATCTTGACAAGGCACGTCGTCTGTTATGGCCTATAAAACAAAAATATGGCAACAAAATTTCGTGGGCAGATTTGATGATTCTTGCTGGAAATATGGCCTATGAATCCATGGGATTTAAAACATTTGGATTTGGCGGTGGCCGAGAAGATATTTGGCATCCTGAAAAAGATATTTATTGGGGTGCTGAGAAAGAATGGTTAGGAAAAGACAGATATTCCAACAAGGCTGATGAAGCAACTCTTGAAAATCCATTAGCAGCGGTTCAAATGGGATTAATCTATGTAAATCCCGAAGGTGTTGACGGTAAACCAGACCCATTAAAAACAGCTCAGGCTATGAGGGTAACTTTCAAGCGCATGGCCATGAATGATGAAGAAACGGTTGCACTAACAGCCGGTGGACATACCGTTGGTAAAACTCA
>CAYVTV010000277.1:0-4830 GCA_964454295.1 uncultured Bacteroidaceae bacterium
ATTTAACCAGTGCCTTCTGGTGATTGATATTAAGGTTGTACATTTGTACCATCCGGGAGGAAAGATATGGTAAATCGAGCTTTACACTGTCTTTAACGGTTTTATTAACGGCCTCATCATTGAATTTGAAATACAAATTCGTCATGAAATCTAATGGAGCGGTTTTCATATATTTCAGCGGATCCTCTCCTTCCGTCTTATTCAAAAGGCTAAAATTGGGATTTGATCCTTCAACAATATATTTTATAAAAGCCTCATACTGGTCGCCAATATTCGAACTTAGATGCTGTTGAATATAACTGTCAAGATAATCCAGCCAGCTCTGTAAAGAGGGAGTTTCCTTTAATAATATATCCGGTTTGAGTTTTTCACCTTCCCTGTAACTTCTCATATAATGAAGGAACGTACCTGCCAGGTAACAATAATATACATTTCCCCTCAAATTCTGTGTTAAAATGGTTTTATCCCAGTAATCCCATGAGTTCGATAAGAACTCAAATATGGTGTTTTTACCTGTTCTGCCATCTAGCAGATATCCTTCCGACTCACTTACAGGTATTACAGATTCATCCCACACTATCCTGTCTGAGAGATGTGCATGTGCTTCCATCCAGAAAATATTGCCGGCATGGGCAGAAATATAATTATCCTGTATATAATGCATGAATTCATGGGCAAGCAGACTGCGGAGTTGTTCAGGATCATCTATGTCTCTGTTGATGTTCAGGTAATGATTAAGCATCCCCATTACTCCAACCGAACCGTAATCCTCCATTTCCTTTACAAATACAGAGAAAGTATGATCAGGAACAGGAAGTCCGATTTCCCTGAATTTATCCATAACTTCCGACAAAAAATACGCTATATCCTGGATCATCAAAGGAGTTCCGTATTCAGGATCAGATGATGAAACATGCCAGGGCTGAGATGTCTGGCTTTTCCCATAAATAAAAGAAAAACGGTCTTTGTCACTTTCTTTGTAAAAAACGCGAATATTATTACGCACAAAAACATCGGTGTAACCCCATACTGCTTCCTCATCCCACCACCACGAAAGCTTTGTCAGATGCCGGGTCTCAAAAATGAGCGAGCTGTCCTTTAAACTGAACCTGGCATCCTCATATCTGTTCCATTCATGAGCCTTATCATCAAAGTAAACAGCTTTGTATTTATCAATATCTTCCGCAACAAAGGAAGATTTGTCAATATTTTTCAGTTTTATCAGCAATGGCAGGTCAAATATACTCCCGCAACTTACGCTTACATCGTAAACAGTTCCCAATACTACAGTATCAGGAGCTTCCGGCGGCAAATTAAGCTTCTGTACGGTCAGACGGAAATCCTCAGATGTAAATCCTTCCGGTATTATTATCTCTATGCTGTCTTTTTCTATTGTTACCGGATTATCTATGACATTAAGCACCGTATCGACCAGCAGGGAACCATATGAAACAAGACGTATGGTATCGCTCATAACAGGATCACAGGTACCTTCATGCAGAAGATAACGGAAAAGAAGTGTGCTTTTCGGTTCCGCCAGTATACTGTTATCTTTAACAGAGAGTATGTTATCTTTTATTTCCACATTGTCCATTTCTTCCGATACATCATGCCAGTTCACAGAATCAAGTGAAGCCTGCCATACTATCTCTCCCCTGGTCCCCGAAGGAGGAGTCAGCATAACCAGATTATCAGAAAATTCTGTCTTACCTGACCTGGAGGATATCAGGAAAGCATCCGCCATCAGATCACCACTACTTAGTTTCAGAGTAAGAGGATCTGTTTCAAGAACCAACAACTTCTGGTACAAGGGATTCCTTGCCCTGCAGATATATGTTCCTTCATTTTCCTTTTTAAAATCAGAAAAGCTTAAAACCGGCCCGGTCATTACCAGTTGATCATTTGTGTACCATTCATACTCATTCATGGAATGTGACAGTCTGCTGATATTCCTGATATCTATCCCAATAGAATCACCCTCCGTAACAACCATAACAGAATCCCTGATTTCCACTTTTCCCTGGTCATAATAATTGAATGCATAGTTATCGGTATAAATGGTGTCGTCAGGTAAACGTGAAGCAATAAGATCGCTGAAAACAAGCTTGTTATTCCTGATATCAATAAAGGTTAAACCCAAATGATTAAGTGGCGGCAAGGGCTGAGATATCTCGTTATTAATTATATATAACTCCCTCAGACCTCCAAGAAAACAAAAACCCGAAGGTATCGCTTTCAGTTTGTTGTCGTTTAAAGCCAGCATCCTGACTGTGGTTAAGCGTTCAAACGAGGCAGGAAGTTCTGTGATGTTATTATTACCCATGTATAAATCTTTCAGTTTGGTGAAATTTCCAAAAGTTTCAGGTAATATCTCAAGTTCATTATATGACAGGTTCAAATCCCATAATGCAGGCATTTCTCCCATATCGGGCAGGGCTTTGATTTTGTTTTTCATCAGGTATAACCTGTAAAGGGAAGATAGTTGTGATATTGATGCAGGAACTGTTTCAAACAAATTATTATCGGCTTCAATAGTTTGAAGATTTGTTAAGTTTCCAATATTCTCCGGCAATGCAGTAAACTTATTATTGGAAACCTTCAGGCCTGTCAGCATAGTGAATGTTCCAATGGCCTCAGGCAATGGCCCCTCAAATAAATTGTCAGAAATACTGAACTGGTTTATTTTTGTCCAGTTTATGACTGACTCAGGAATAATGCCGGTAAATTGATTCTCAGTAACGCTAAATTCTCTGATATCTGAAAAGTTACCGATTCCTTCAGGTAAGGCACCGGAGAGCTGATTATTCCAAACGAAGAAATACTTTAATTTCGTTAGTGATCCAATCTGGGAGGGAAGGCTTCCGCTCAAATTATTACCACCCAGGTTAAGGGACTCAAGCTCTGTAAGATTGCATATCTCTTCCGGAATTTCACCCGTCAGTGAACCTGATGAGAGATCAAGTGATTTAAGTTGCGCAAGATTGGCTGTGGAAGCCGGTATAGACCCGGTAAGCAGATACGGAAGATGTAAGGTTTCCAGTTGAGTTAAATTATCTATTGATTCAGGAAGGATTCTTTTGGCTGACCCTTCTGTTCCCCTGATAACCAGTTCCTTCAGATTGGTTAGATTTGTAATGGAAGAAGGGAAAGGACTGGTAAAACTTCCCCTGATTCTTAACTTCCGCAAGGCTGTCAGATTTTCTATCTCATCCGGAATGATCCCGGAAAGATAAACGCTTTCGTTTACCACCTCAATTACTCTCTCATTCATAACTAATACACCTCGCCAGTTCACAACAGGTTTTGTAAAATCCCAGCCTGTTTTCTCTCCCGTACTGTGGTGAAATGACACAAGTATGAGTGAATCCTGCTGGTTTGTTATAAAAGGAGTTGGAGAAATACATCTCACTGATGAAATATTTGTGCCAAAAGTATAGCCAACCTCAAAAGTACTGTTGCTGTTAAGCATAAAATAACCGTTATAACTTCCACCCCACCCGAAATGTATGTGAAAATATCCCTCGCTGTCATACCCGTCCAGTACCACAGCATGAGGAGGTTCTCCCGGTATCTCACAATATACGGGGCGTTCATGATCCAGTTCATTATATAAATAGTACGACTCTTTACTGCCGTTGTGAACATAATATCTGAAATATTTATTCAATACATCCTGATAATCAGGATCAGAAGGGATACTGCCATAGTATTGATGCCCACAATAGTTCATTTTCATGGCCACTCCTACATGATAGGATAATAACTCGTAATCAGCATCGGTCATATCTGTCCAGTTATACGTAGTGTTTTCAAAATCAACATTTTGCTCACCATAAGTCGGATGTGTGTAACTAACTGACCCGGTTCCTGTTTCAGGATATTTGTGATAACACATGATCTGTGCCATGGCAGTTGCGGCACAACCTGACGGACAATTCCCCAATGATTCATGATAATACTGGTTCAGGTTAACCCCTGCCTTGTCAAGCAATGGTTCTACAACGACCGTAGCTTTGATCAGGTCATCCAGCCCGGTGGCAGGAATATTTTCAGTCTTCTCATAAGTGTTCATTAATGCAATAACCGCATCAGGAATAGTATCGAATGAAAAACTTCCGGTAAAGGAATAGCCTGTAATAACAAAGTCTCCATTATTTTCAGCTATTAACACAAATCCCCCTTCGCTACTGTTGAAACAAAAGAGTTTATTAATCACAGTATCCGGTGATTGATAAACTTCCTGCAGCGAAAGGGTTTCAGGTAAACTTTTTTTCTTCAGCGAATGGGTGGTGAAAAACCTCTCAGCTAATTCTTTAATTCGCTGGCTATTATTTTCCTGGGAAGAAACGGACTGCATCCATGAGAACAGTAATATGGATGCAATCGCTTTTATTATTGCTATTTTCAGGAATCTTGTTTTGTTTATATTGTGCTTCATGCCTTTTTCTTTTACCCCTTTCATAATACTATTATTTTTTTCATTGCCATAATCTTCCTGTCGGAGCTCTCTGCTTTTATAAAGTATAATCCCGGAGGAAAATCAATATCCAGCACCGACTCACCGGTAATCTGCTTCTTCATCATCACCATCCCCTGATCATTCAGTATGGTAATATACAGAACAGCGGTAATGTTAGCAGGTTGAACAACAATGAACCGGGAAGCAGGAACAGGAAATATCACAACGGGATCAGGCAAAGCAGGAAAAGACCTGTCGTTCGTTAAAAAAATCTTTTCAGTGCAGTTATTTCCATCTTTTACTATTAATGAATAAACTTCATTTCCCAGGGGAGCAGTAACTTCCAGCAAAGGATCGGTATGCACAACCTC
>CAYVTV010000278.1:0-4820 GCA_964454295.1 uncultured Bacteroidaceae bacterium
CTCAGCACTGCTGTTGGTGACGAAGGGGGTTTTGCACCGAATCTTAATGGTACAGAAGATGCACTCGATTCCATTATTAAAGCCATTACCGCAGCCGGATATAAACCGGGAAGAAAATCGGAGGGAGGGCAGGTGGCTATTGCTCTTGACCCTGCAGCTTCTGAATTTTTTAAAAATGGAGTATACGATTATACTATTTTTGAAGGTGAGAATGGGGCAAAAAGAACACCCGGGCAACAGGCCGAATATTTTGCAGAACTGATCAGTAAATACCCAATCGATTCCATCGAAGACGGAATGGCTGAGAATGACTGGGAAGGATGGAAAATACTTACCGACCTTATCGGTTCCAAATGTCAACTTGTTGGTGATGATGTTTTTGTAACAAATGTTGAGTACCTTAAGAAAGGTATTGAAATGGGTTGCGCTAACTCCATTCTTATTAAAGTTAACCAGATAGGTTCTCTTACTGAAACTCTTGACTGCATTGAGATGGCTCACAGGGCAGGTTATACTACCGTTACATCTCACCGCTCAGGTGAAACAGAAGATTCCACAATAGCAGATATTGCCGTTGCAACCAACTCCGGACAGATAAAAACCGGATCATTAAGTCGTTCAGACAGAATTGCCAAATATAATCAGCTTCTCAGAATTGAGGAAGAATTGGGAGAACTGGCAATCTACGGATATCAGAAATAGCTTTAATAATTTTTTGTTATTTTTACGCTCTTAAAAGTTATATTTTGTAATTTTTTAATAGAAAATACTTACAAACATGTCAGTTTTAAAGAGAAAATTATACGATAAGATTCTTGCATGGCGGCCAAGAACGGAAAAATTGTTAAAGGAGTATGGTGATGTCGTTGTTGATCAGGTTACTATTGGTAGTATTTTGGGAGGTATGCGCGGATTAAAATGCCTGGTAACAGATATCTCCTACCTTGATCCCATGGAGGGTATCCGATACAGAGGTTATACGCTTCCTGAAGTTTTTGAAAAACTTCCAAAACCAAAGGATGCTGAAATGCCCTATGTGGAAGGCTTATTCTACTTATTGCTCACAGGGGAGATACCCGGAGAAAAGGAAGTTTTGGAAGTTGCTGATGAGTTTAACAAAAGGCGCATCCTTCCCAGGTATGTATATGAGGTTATTGATGCTTTTCCTTCGATAAGTCATCCCATGGCTATTTTTTCAACAGCCATACTTTGTATGTCAAGAGAATCTTTTATGAATAAGAAATACAAGGCGGGGATGAATAAGCTGGATTACTGGGATCCTACGTATGAAGATTCATTGAATCTTCTGGCAAAACTTCCGGAAATAGGAGCTTATATTTACAGGAAACTATACCGTGATGGAAAAAGAATTCAGTCGAATCCTTTTACTGACATAGGGGGAAACTTTGCACATATGATGGGTATAGAAAAGCCATATGATGATGTTACAAGAATGCATTATATTTTGCATTCCGATCATGAAAGCGGGAATGTGAGTGCTCATACAGGACACCTTGTTGCGAGCACACTTTCTGATGTTTACCTTGCAATTTCTGCCATGATTAACGGATTGGCGGGATCGCTTCACGGTATGGCAAACCAGGAGGTTCTCAGGTGGCTGCAGGATTTGATGGATAAAATGAATGGTAAAATACCGACACAGGATGAAATACGGCAGTATGTATGGGACACCCTGAATTCAGGACAGGTTATCCCCGGATATGGTCATGCGGTGTTGAGAAAAACTGACCCGAGATATACTTTACAAAGAGAGTTCTGTTTAAAATATCTGCCGGATGACCCGCTTTTTAAAATTACAAATATGTTATATAAAGTTGTTCCGGATATTCTTAAGGAACAGGGTAAGGCGAAGAATCCATGGCCGAATGTAGATGCACAATCAGGTGTGATTCAATGGCATTACGGTGTGACAGAATACGACTTCTATACGGTATTGTTTGGTATAGGAAGAGCATTCGGAATCTGTGCCAATATTATTTGGGACAGGGCCTTATTATATCCTCTGGAAAGGCCCAAATCAATTACTACTGAGATGCTTGAAAAAATTGCTATGGGAGAAAAAACAGCAAAGGGCAAGAAATGATCAGTGAATGATACAGATTCAGGAATTATCGGAATTTTCAAGTAATGTCTTCATCTTTTGTATCAGAATTTCTATCTGAAAAGGTTTGCTTATATAGTCATTCATTCCCACTGCAAGACAATTTTCACGGTCACCGGATAATGCATTGGCAGTGATTGCAATTATGGGAATATATGAGTCGGTGTTTGCTTCTATTTCCCGTATTTTCTTTGCTGCAATTATACCATCCATAACGGGCATCTGCACATCCATAAGAATAAGATCGTAATCACCCGATTTGTATTGCTCAATGGCTTCCTCCCCGTTGGAGGCTACATCTATATTTTTTACGAGATTCTTCAGGCTGAGGATCACTATTTTCTGGTTAATAAGATTGTCTTCTACGAGCAAAATATTTGCTGACTTCAGGTTAATAGTTTTTTTATCAGGGATGGATGACCCTTCTGCTCTTTCTTCAATCTTTCTTCCCGCGTCTTTAGAATAGTTCAGAGCAAACCGGAAGATGATTTTATTGTCTTTCTTGCTTATATTCAGATTGCCACCAGAATTTTCAATCAGCTTGCCTATATTTTTAAGGTCTGACGGCTGTATATCAGGGAAATCATCACATTCGGAAAATTCTACGGGAACAGCAACCGGTTTGTAACAGGTCTCGGTGATGAAGGAAATGTTTAAACCAGAACTGTTTTCCTTTTCAGGAACGATAAAAATTTTTATATCCTGTATTTTGTTTTTCTGTTGAAACATTATTGCCTGGAGAAGATTCAGGAATATCTGTTTGATTTTAATCGGTTCGCCCAGAACATATGTGTCAATATCAGGAGAGAAAAGTAGTTGTATGGAAAGGTATCCCTTTTCGTTGAAAAGTTTAATAACACTTTCCAAAGTGTATTTAAGATTGAAACTTGTTACTGACTCTTTAAACTGCATCAGGTCAGCCTGTGAGACATCCACAATCCTGTTAACCGCTTCAACCAGATTATTTGTTGAAGCCTTTAGCGTGTCGATCAGATCACTCTGCTTTTCACTTAAGCCTGAACTGTTGACGAGATTATTAACCAGGAGAATATTACTCAGTGATGTCCTTAGCTGATGAGACAATGATGCAATAAACTCTTTATTTTCCCTGAGCTCCTGTGAGGATACTCTGATTTGAGTTTCAAATCGTTTTAATTTGTTTTCAATCCATTCTGCAATAATGAAAGAAAACAGGGTTAATGCAATTCCTCCGCCTATAGTAGCCAGGTAGAAAAAGGAATGAACATGGAAGTCTTTTGACAGATGATAAAAAATGGACGGAATACACAAAATACATACCAGGAAAGAGATCAATGCCCCGTGTCGATGCCCTGTCATTATCACGGAAAGGAAGGGTATAAATAATATCCATAAAAATCCGTAGGGAAATACAGGGTAGCCGTAATAAAAGAATAAACTGACAGCAGATATGGTAAGTGTGAAGAAATACCAGGTCCATTCCCTTGCTCTGTTAAAGGGATAAATTATCAGAACGCATGCGATTATTAAAAAGACGGATAAGACTATAACAGAAGGAAGTATGTTATTATTGAAGAGATGCCATATTCCTGTAATAAATAAAACAGCTTCAGAGAGATAAAGAAAAGCAGCTGCCAACACAGGATTTCTCTTTATTTCTTCAGAGTCAGACTTTATGACATTCTCAACTATATTGAACATTAATCCGTTCGCTTTCATCCTTATTACTTTCCGCTTTAAATATACTAAAAGTTTGTTGATTTCACCGGGAATTAAAATCAGAAAACATATATACGCGTTACACAACAAAAAGTTTCTCTTATAGTTTATAGAATAAATACTGTTTTTTTAGTATTTTTCGTTTCCATATAATTAATTCTAATTTTACAGTATTAATTATTCATAAAGTATGGTATTAATTATTTTGATATGAGGAAGTTGGTTTTAATCAGTCAGTTGTTTGTATACCTGATAATATCCGTATACGGGCAGGAGTCGGTTATGGATAAAGTAAAATTTACACCCGACTTTATGTTTAATGAAGGTTTTTATGTGAGTTTTGACCAGGTTAAAAATAATAGTCCACTCCCTCCGGCGAGGCTTATTTCTGAATTTGATTACACTGATCCTGATTTCTTTACAAGGGTACTCGATGGTAAAAGAATCGCTTACTTTGACCAGTTTGGTATACGTCAGGAAACAGATGTGAATAAATTGTGGGGTTTTAGTAAAAACGGGGCGCTATATATACGTGTAGGCGAGGTGTTTAACAGGGTTACATTTATCGGTAGCATTTGTCACTTCGTGGCTACAATAACGACATATAACACCAGGTATTACGATCCGTATTATTACAATCCCTATTCGTATTACCGTTACATGTCCACTCCCACTACATATTCTTCCTCAGAGATGAGACAATTTATCATTGATTTTGACACAGGAAAGATTCTTGATTACACGGTTGAAAGTGTTGAGATACTGCTTATGAAGGACATGGAATTGTATGATGAGTTTATGGCATTGAAAAAGAAGAAAAAAAAGCAGTTAAAGTTTATGTATATTCGTAAATTCAATGAAAGAAACCCATTATATTTGCCTGTTAATTAGTAGGTGGGGATCACGGGAAGAGTGACGGGTGACGGGGGTGAGTGGTTACGTGGTTGAGTGATTAATTGAGTAATTGAGTAATTGAGTAATTGAGTAATTGAGTAATTGA
>CAYVTV010000279.1:0-4785 GCA_964454295.1 uncultured Bacteroidaceae bacterium
ATACAATATTTATTATTTAACAAACATAAGAAAATAAAATGTGTAATCGATTGCGCAAATTACAAAAAAATAAATTGTTTAAGATAAGTTTATTGCTTAAAAATTGGAGATTCCTCGCTATCGCCCGGAATGACAATTTATTATTTTATCTTTGGGGGAGGGAAGTCGGGCAGGCGCAGCCCGCCAGACTTTGAGAAAGGGAAAGCTTGTCCCGCCAGAACGGGAGGGGACGGGGGGTGGGTGGGGCAGAAAATCGCCAGCTATTTGGACTATGATTAAAAAATTATGGCATAGCCAAACATACATTACCACCGTTAAAAATGGCCGATCCTTAATTTAACCCGGATTATTTCCCTACTTTATTGATAACTACTATTACTCATAAACAGATTAGTACATGAAAATTTTACCACTAACCATCGTAAGTTCCATAGCTTTATCAGGCATAAGCTGTGTGGAAAAAGAAGAATCTCTGCCCAATATCATTTACATCCTGGCCGATGATCTGGGTTACGGAGATGCAGGCTGTTACGGACAGGAATTGATCCCCACTCCCAACATTGACCGGTTAGCGGGGGAAGGAATGCTCTTTACGCAGCACTATGCAGGGTCAACAGTGTGTGCTCCATCAAGATCATCACTTATGACCGGACAGCATACCGGAAGAACTCTCATCCGGGGCAACAGGGGAATGAAACCCGAAGGCCAGTATCCCCTTAAGAAAGAAGCTGTCACTCTTGCAGAAATCTTGAAGGAGGCAGGATATACAACCGGGGCATTCGGGAAATGGAGTCTTGGACCACCTGACTCTGAAGGAGATCCCTGGAATCAGGGATTTGATGAATTCTATGGTTTCATCTGTCAGACACTGGCCCACAGTTATTATCCCTGGCATCTCTGGCATAACGGACAAAAAATTATCCTTGAAGAAAACAGAGATACTTTGGATGGTCTGTATGCTCCATTTTTAATTCATGAAAAGACAATGGATTTTATTGAAATGAACAAGGATAATCCGTTTTTCTGTTACATCCCTTCCATAATTCCCCATGCTGAATTGATAGCTCCGGAAGAATACATGCAGATATACAGGGACAAATTCCTGCCCGAAAAATCCTATGATGGATGTGATCCGGGATGTGAAAGATACCGTACCGGAGGATACAGGTCACAACCTGAAAGTCATGCTGCATTTGCTGCCATGATTCATATTCTGGACGAACAGGTTGGTGAGATTTTAAGGAAGCTGGAAGAACTGGGAATTGATGATAACACTTTGATCATCTTCACTTCCGACAATGGGCCACACAAGGAAGGTGGGGCTGATCCTGATTATTTTAACAGCAGCGGACCTTTAAAAGGATATAAAAGAGATCTTTACGAGGGAGGAATCCGTGTTCCCATGATTGCCCGCTGGCCGGCAAAAATAACAGCCGGATCTGAATCTGACCATATATCTGCTTTTTGGGATATGCTTCCAACTGTGGCTGAAATTGCGGGAATTACACCACCTGATGATATTGATGGCATATCATTCTTACCTGCTCTGCTTAACAGAGGGAAGCAGGAAAAGCACAATTACCTGTACTGGGAATTTTATGAACAGGGTGGCAGAAGAGCTGTCAGGAAAGATCAGTGGAAAGCTGTTCAGTATGATGTAATTAACAATCCTGATGGCCCGGTTATGTTGTTCAATCTCACACAGGATATCGGTGAAGAAACTGATCTCTCCTCTGAATACCCTGAAATAGCCGAGGAAATGAAACAGCTGATGATGGAAGCACATACTCCTTCAGATATCTGGACATGGTAACTTAATATCACAATAGTTATGAATTATACACCATCAGAAAACAGGTATTCATCCATGATATACCGCCGGTGCGGAAACAGCGGGTTACTGCTTCCTGCCATATCATTAGGCCTCTGGCATAACTTCGGGGGAGTGGATGATTATGAAACCTGCAGGAAAATAATATTCCGGGCTTTTGACCTTGGGATCACACATTTTGATCTGGCCAATAACTATGGCCCTCCCCCTGGATCCGCTGAAATTAACTTTGGAAAAATACTTGAAAAAGATCTGAAAAATTACAGAGACGAACTGGTCATATCCACAAAAGCAGGATATCGTATGTGGCCGGGTCCTTATGGGGAATGGGGATCAAGGAAATATCTTATATCAAGCCTGGATCAAAGTCTGAAAAGAATGAAAATTGATTATGTGGATATTTTCTACTCACACCGGCCTGATCCTGATACCCCGCTGGAAGAAACCATGTCGGCTCTGGATCACATTGTTCGTCAGGGAAAAGCGTTATACTGTGGAATTTCCAACTATTCTGCTGCACAAACCACTACTGCCGTAAGTATCTTAAACCGCCCGGGAACACCCTGCCTGATCCATCAACCTAAATATTCAATGTTTGAAAGGTGGGTTGAAGACGGATTACTGGATGTGCTTGAGGATAAAGGAATAGGCTGCATTCCTTTCTCTCCGCTGGCACAGGGCCTCTTAACGGATAAATACCTGAATGGTATTCCGCAAGGTTCAAGGGCAAGTAAACCTCATGGGTTTTTAAAGAAAAAACATATTACTGATGATAAGCTTCACAAAGTAAGACAGTTAAAAGTTATATCTGAAAAGAGGGGACAGAGTATTGCACAGTTTGCTCTGGCATGGCTTTTAAAAGACAAAAGAATAACCTCTGTTTTAATCGGAGCGAGCAGTCTGCCCCAACTCGAGGAAAATGTGACCTCACTCGATAACCTTACCTTTAGTGAAGAAGAATTAAGACAAATTGATTTAATACTTGAAGCATAAGAATTATATGGTACAAAAAGACATATTTCGATGGGGAATACTGGGGCCGGGAAAAATTGCACACAGGTTTGCTGAGGGACTTCTTTCCCTGCCCAACGCATGTATTTATGCTGTAGGATCAAGAAATTATGAGCGCGCAGAAGTATTTGGCAGGCAGTATGGAGCAGTTAAGTATTATGGCAGCTATGAAACACTCGTTGCAGATGAGGACGTGGATATAATATATATAGCAACTCCTCACAGTGAACATTATAAACATGTTAAACTATGCCTTGAAAACAGAAAGCATGTACTCTGTGAAAAAGCGTTTACCATTAACTCAATGCAGCTCAGGAAACTGGTTAAATTGGCCGGAGAGAAACAATTATTTATGATGGAAGCATTATGGACACGTTTTCTTCCTACCATAAAAAAAACACTCGAAATAATTAACTCAGGGGCTATTGGAGAAATAAAGATGCTTCATACTGATTTTGGATTTCAGGCACCATTCGACAAAAACAGCCGGGTGTTCAACCCTGTGCTGGGTGGAGGAGCACTTCTGGATATTGGTATCTATCCCCTGTTCCTTAGTCTGCTTCTCCTGGGTAACCCCGCTGAAATAAAAGCTATTGCTCACTTTGGAGATACCGGAGTAGATGAGAGCCTTGCCATGCAATTAAAATATGATGATGGGGCAACGGCAATACTTAGCAGTACTTTTATAGTAAAAACCATGACAAAGGCAGATATTTACGGAACAAAAGGCCGGATTACAATAAATCCCAGGTGGTTTTCACAAACCTCCATACTACTGGAACAACATGGTCAGGAACCGGTAAACTTTAATTTTAGTTTCAGAAGCAATGGATATGACTATGAAGCTGAGGAGGTAATGAATTGTATCAGCAGCGGATTAACCGAATCTCCGGCACTTCCTCTGTCATTCAGCCTGGATCTGATGCAACTGATGGATACGGTCAGAAAACAAATTGGGTTGGAATATGGTGCAGATAAGGAAAAAATAAGTTAAAAGGCTGCATCAGAAAATACCATACACAGCCCGATTGATGGTATTACAGATTATTGACGAGTAAATGAAAAAATCCTGCCGGTTGGTTTCAAATTTTCTCTCGAGATGCAACACAGGATCATTTTCCATAATATGTAAATACCCGGCAACTTTTGAACAGGCCTTTATTGCCCTCAGTTTTTGTTCCCCTCCCTTAATCTCGATCTGATATACAGATCTCAGAATATCAAACAACGATCTGTTCTCGAAAGAACGGGACGTCAGCCTGGGAAGATTAATATTCGGAATATAGTTAACATCATAAAAGATAGGAGTTTCATTGAAATATCTCAGTCGTTCCATGTATATGCATCCCGATTGTAATTCAATGTCTGAAAGCCTGAAAAAGAAATCATCATCCCAGGGTCTTACATAAGGTTTGATCAGAATTTCAGATCGTAAATTCTGTACTCCCAAAGCTGAAGTAGTTCCGGCAATAGAAAGAATTCCTATCCCCTTCGGAAGCTTATGAACAATGCTCCCTTTACCCTGGTGTTTACGGATGAATCCCTCATTAACAAGTGCGGCGAGCGCCTGCCTGACAGTTGGACGGGTAAGATTATGAACTGCACATAACTCATTCTCAGAAGGAAGTATGTCGCCTTCCTTATAAATTCCATCTACAATCTGCTTTCTGAGTATCTCATAAAGCTGCCTGTATCGGGGAATATTTTTCCTTGTTGTATTCACTCCTAAAATATTACAATCGGATCAACCATAAGAATCTCCAATTCTCATCAAACTTGTTTTCCGGTTTGTTTCACATTAATACCCTTTTATATTTAACCAAAATATCAAACCGCACAAGCGGTTTTATAAACCTTCCACTTCCAAACTTTATAAACCTTCCACTTCCAAACTTTATAAACTTTCTACTTCCAAACTTTATAAACTTTCCACTTTCAAACTT
>CAYVTV010000280.1:0-4779 GCA_964454295.1 uncultured Bacteroidaceae bacterium
ATAAATTTACAGAACGCTTATTATCAACATGTTATAAAAACATAACGAACTATTGTGATTTTAAACACCTGTAAAATTTAAAATAGCCACCATAATGAAGAATTTATTATTTATCCTCGCCCCAATCTTCCTGCTAACAGCATCCTGCAACCTTCCTTCCGGGGAAAGCAGTATCGAACCAACAGGTTTTATCCTTATCCCTGGTGTTGAACTTCCCGGAGGAATTGTCCTTGATGATTTTGAAATAATGGATCATCCCGTTACCAATTCAGAGTATAAGGTATTTATTGATGATACAAACTATCCGCCGCCACAGCACTGGATAAAAGGAAATATCCCGGCCGGCAAAGAGGATTATCCTGTTATTTTCATCAACCGCGAGGATGTACAGCATTATATCGATTGGCTGATAAAAAAGACCGGCCGGATTTGCCGTCTTCCCTCGGATCCGGAGTTTGTATACGCTGCCATGGGAAGAATTGATTCATCCGTATTCAGGGACGCAGACACTGAATTTACCCGTCATGGATATTACCTTAAATATGATGATGACACACCACCATTATATTACTGGGGGAATACGGATCCACATATAATGACAGACAGCGTGAATTTCAACGATACCGGTGAAAGGTCATTTGGTGAGTGGGAAAGATATCTTAAACCTGCCCGCTGGGGTATGAAAAACAGTCTGGGATTATACCAGATGGCAGGTAATGTCTGGAGTCTGATTTCAAATAACAGAGACATCGCACTTGCCAGGTATAAGTACCGTATTGAGGAACCTTTTGAAGTGGAAAGGGACATTGCAGGGGGAAGCTGGGCCAGGCCGGAGTTTTTTCTACGGGCAGGAGTGTCGTATAATAATCATGGTAAAGGCAGCCGACATCCGGATGTGGGATTCCGGCTTGTAAGGGAACCTGAGGGACAAATCTGGAAAGAGATTGAACGCAGCCTTGTTGCTGTTGATCATTCCCCCGGGAAAATCGGACTGAACTGGGCATTGCTGAAAACTGACCATCCCGGAGTGAGCTTTAATGTGTACAGGATAAAAGGTATTTACCGTTCACACAAGGGACAGAAAATCAACCCGGAACCTGTTACATCTACCTCCTGGATGGATCAGACGGGCACCGAAAAGGGAGTGAGATACCAGTACCGGGTTGTTCCGCTGGATGAACACGGGAAAGAACTGAACCCGTCTGAATGGGTTGGTATAACCGCAGGAATGGAAGCATATCCCGTCATGGTCAAATACAAACCTCTCATAACTAAAGGCGGTGATATGACCCCTGTGTTCGGGAACCTGGAAGGGTATGGAAGATTAAACTGTGTCATAAGACTTCGTAATGGTAATTACGAGATGTCACAGGATCCCGGAATACCCGTTCAGCTTGAAGCTTTTTCTTTTTTTGGCAAATCCTTATGGAGGAAAGATGTGGCATATCATGAGAATATTTATGGTAGTGCCAGCAATTGTCCGTTTAATGTATGGGATATGGATGGCGATGGTAAGGATGAGGTGATAACTCTGTTACAGATAGATGAAAAAAACCATGTAGCCATCCTTGATGGCATGACGGGAAAGGTGATGTACACAACTCCCTGGTCAGAAATGGCTACTGATATTCAGATTTCTTCCACACGGGTGCAGATGAGCATTGGCTACCTTGATGGCAAAACACCGGCAGTCATAACCATGACCGGTGTTTACGAAAATGAGGTGATCACTGCCTATGATAACAAGCTGAACAAGTTATGGGAATATAAGAGTTTTGGTGCCACAGGGGGATCAGGAGCACATATTATTGAAGTGGCCGACCTCGATGGCGATGGAAAGCAGGAGGTAATATACGGTACCACCGCACTTAACCATGATGGCTCCCTGAGATGGTCAACTTACTTATCTCATGCCGATAAAGTTATGATCCACGATTTTCTGCCGGAAAGGCACGGACTTGAAGTGGCCTATACTATTGAGATGGCTATCAGTGCCGGAGTATATATGGTTGACGGGAACACAGGGGAAATCATCTGGAAAAACAACTGGGAAGACGATCCGGTATGGTCGCATGCTCATGACGGCTGGGCTGCCAATATATATTCCGGTTCAGCGGGAATGGAAATAGTGGCCAACCAGGATGCAACAAATAATACGGTGATCATGTTTTCCTCTGAAGGAAGGATACTGAACAGGGGAATAAACTTCCTGGCTTATACTCCGGTGGAATGGGACGGGGATGAAACACGGGAACTTCTTTACGGCAACGGGACTACGATAGCGAAATATAACGGGGAGGAAATTAATACTATTTCCGGTGAAAAACCCAATCCCGTACCCAATTCAAGTCTGTTATCAGCCATGGATCTTGTGGGTGATTTCCGCAGTGAACTGGTGATATCTGCCATTGATAATGACGGCAGGCCGGCCATCATGGTCATCACCAACCCCAATCTATGTGATCAGAAGTATGTGACTCCCCGTTCGGAGCTTGATTACCGGTTGTATATTTCAAGGAATGGGGGAGGGGGGTATGCTTATAAGAGGGATCACGCTATCACGGGATCACGGGATCAAGCGGATAAGTAAAAGTAAATGAGCAAATTACCCCTGAGAGCTAGAAATTATTATAGGGAGCGGTCTCATAAGTTAAAGTATTCTCAACCACGAAGGACACAAAGGATAACACTAAGAACACAAAGTATTGCATATCAAGGATATATACTTCGTGTCCTTTGTGCGTACTTAGAGTCCTTCGTGGTTAAAAACATTTATGAGACAACCCCCTATTATACACCTACCCCTCTGTCACCCGTCACCCATCACTTGTCACTTATTCCCTCCCCATGATCCCGTGATCCCGTGATATCGTGATCCCTTTACCACCACGTAACCACTTTAATCCCCTCCATCCCTCCCAATATTTGCTTTTTAATCCGGAATTACATATTTTGCATAGCAAACCAGACTGTCATGAAAACATTTTCCTTCATCCTTACAGGCCTTCTGCTTATTTCCTTCCTTGCTGAGGGGCAATATAAAGTCGTTAATTATACCAATGTGAACAAGATCAACCATCTGCTGGAAGACGGGGATTTTATATGGGTAAGCACTTCAGGGGGAGTATATAAACGAAGAAAATCCAGCGGTGCCGTTGTAATGCACTATAACACACTCAACAGCGGTTTGAAAAAAGATGCAGTATCCCTCATGTATAAAGATAATTTCAACAATTACTGGTTTGCGTATCATGGCGGATTATCGCGTTTTGACGGTACCAACTGGACATTTTACCCAATGCTGGACGTTCCCGGACATTACATTTATTATGTTTTTGCAATAACTTCAGACCTTCTGGGCAATCTTTTATTTGCCACTGAACGGGGAGTGGTGAAGTATAACGGGCAGGAATGGATATTAATAAAGGATCAGTCACCTGAAACTTATGTGCAGTCAGTAGTAGTGGATGACTATAATAATATCTGGTTTACCTCCCGTCTTTCTGACTATCCTTTATGTAAAATTGATAATGAAGGGACATTAAGAACTTATACGCCTCCGGATTATAACAGCGACCATTACATACATACCATGGAAAAAGATCCGGATGGTAAATTATGGTTGAGTACCTGGCAGAAGGGATTAATGACATTTGACCCGGCACAGGAAGAATGGGTTGATTATAGTAAGGAAATAAACCTTCAGTATGTAACATCTATTACTCCGGATAATTCTGGCAATATGTGGTTTGGATCAAGCGGAGTGGTGAGTAACGGGGTTTGCAGGTATAATCTTACCACAGGATCAAAAGATTATTACAGCGGTCTGACTTATGGCGAATTCGACCAGTGTGTTAACAGTGTTCTGTGTGATGTTTCAGGTAATATCTGGATAGGCAGCTGGAACGGACTCGCAAGGGTGGACTTTTCCACCGGCACATGGACCATGCCTCTCCGCCTGAATTGCTTGCCTTCTGAGAAGATCAATTGTACCGGAGTTGACAGTAAGGGAAATGCTTATATGTTCGGACAGGTTGGTTCAATGATCGAATTAAAGGATAATACATACTGGAATACATATAATGCTTTCGGTGGATATCCATGGTATATGCTGATTGATGAAAATGACATTAAATGGGCTCCCTGCATGTCCAATACATATAGCATTATGTTGAATAAATTTGACTCTGAAAATAATCGCACCATTTATATACTGTCTGAAGATTTTTCATCTTATTTTAATATTTACGGAAGTGTTAAAGATAAGTATAACGGGCTGATCTGGATAGGTTCAGAGAAGGGACTTACATGGTTTAATCCTGATGATCTCAGTTATGGAACGTTTACAACTTTAAACAGTGATATTCCGGGAAATTTTATTACCGGGATTGCTGCTGATACTGCCGCGGTCTATTTTAATCCCAACGGGCCATGGGGCAAATATGATATTGAATCGGGAGTGTTCTCCGAACTCAGTTTTGGAGAGGGATTCCCGGAATATACTTATATCAGTGATTTAGAAATTGATAAAGAGGGGAATAAATGGATCCTGACTGATTCCCATATAGTAAAAATGAGCGGTACAGCTATTGAATACTGGAACAAACCTCCCCTGTCTGTATATTAGCTTGTTCCGGGAAATATTAATAATGTTGTATGGTTGTATAGTTTTTCCAAGGCGGCTAAATTTGAAGAAGGGAATTATGAGGTGTTTGATACAGACAATGGTTTACTTGGAAGTATTGAAAATGTATATATTGACCATAATAATAATGTATG
>CAYVTV010000281.1:0-4706 GCA_964454295.1 uncultured Bacteroidaceae bacterium
TTTGAAAAATAATGCATTTTTATTTGTTTAGCCATATGACTTTATCTCCGGGGCAAGGGGAGACGCGTTAAAATATTTGGTGATTTGTTGATTTATTGATTTGTTGATTTATTGATTTTGGGATGCTGTTCGCTTTTAACTTTTTCCCCGTGATCCCGTGATCCCGTGATAGCGTGATCCCTTCCTGTTGATTTGTTGATTTCGATTATTACTCAATTACTCAATTACTCAATTACTCAATTACCCACCTCACCTGTCACACTTTTCGTCACTCGTCACATGTCACCCCCTTCCCCTTCACCCCTTCATCCCCTTTGTCCCTTATAAAATTATTACTATAATTGTGAAACTTCTTAAGTCCCAACAACATGTCCCCGGCTTATATTTTATTAATCGTTATTTCAGGAGTTGTACTCCTGTTGTTACTTATTCTGAAGGCAAAGCTCAGCGCTTTTATTTCCCTGCTAATGACTTCTGTGTTTGTGGGTATATTGGCCGGCATGCCACTGTCCGGCATAATATTATCAATACAAAACGGGATGGGAGGGACACTGGGATTTGTGGCTACGGTGGTGGGTTTGGGAGCTATTTTCGGACAGATGCTGGAAAGTTCCGGGGGGGCTGAATCACTCGCACAATATCTGATAAAAAAATTTGGCCGGAAGAAATCATCATGGGCAATGGTAATTACGGGATTCCTGGTGGCTATTCCTGTTTTTCTTGATGTGGGTCTGATTATTCTGATCCCTGTTGTGTATGCTCTTTCCCGCGACACAAAACGCTCCCTGCTTTATTATGGCATTCCCCTGCTTGCAGGACTTGCTGTAGCTCATAGTTTTATTCCTCCTACCCCCGGACCTGTGGCAGTAGCTGATATTTTGGGTGCAGACATCGGTTGGGTAATCGTTTTTGGATTCATCCTGGGTATCCCGACAGCTATAATTGCAGGACCGGTTTTTGGAAAATATATCGCAGGAAAAATTAATATAGGGCCACCTTCTGATTTATTTGTGTCCGGACACGAAAATTCCGGAAAGGATAAACCATTGCCTGAATTCTGGCTTGTATTTTTGTTGATCTCCACTCCCTTATTATTAATACTGGCAGGTACTTTTATAAATTTTGGGGTTGCAAAATCGTATATTACCGAATCCTTATTTACCAGTATACTTATTTTTGTGGGACATCCTTTTTCTGCACTTATTATTGCAACACTTCTGGCTATCTGGTTTTTATGCATGAGAAGGGGTATGCCGAAAAATAAAATCCTCGAACTGAGCACCAAAGCTCTGGGACCTGCCGGAATTATTATCCTGATTACAGGGGCCGGCGGTGTGCTGAAACAGGTTCTTATTGACAGCGGTATCGGCAATATGATGGCGGAATCAATCGCCGGATCCTCTATGCCTGTGATCCTCCTGGCATGGATACTGGCAGCCCTGGTAAGGATCACTCAGGGTTCAGCAACCGTAGCAATGATCACTGCGGCAGGTATTATCTCCCCGGTGATACAGTTGGTTAACCCTGAACAGCCTCACATGGCACTCATTGTTATTGCTATCGCCTCAGGAGCAACCATACTTTCGCATGTTAATGACAGCGGATTCTGGCTGGTAAGTAAATATTTCGGCATGGATGAAAAACAAACGCTGAGATCATGGACTATGATGGAGACCATTATTGCCCTGTGCGGACTTGGGTTTACCTTACTGATGAGTGTGTTTATTTAGTTATTGACCCAGCCCCGGCTCAAATTCAAAAAAAAACGGGATCCTTCCGGACCCCGTTTGAATCATTAAAAAGTATTACTTATGCCAGTTTAACATTTACTGCATTCAAACCTTTTTTTCCTTCCTGGAGATCAAATGTTACTTCATCATCTTCCCTGATTTCATCAACCAGTCCACTTGCGTGAACGAAGTATTCTTTTTCAGATTCATTGTCTTTAATAAACCCATAACCTTTGGATTCATTGAAAAATTTAACTTTTCCTGATTTCATTGTATTAATAAATTAATTAAAATAATGAGGCAAAGGTAATAAATAATATGTTAACCCAAAAAATAGTAATCAAAAACTTCTGTAACTTTGACAATTGGGTATTGTGAATCCTCAAAATAATCTTGTCATGAAAGCCCTCCTCCTTAAAAATTACATGCACCTGGAATATACCGACGTCCCGGATCCTGTTCCCGCTGATAATGAGGTACTTATAGAGGTAAAAGCCGCAGGTATCTGCGGAAGCGACGTTCACGGCATGGACGGAAGTACGGGAAGAAGAATCCCCCCGGTCATCATGGGGCATGAAGCGGCCGGTATTATTATCAGTACAGGGAATGCAGTAACGGAATGGAAACCGGGCGACCGTGTTACGTTCGATTCCACTATTTACCGGCTCGACGACTGGTATACAGAAAAAGAAATGTATAATCTCAGTGATAACCGTATGGTGCTTGGGGTCTCAACACCGGAATATAAACGGGATGGAGCATTTGCGCAGTATATAACTGTTCCTCAACACATTCTTCACAGGATCCCCGGTAACTTAAGCTTTGTTCAGGCCGCAATGACAGAGCCGGCAGCTGTCGCTCTCCACGCCGTAAACCTCACTGCGCCTGAGGTTAACGATACAGCCGTAGTTTTTGGTGCCGGAATGATTGGCCTGTTCCTGATCCAACTGCTGAAACTGGCAGGCTGTTCTCAGGTGGTAGCTGTGGATATTGAGAATGATAAGCTTAAACTGGCTGATATATCAGGGGCAACTGCCACCCTGAACTCCCTGACCTGCGACGTTGTTACCGAAATACAAAAGATAACAGACGGGAGAGGAGCTGATGTGGCCGTGGAAGCCGTTGGAATTTCCCAGACAATAGAAACAGGTATTCATAGCCTCAGAAAGGGAGGTACACTTACCCTCGTGGGCAATACCTCACCTTCAGTTGAGATACCTTTACAATCAATAGTTACCAGGCAAATACGCCTGCAGGGTTCATGCGCCATTAATGGTGAATACCCTGCTGTACTATATCTTCTGCTGACGGAAAAATTAAAAACCGGTCATATCCTGAGCGCTGTAGCCCCCCTCTCAGAAGGAGCCACCTGGTTTAACAGATTATATAATAAAGAAAAAGGGTTGATTAAGGTTGTGCTGATCCCCGGATCCACATGCCGATGAGTTCCTTTGTGGTTAAATACGATTGTGAGGTAACCACACAAAGTACGTACGAAGGTGCACAAAGGAAACACAAAGTACGTACGAAGGTGCACATAGGAAACACGAAGTACGTACGAAGGTGCACATAGGAAACACATTTGTTTTATATAGCTATATCATTAGATATGACACAAAAACTGAAAACTGCGATCATAGGCTGCGGTAAAGTCGCTCATATCCACGCCAAAGCTTTAATCAATGCGAAAGGTTCTCATTTCGCAGCTGTTTGCAGCCGTTCCCCCGAAAAAAGACTTGAATTCGCTGAGAAATATAATGTTAAAGCATATTCTGATACGGAAGAAATGATCTGCAAAGAGCACATTGATATCGTGGTAGTCTGCACCCCTCATCCCACTCATAAAGAAAGTGCCGTAACGGCATTATCCGCCGGTGCACATGTGCTGGTCGAAAAACCAATGGCATCCTCATTGCAGGATTGCGATGCAATGCTGGCCACCGCCGCAATGAATAATAAAAAGATCGGTGTGGTCAGCCAGAGAAGATTTTATTCCCCATGTCAGCGCTTGTTTAATGCTGTTTCCACCGGAAAAATCGGGACTCCTGCACTGGGAACTGTGCAGATGCTGGGGTGGAGAGATAAAGCCTATTATGAGAGTGACCCCTGGAGAGGAAAATGGATCGGGGAGGGAGGGGGAGTGCTGGTGAATCAGGCCCCTCATCAGATAGATATCCTCCAGTGGTTTATGGGAGGAGAAATGGATGAACTTTATGGCATTTGGAGAAACATGAACCATCCTTATATTGAGGTCGATGATACGGCTCTGGCAATATTAAAATTCAAAAATGGAGGTTTAGCCAACATCGTGGTAAGTAATTCCCAGAAACCGGGAATCTACGGAAAAGTGCACATCCATGGTTCAAACGGTGCTTCTGTGGGGGTTCAGACCGACGGGGGAGCCATGTTTGTTGCCGGGATGTCAGCTATCCTTGATCCTCCTGTAAATGACCTGTGGACTATCCCCGGAGAAGAAAACTTCCTGGCTAAATGGGTACAGGAAGACTCTGACTTTTTTAACAGTATTAACCCTGTGGAGTACTACATCAGATTGCAGGATGAAGATTTTATACAGTCCGTGATGGAAGATCGTGAACCTCTGGTCAACGGCCGGGAAGGAAGAAAAACCGTGGAAATATTCTCCGCCATTTACCGCTCATGCCGTGATAACATTCCCGTAAAGTGGCCTCTGAATGCTGAAGGGTACCTCTAAAAACTCCAACTTCTGCGTTACGCAAAATTTGTAAAGTCCTCATCCAGACAAAGATTGTCGGGACTCCGGCTTTACAAATTTTGCAAGCCTTGAATTTGAAGTTTTTAGAGGTGCCCTGAAGATAATACCCCGAATTGAAAAAGAAGGTATTAACGCAAAGTCGATTTTTTAATTAATTTTACATACAATAGTTCGTTGAATTAAAACTATCTCCTGTTTTCCGAACTTTTCTCGGATAATATTTTCAACTAACTGATATTCAG
>CAYVTV010000282.1:0-4663 GCA_964454295.1 uncultured Bacteroidaceae bacterium
TGGAAAAACCTCATACGATTTTGATAAGGTTTTTTATTTCTGGATAATTGCTTCTTTTGTATCTTTACTGCTGGCATTATCGGCATGGAACATTAAACCGCAGGAATAGATTTTACAAAAATTGACTGTCTAAAAAGTATTTTTAACCACAAAGGACTCAAAGTACGCACGAAGGACACAAAGTATATATTCTTGACTGATAGTTCTTTCCGCGAGCGCTGAAGCTACTCAGCGGAGGCGCTGTGTACCTTTGTGTTGTCCTTGGTGTCCATTGTGGTTAAATATTTCTTTGCTTTTTAGACAGCCTCAGGTATAAATAACTGTCATTAACATAGTTTATAAAATTGAAATTCCTATATCGAACTTACGTTAATTAATATACATAAAAATGAAATCGCAACATTTTAACTTAGTTATAGCAACTGCTATAATACTCGCAGCATTACCCGGTTGCAGCAATTCAGCCAAACAGAAAAAATCAGCATCCGGGTTTGAACTTCCTTCCAGGGGCTTATGCGCCCACCGGGGTGCAATGGTTACGCACCCTGAAAACACTCTTGTTGCATTTAATGAGGCCGTTAACGCAGGCGCTCATATGGTGGAACTGGATGTCTGGCTTACCCAAGATAATGAGATGGTAGTGATCCATGATGGCACGGTTGACCGGACGACCAATGGCACCGGAAAGGTCTCAGACTTCACACTGGCAGAGATCAAACAACTGGATGCCGGAGGGTGGAAATCTCCTGAGTTCGCCGGTGAACGCATCCCCACTCTTGAAGAGGCCTTAGGTGTAATGCCGGTAAATATCTGGCTAAACATTCATCTTAAGGGAGAAGGAATTCTTCCTGTAATGGTGGCGAAATTGATAGAAAAGGAGAACCGTTTACACCAGGCCTTTATCGGGTGTTCCCGCGCTGCAGCCATACAGGCCAGGGAAGCTGTTCCCGGAATTATGATCTGCAATATGGAAAGACAGGAATCAGACCGGGACTATGTAAATGCAACTGTGGAAATGAAAGCAGATTTCATTCAACTGCGCAGGAGCGTAAATCCGGAATATGCCGAATATACGAAAATATTGAAGGAGAACGGGATACGTGTGAACTATTTCGGAACCGATGACCCGGAAGTGATTAAAACATTGTTTGATTACGGAGTGGATTTCCCGCTGGTAAATGATATTATTAACACTATGCGGGTTGCTGAAGAATTAGATATACCACCTGTAACACCTATATTTGGAACAGAGTAATTACCTTTGTGTCCCTTTGTGAAACCCTTCGTGTACCTTTGTGGTTAACATAATACGTGTTGAACCACGAAGGACACGAAGGATGGCACGAAGGGACAAAAAAGTATATTATATTTGTTCATACGATCCAATTAACAATACTACAAATGATGAATTTATTTTTTAAAATTAGAAGAATAACATTTCCCGGTTTGTTTTCGTTGTTTTTTTTTCTGCTGATTCAAACGGCATGCAATTCTTTAACATTACCGGAAAATACGGATAACAATGTTATTGACATTGGTTCCCGGCTGGAATTGTTTGTTGACAGCCTGCTGGTATACAGGATGACTAATCTGGAATTTCGCATGCACAATCCACAAAAGCTTCCATTACCTGCGTCTCCATTTACAGGTGCGTATATGACAGTTATAAAGGATGGCAACCGCTTCCGGGGATATTACCGTTCCATCGATCCTTCTTATACCGGACGTACCGATTACAGTGGTCACCCGGGAGAGATCACCTGTTATGTGGAAAGTGCTGACGGGCATGAGTGGACATCTCCCAGCCTGGGGCTTTTTAAAGTTAATGGCACGAAGCAAAACAATGTTATTCTGGCCGGACATCCCCCCTTTAACCATAATTTTTCTCCTTTTCTGGATACCCGTCCGGATGTTAAGTCGGATGAACGTTTCAAAGCACTTGCCGGACACCCGGGATACGAACGACAGGTTAATCCGCAAGGCCTGCATGCATATGTCTCGGCAGATGGCATAGTTTGGAAAAAGCTCAGTGATCAGCAGGTTATTCCATATGACAAGGCCTGGTCACACGCGTTTGACTCGCAGAATGTGTCGTTCTGGTCTGAAGCCGAACAACAGTATGTATGTTATTTCCGGACCTGGACAAATACCTATGATGAAACGCTCAATACTTCAGCAGAAACCTCTCAGCCTAAGGAATCGGGGTATGGTTTACGGACCATCTCCCGCACCACATCTTCTGATTTTATAAACTGGAGCAAGCCTTTGCCAATGAATCCAAATCTTCCGGATGAGCATCTTTATACAAACCAGACACATCCGTATTTCCGTGCTCCGCACATATACATTGCCCTGCCATCGAGATATACCGCCGGCCGTGTTGGAACCGAAAAAACACATGTTATGACAGGATCAACCGACATTATGTTTATGGCATCACGGGCAGGCACACATTCATATAGCCGTTTGTTCGCTGAAGCCTTTATCCGGCCGGGGCTCGATCCCGAACGATGGGAGAGCCGGGCCAACTATGTGGCACTCAATGTAGTTCCAACATCAGAACAGGAAATGTCAATCTATCATTGCAGCGGACATCGTTATGTTCTTCGTACAGATGGATTTATTTCTGTGCATGCACGTGCTGATGAAGGGGAATTGCTGACAAAACCACTGACTTTTGCCGGTGACAAATTAGTTATAAACTTTAGTACCTCTGCTGCCGGAAGTATCCAAGTGGAAATTCAGGATATTGCCGGAGTGCCGGTTCCGGGATTTACTCTTGATGATTGTCATATTGTTGTGGGTGATAAAATAGAATACACTGTGAACTGGAATGATAATCCCGGGCTTACATCAATGAACGGTAAACCTGTCAGGTTACGATTTGTAATGAAGGAAGCTGATCTTTATTCGTTACGGTTTAAATGAGAAAAGCAGTCTGCAATGGATCAATGAATCCATCTATCTCAAAATTAGCTATTTGCTGTGTTATTGCCGGTCTGAGTATGACCGCCTTCACGCAATCAACTGTAATATCCACGCGGAATAAAACTAAGAAATCAGAAAAAAAAACAGTATCATTTCCGCAATCATCAACTACCTTACTCAGAAATGATCTTGTTGAACTGACCCTTGGATTAACACCTGAGGGAATCCCCATGCTGGGATCATATAAAGAATTAAAAACAGGGTCTGTTCTGTTCAGTGATATTTCCGATGATCCCTCTATGCAAAAATGGATTCCCGAATCCCTTGGTAGAGGAACTCCTGAAGTGGTTGCATGGAAACGGACAGATGACCACGTCTTCTTTCGTGCAGAATCTGAATGTGTTTTTCCTGATGGTTTAAGTATGATCCGGATGGTTGCACTCGACAGGGAAAGTGCATTGATAAGGTTAGGCATGAGGGTGGTAAACAGAACCGGCGAACCGGTTGAGTTGCCATGGTTTCCCGGCTGGAATGCAGCATGGAATATTCACAGTGGTGCAAAAATAATGCGCTATTGGGAGCCTTTATCATTTTCACCCCGTCAGGTGGTTTTAACCGAAGGAGAAACTAAAGTCCTGGGCAGCAGACTTCACAGTTCCGATGAAATTGAAAACGGTAAAAATGCATACTGGGTGATCAGGAACGAAGAAATGAACTTGTTTTTTGGATTAGACTGGTGTGGCGGATGGAAAGCTGAATTAACAGGTATACCCGGCGGTTTGGATTTCCGGTTCTTCCTCCCCGGTGAAGAAAGCCAGTTAATCCTGTTACCGGGTGAAAGTATTGAAGGGCCAGCCATCATGATTACACCTGTGTCAAAAACTGATGAAGTTGCGGCAAGGGCTGAATGGATGAAACTAAGAGAATCGTTGTCTGCACGCATGTATGGGGGGCCCGCTCCATCGTTCCCTTTTTCCTGGAACCACTGGTACACTGTCAGGTTCGGTATTGACGGAAATTTCCTTGTTCGACAGTTAAATGCAATGGATCCATACCGGTTTGATTATTTCGTTATAGATGCCGGATGGTATGAGGCCTGTGGTGCATGGACACCACATACCGGTAAATTTTTCCCCGGGGAATTTGAAAGCTTACTTAAACAGGTAAAGGATAAAGGAGTTAAACCCGGAATATGGTCATGCCCGCAGTTTGTTAAACCGGGTATTGAAATCCCTCCCGGGTTGCTGATCGATAATCAACCGGGATTCTATCGCCCTTTTATTGACGGGGCACTGGCAGATCTTGACGGATCGGATTTCAGCGCATACCTTGCTGATCATGTCGGGACGCTTTGCACGGATTATTATGCCCGGTGGTGGAAGTATGACCAGGATTTCTTTGTGGCAGAAACCCGTGCCGGCCCAATGAAAAACGTAGTCGCACTTCAGGAGGCTTTAAAAGAGGTTCGAAGAACTTTCCCTGACCTGTATATCGAGAGTTGCCAGAGTGGCGGCCGCATGCTGAATGAGTTTACCGTGTTATCTTCACAGACACAATGGATAAGGGACGGAAGCAGGACAGGACTGGTGCATGCACGAAGTAATTTTCAGGAGGCTTTACAGGCTATGGAGTTTCTTCCTCCGTGGGCGGTACTTCGATGGACAAACCGTCCGGATGAGAATAACCAGGATGATGACGAATTTACCCGTATGTACTGCCGCAGTGCAATGGCAGG
>CAYVTV010000283.1:0-4644 GCA_964454295.1 uncultured Bacteroidaceae bacterium
CACAAAGGACACAAAGGATTACACAAAGGTACACAAAGACAATAATAAAATGGGATATATTGTATCAAAATATCTGTCAATTCTTATCATCTTTATTTCACAGGTATTCTACGCCCACGCAGACACTATACCTCACTTCTACACCGGAATGCAAGCCCATTACGGATTTATTATTCCCCACTCCCGGTCAATAAAAGACATTTCGCATACCCATCCTTATGGCTTTGAATTCAACCTGAATAAATTGCATACCTCATTTACAAAATGGCAGGTGTTCAATGCGTATTGGATATCAGGGATAGAAGCCCGGTATTTTAACTACCAGAATCCTGAAATACTTGGTGGAGTATTTGATATGTGTGTTTTTGCTGAACCTGTTGTCAGGCACGGGAAAAACTTACTTTTTACCGTGAGAGGGGGAGCAGGTTTTTCATATCATACCAAAGTGTACGATGAGACAGATAATCCGCTTAATTTCTTTTTCAGTTCAAGAATAAGTTTCCCTTTGTTTGTTGATGCACGTTTCAAATACAGGTTAGGACAATCAACATTTTTAACTCTCTCCGGCTGCTATAATCATATTTCCAACGGAGGCGTTAAACTGCCCAATAAGGGAATGAATTTCCCGACTCTGGCTGTTGGATTCGAAATTCATCCTAAACCATTTCCTGTCCTGCATCACGAATATTATTCAGACGCAAAAGGAAGGAAGCCTGATCCGTATGTAATATTTCAGGCCCTTTCGAGTGTAAAAGTTCTGAATGCCGTAGGGGAACTGCCGGAAAAAACAATGTTTATATACGGGTTTCATTCACGGTTTTGCAGGCCTCTCAGCGCTTTTTATTCATTGAATGCCGGGGTGGAAATAATTTTTGACGGATATATAAAGGAAACGCTGGTAAGAGAGCAGAGGGATATAGATTATAAACGCCTGGCATTAACTTTCGGGCAGGATTTTATGCTTGGGAAAGTGTTATTCACACAATACCTTGGTGCCTATATCTACTCACCATATAAGGCAAGAAATGCACTTTACCAGAAGTATGAACTGGCATATAGAATTTCTCCGGTTCTAATGGCAGGTGTATTTTTAAAATCCCATTTACAGGTAGCAGAACTTATGGGAATACATATTAATTATTCTCTGAAGCTTTGGAATTGATGAATGATAATGAATTAATTATAAAAAAAACGCAAAGGCAAAAAAAAATAATCAGAATTGCGCCTTTGCGCCTTTGCTCTTCTTTTTATATCTTTTATTACCTTTACAATTTATAAACTCATTCAATAATGCCAAACCGCAAACGCATCCGCAGAGTTACCATGCCCCCACCCATGGAGGGATATAAACCTTTTGGCATCCCAATGAGGCAACTGGAATCGGTAGTTTTGCTATATGAGGAGTTTGAGGCGATACGACTTGCAGATTATGAGAACCTCACCCAGGCTGAGGCTGCAAAAAGAATGAATATCTCCCGTCCCACTTTTACACGGTTATATGATAAGGCGCGGAAAACCATTGCTAATGCTTTTGTTGAAGGGAAAGCTATCTTAATTTCAGGGGGGACTTATGATACTGACGATTTCTGGTATAAATGCATGCATTGTAATGAAACCATGGTTACTCACAAGCCGGAGATACATTGCAAGGCTTGTGATTCTGAGGACATTAAACCTCTGAATATGAAGTTACACAGGGGAAGACAAAGGAGAAGAGGCATGAGAGGTCGGGAATCCTGACTATAATTTTTACAGGTATTTTTATTTCTTGCTCTTACTTTGTTTTTAACATTTGTCATAACAATAGTTCGTTAAAATTTTATATTGCGTTGATAATGAATATTTTAACAATTCGGGTATTAATTACCTATATTGTTGATATACAACATATTGCGCCTTTGCGCCTTCGCGTTTTATTTTAATTTAACGAACTGTTGTCATAATACTTAAAAACTTTATTTTTATAGCGGCGAATTATCAGCATTTTTTCTTATGCAGGCTAAAACTGATTCTAACTATTATTATCGAAAAGAATGGGATGCATATATTACCGCGGGTGATATAAAATCATTGGAAGCGGTATATAATTGTTATTTTGATGTTTTGTTCAACTATGGTTGCACGTTCAATTGTGAAAGTCAATGTATTGAGGACGCCATTCAGAATGTTTTTATAACACTTATTAAGAAGCAGCAACAATTAACATCAGTTGATAATCCTCATGCCTATATATTAACTGCTTTTCGTAACGAAATATTACAATTGCTTATCCGAAATAAAAGAATCCACCTGCATGAACATTTTAAGGATTCTGTCTTCACCCCGGAATCGAGTCCTGAAGAGGTGATCATTCAGGACGAGACAAAATCCAATCTGCAAAGTACCCTGAAGAGCGGTATAAAAAAACTTTCTCCCGGGCAACAGGAGATCATTTTTATGAGGTTTGAAGCAGGATTATCCTACGAGGATATTTCCAGGTCCCTTAATATCAGTGTTGAATCATGCCGTACTGCAGTTTACCGGGCGGTTAAGGAGATTAAAAGGATAGTAGGGAGTCAGGATTCAGGAGACAGGAGGTCTTATTAGGGCTGTTCTGAATTTCTAATTTCAGATTCCAAATTCAAGATTCAAGATTCCACTTTAGAGAAAATGACCTATATACTTAAGAAATAAGTAATTTGAAATTTGAAATTTGAATTTGGAATCTGGAATTCTGAAAAATACAAATTTTCCTGTCTATATTTTTCTTCTTCATCACTCTATATATATATATATTTAAATTATAGTATAAATGGCAGAAAAAAAGAACATGCCCATTGATTTTACTGATTTTCTTCTTGATGACGAATTCATTTTCAGGATGTTGCAACCTAAAGGTTATGATGAGTTTATCAAAGAATTAAAACAAAAACATCCTGACAGGACAGAGCATATTGATCAGGCTGTGAAAGTATTTTTTGAATTAAGGGGAAGAAATTCAGTAAATCCTGATACAAAAAAGAATGTGTGGCAAAATATCCTTCTGAGAAAGGCTAAATCAAACAGAATGGTTTTTATTCGTATTGCTGCCTCTCTGCTTATTCTGCTTGGATTCGGTGGTGTGGCATTATACCTTTCTGTACATGAGCATTCCTCTTCCCTTGAAAAGTTTGCAATAAGCAACCGGCCCTCATTTGATCAGTCTCAATTAATTCTTTCTGACGGACAACAGATCTTTATTCCGGATTATGAGTCCAGGGTTGCCTATTCCTCCGACGGTGCAAATGTTGTTATCAACGACACTACAGAAGTTGTTCAGGCGGTGCAGGCCGAAATTTTTAATCAGATGATAGTTCCTCATGGGAAATATAATAGTATGCAATTATCTGACGGCACTAAAGTCTGGATCAATTCCGGATCAAGGTTGGTATATCCTCCTGTTTTTACTGGTAAAACCAGAGAAGTATATGTTCAGGGTGAAGCTTATTTTGAAGTTGAAAAAGACAAAACTAAACCATTCTATGTTAAAACAGATCGTTTTAGGGTTGAGGTATCAGGTACCAGGTTTTGTGTTCAGGCTAATGAGCAGGAAGATCTTTATACAGCCCTTTTACTGGAAGGGGAAGTGTCTGTTACCACGGTTCAGGGTAAGTTAATAAGAAGTGAAGAGATTAAACTGGTTCCGGGTCAGCTGGCATCTTTAAAAACAGAAAGAAAAAATTTTGAGGTTTCAACAGTGGAATATCCGGAAAACCATGTGGCATGGAAGAACGGGTACCTTCTTTTTGATGACGAGCCTGTAAATGAGGTTCTCAGGAGAGTTTCCAGGTTTTATAATATAACTGTTGAATTCAGATGTGCATTAAAATCAAGAAAAATTTCGGGTAAGCTCGATTTAAAAGACGATCCGGAAAGGGTGCTGAGGGGAATTTCCACCATCGCCAAGTCAAGGATTATCATTGAAGACAGTAAATATATAATTTATTAAGATTTTTTTATAAGCATGGTATAAATTGAAAAAGTTAATTGCATAACAGTACTATTATTTCCTGAAAAACTACAAAACAATGAATTACTTACACGATTACTAATATGGAAAAATAAAAGAAAAACCGGTTAATGCAGGGAACATTAACCGGCGCAGTCAATCACAATGCCCTAAGGCATTTATGTTCAACCTTTAAACTTTACAAATGTATGAAAAAAAAGCTAATTGAAACAATTCAGTATCATGGATTGTGGAAAAGGATCAGTAAAACTTTACTAATTATGAAACTGGTCACATTCTTACTAATCCTCGGAACTCTGGTCTCTTCAGCTTCTTCCTATTCACAGGCAATGAAATTTGACCTGCGTATGAGGAATTCTTCTGTGGAGCAAATTCTTCAAACTATTGAGAACTCAAGTGAGTTTATTTTTATTTATGATGCGGACCTCATAAAGTCTCTTGACAAAAAGACTATTTCCGTTCGTGCCGGAAGCATAGAGGAAATCCTGATAAAGTTATTTGAGGATGCATCTGTGGAATATCTTATTGATGACAGGCAGGTTTTCCTGTACGAGAAAGAGATGCAATCTCTGATTGCGCCTCCTTCAGCCGAAAGAAAGATAATAGAACAGCCACGTACAAGGGAGATTTCCGGTTCGGTAAAGGATGATAACGGA
>CAYVTV010000284.1:0-4628 GCA_964454295.1 uncultured Bacteroidaceae bacterium
GGTTATTGGGTTATTAGGTTATTAGGTTATTGGGTTATTGGGTTATTGGGTTATTAGGATTATCCCGTGATCCCGTTTTCATCCACCGAAGCTTTAGCGTAGGTGGAGATAGCGTGATCCCGTGATCCCTCTTTTACTGGACGAGACGCACAGCCGTGCGTCTCTACGTAACCACGTAACCACGTAACCACATAACCACTCACCTCCACTCCCCCAACTCCTTCCTCAACCTTGCCAGTGCAATTTTCATCTGACCCTTAACGGTGTTTACAGATATTTTAAGATGTACCGCAATTTCATCATATTGAAGTCCTTTGTCCCTGCTTAAAAGAAATATTTCCCGACAACGGGGGGGTAAATTCCCGATCGCTTTCTCAATCCGTTCGGATAGCTCTTCTTCCAGTATTTTATCCAGGGGGAAATCGTCAGACCATCTTAGAACTTCATAATTAATGTTTTCCTCCAGAGCCTGTTTCTGTTTAGTTTCTTTCTGATGTTGCCTCAGATAATTAATGCACCTGTTTTGGACTGATTTTATTAGATATGCTTTGAGCGAAACCGTTACGATAAAATACTTTCTTCTTTCCCATAGTTTAACAAATAGATCCCCGACAATTTCTTCTGCAATGCGGGTATCTTTCACGAAGCTTTTTGCAATTATTCCCAGCATCACATAATAATCACTGAATAAGGATTCAAAGGCGGATAAATCTCCTTTTCTTATCTTCCTGAGTAATTCATTATCGTTGGAATGATCCTTCATTAATGCAATATTAGTCCTTAAGGGATATCCGAATGGTAATATTTTTTTCAAATGTAAAGGATAATTCCGAAATGTGGTACTAAATTTTTCTTGAATTGGAAATAAAAAATTCACTTCTTTGAGGTGACGATTAAGTAGTCTAATAAATTTTTACTGTTTTCACCGACGCTGTCTGGTTGAAAAACACCGGACAGGTTGCGAATAATTCGACGCTGTCCGGTTGAAAAACGCCGGACAGGTCTTACTGGTTGCTAAATTATTAGCTGCATTTTATAAATTTCCTAAAAAACTGCAAGTTGTAAAACCTGGCTCCGCCACCTGTCATCTGAAGCTGTTGCGAAAGATGAGCGTTGGATTGGGAAGACTCCCTCTTCTCCGACTATCCGGCTGAAGATGCCAGTCAGGAATAACCATTTCATCTCAAATATACTTCCTTACAAAAAATTTCGTAATTTCGGGCATCTGACTCATTTAAGGGCATCTCTAAAAACTCCAAATTCAAGGCTTGCGAAATTTGTAAAGCCGGAGTTCCGACAATTTTTGCCGGAATGAGAACTTTACAAATTTCGCGTAACGCAGAAGTTGGGGTTTTTAGAGATGCCCTTAAGAAATGAAATGATAATCCCTGCTTCATGTCAATCAGAACACAATTATTAATGAAGAAATTCTGCTCTTCCATATTTCAAACTCAAAAAGACCTGGTTTATATTTGGCTGATTGTAGTTTTATATGCTTTTCTTGTCATTATCAGCTTGAATAATTGTTATTTCTGGGATAATGTTCAACAGACTTCCAAAGAGGCTTTCTGGTTTTACACCAACAATTTCTCCTCGCTTATTCTTCCCGGTTTTTCTGAGAACTCCGACATAGTCGGAACCGGATATCATCCACCCCTGATGGGTATCATGACAGCGGCCCTATGGCAGATCTTTGGAATGAAATTATGGGTTTCACATGCATTTATTGCTCTTTGGGCTGTTCTCCTGATATATAATACGTTCAGATTATTGAAACTGCTTGTACCCCAGGATATTGCTCTTTATGTCTTCATGGTTCTCCTCGTCGATTCAACCATTTTAGCCCAGTTATTAATTGCTTCACCTGATATCATCATATTAACGGCATTTGTAATTTCTGTAAGAGCTATATCGGAGAACAAACCGTTAATGTTAAGTGCGGCACTTCTTTTCCTGGTGTTAATCAATGGAAGAGGTACACTGACAGGGGGCATTGTTTTTCTTTTCTATATTATTCATCAGGTAGTTACAGAAGATAATAGGATTACCCTGCGAATGCTCGTGAGAAGCTCACTCCCTTTTATACCGGCGTTCATGGTTGCAGGTGTTTATTTTGGATATTACATTGCCCAAAAAGGATGGTTTCTTAATCATCCCGACTCACCATGGGGCGGAGGATGGGAGAACCCGGAAGGGATAAGGGGAATCATAAAAAACATAGCCGCCTACAGCTTACGATTAGTTGAAAATGGACGTATCTTTATCTGGTTTTTAGGTATCTATGCCCTGATCAGACTGGTTAAAACAAACAAGGTAAAGGCAGTCATGTCAGGACAAAATTTATCTTTCCTGCTGTTATTTACATTTCTCTTTTTATTATTCTTTTATTTTGCTATAACTACTAAAATCGTTATAAACTCACGTTACTATATGGGCATGTTTTTTATTTTCACTATACTGGTTTACAAGATCATAATCAATTATCTTTCTGTCAGGAAAATTAAAATCATCTCTTATATTGCCATAGTTTTTCTTCTCTCGGGGAATTTCTGGATCTACCCTGATAAAATGGCTAAAGCCTGGGATGCTACTCTGGGCCATTGGCCGTATTATAGATTAAGGGATAAATGTTACACTTATCTGGAAGACAATAACATTGATTTTTTAAAAGTTTCAGGGGGATTCTGCTTCTCGGGCAACCAGCGTTATGTGGATTTGAAGGACAGAGACCTTTATATCTCACACAATCCCGATAACAGGTATTTTATTTATTCCAACATATCCAATCTGAATGATGAGGTAATTGATGAACTGTGTACGTCAGGAAAATGGAAGGAATTGGTAACTTTCAGAAATTGTTTTGTCTTTGTTTCAATATATAAGAATACTTTATTTAACGATGATGACTAAAAAGGCTCCTGTACTTGCAATTATTGTTCCCTGTTTTAACGAAGAGGAGGTTCTTCCTCTCTCAGTAAGGAAGCTGACTGAGCAGCTTGATCTGCTTATTTCCGGGGAAAAGATCGATAAATCCAGTTTCATCTGCATGGTGGATGACGGCAGTAATGACCGTACCTGGGAACTTATTAATAAGTTTTCACAGGAAGGTAATGTCAGGGGAATTAAACTTTCAAATAACTTCGGACACCAGAATGCCTTACTGGCAGGCCTGTTTTACTGGAAAAACAAAGCCGGGTGTTTTGTTACGATTGATGCCGACCTTCAGGATGATGTTACTGTTATTGGACAGATGATGGATAAATATTCCGAAGGTAATATGATAGTTTATGGGGTCAGGGAGAACAGGAAAACGGACACCTTCTTTAAGCGCAATTGTGCGCTGGCATTTTACAGGCTGATGAAAATTCTGGGCATAAACACTATCTTCAATCACGCTGATTTTCGCCTTGCTGACCGTAATGTAATCGAAAGCCTTGAAAAGTATAATGAAGTTAATCTTTTTCTCCGGGGTATTTTCCCATTACTCGGGTATAAAAGTGATGTGGTTTATTATGAACGGACAAGGCGGGAGTTTGGCCTTACAAAATATCCTTTAAGAAAAATGATAAGCTTTGCATGGCAGGGTATTACATCATTTAATACGACATTGCTGAAGTATGTAACATTTGCCGGTGTATTGATGTTTGGTGTTTCAATACTGATAGCGGTCTGGGTAATGATAAACTACTTCAGCGGCAAAACCGTCCAGGGATGGGCATCCATACTGCTTATTGTATCGGCTTTTTCTGGTATTAACATGATATGTCTTGGATTAATAGGGGAATATGTAGGGAAAATCTACCTTGAAGTCAAACAAAGGCCGCGGTATATTATTGAACAAACGACAGGCGGGTAATCCCTGAACCATCAGCTTTTCCTGTCCTATATTTTTTCCCCCTTTACAATATTGAAGGTGAAAGGAATGTGCATTACGCCATGAAAAATATCAATACTGTTGTCTTTGAAGAATCTACCGGTGAGTGACTTGTATTCCTCAGGCTTTCGGATATACTTTCCCCGGTCGTTTTTCATGAACCATAATTCAAGTCTTCCCTGTTGACCGGAATAAGCGGGATCAAGGGACAATAACTTTCCGCCAGGTTTTAATTTTCTATAGGCAAAATCCAGCATTTTTTCAATGGCTTCATCGGGCAGATGGTGCTGTACCCCAATCATAAAAATGGTGTGAAAGCTTTCATCCTCGATGTGGAAATCAGGTTTGGCGATATCTCCGCAAATAAATGTTTTACCGGGATTACTTCTTTTTGCTTTCCTTATATAATCAGGATTGAGATCAATACCTGTATAGTCTGCATCTGCCGGGAGAAATCTCAAAATATCAGCAGGTCCGCAACCCAGATCCAGTATTTTCTGGCCTGGCTTGTAACAGATATATCTGTCGGCAAATAACCGGTAATAATTGTGTGATCCTGCCAGCCACTGGTATAAGCGGTATGTCCATGCAAACTCCAGGATGCCGGTGAAGGCCTTCGTCATAATGCGCAAAATTTTTCGGATAAAATACCCGTTCGTTTCAGCGGTTTTTTTTGCTAATATAGTAATTATTGTAAGTCATTGCTGTCCACTTAAAATAAGCTGAGGGACAGCTGGTTATCAAAAGGTTCTTT
>CAYVTV010000285.1:0-4625 GCA_964454295.1 uncultured Bacteroidaceae bacterium
CATTAAAGAATACCTATGGCGGGTTGTATAACTTTTATACCTTAAGTATGGTATGTCCTGAAGGCTGGCGTGTTCCAACCGATTCAGAATGGAATGAATTAATTACTTTTTTGGGTGGGGAAAGCGTTGCCGGTGGAAAAATGAAAGAAACGGGTACAGTTCATTGGCAAACACCGAATACCGGAGCTTCAAACCAGAGCAGATTCACTGCTCTTCCGGGAGGTTCCCGATGGAGTGATGGCACTTTTCATAATATAGGAACAGGAGGTGTCTGGTGGAGTTCCACAATGAGTAATCCGAACTATTTTTGGGTACGAAATTTATCCTACAACACATCAACTGTATCCAGACATGAAGGTTTCTGGAAGTACGGATATTCAGTCCGTTGTATAAAGTTATAAACTTCATTTCTTAAGAACACATGACTCAACAATACAAATTAGCAAAAGGCTGGTTAATTTTCCTCTGGATCATGTCGCCTCCGGTAATCGCCTTATTTATCTGGTTACTGCTTTTCCCTTTTAATTATGATCTTCCCCTTTTCTCCCTGTTTTTCATTGCTCCGCTATCCCTGGGAATGATCGCCCTGATGGTTTTCGGACTCATTGATGCAATGAAACGCAGGTTTATGACAGATCAGGATAAAATTATAATGGCCGGTATCTTTAAGACGAGAACTTTGTATCTGAATGATGTAAAAGGGTATAAAGAGGATGCAAATTACCTGTCATTTCTTCCCAAAGAAGGGAAAGGCAAGATTCTTAAGGTCCCCACTTATATGGGGCGTTATCAACAATTGCTGGAGTGGACGAGGCAGAATTTTACCGATCTTGGTGAGGAAGAAATTGTAAAGGAAGAAAAAGAGATACTTACAAATACTGAACTGGGATGGACTGTTGAAGAACGCCAGGAAAAACTGCAAAGATCGAAAAAACTTGTCAGGGCACTTAATACAATCGCATTGATAACAGGACTGGCTACATTTATTTATCCCCACTTCTATAACATTCAGATTATATTATGCTGTCTGATACCTGTTACCGGCTTAATTGTTTACAGAACATCAAAAGGTTTGATAAAACTTGATGTTAAACCTGAATCTGTATATCCAGGTATATTCATAGGCTTCTATATCCCTTCCTCTGCCCTGGCTATAAGAGCATTGATGGATTTTAACATTTATAGCTACAGTAACTTCTGGAAGACCGGTATAATAGTTTTTCTGATAGTCAGTTTTTTTACGTTGAGTAATGACCTGAAAAATTATGATTATAAGAAAGGTATAACTTACCTGTCTCTTTTTGGCCTGCTCCTCTTCCCTACTCTATTTGCTTACGGATCTGTCATAACCTCCAACTTTGTTTTAGACAAGGCTGAAGCAATTATCTACAAAGCAGAAGTGCTTGATAAGTCAATAAGTTCGGGAAAGACAACAAGATATTATATTAAAACAGGGGAATGGGGACCTCAAACAAAAACCAGGGATGTGACGGTTTCAATGACTGTTTATGAAAACCGGGAAGTTGGTGATTCAGTTACCGTTTACTTTAATCAAGGATTCTTTAACATCCCTTATTTCCTAATAATTGAATAGTTTATTATTACACAAGTTCGTAAAGTTAAAATTAAACGTAAAGGCCCAAGGGCGCAATATGTTGATTATTAACAATATAAGTAATTTATAACTGAATCAGCTTTATCTGTTCCGCATCAATCAGCCGAATGATATAATTTCGTTGTTGAGACACAAAATATTGTGACGGTTCGGCGGATTTTCATTTCGTCATTTTTCCAGGGTTAATTGCTGTAGAGACAGGGCTTGCCTTGTCTCTACCGAAAATCCCTGGGCATGCCCTGTCTCTATAAAAATCCCTGGTTATTTTATTTCAACCCCGCCGGGGTTTTCTTGCAAAGACGCACAACCGTGCGTCTCTACAGTGCATTCCGTCCCCTTCGATTAATCAATTACCCGATTACTCAATTAATCAATTACTCGATTTCCCAATTAATCAATTACTCGATTACCCAATTAATCAATTACTCGATTACTCGATTACTCAATTAATCAATTACTCGATTACCCAATTAATCAATTACTCGATTAATCAATTACTCGATTACTCAATTAATCAATTACTCACCCTGCTATGTACCCACTCACGCATCAACCCATCACTCGTCACCTGTCACTTCCCACTTCTCATCCCCTACAAACTTCCCCCGAAATCTTTGTTAAACTTCTCCACCAGCTTTTCCGTCCAGTTACTGGTAGGTTCAAGTCTGCCGTTAAAAAACCTCAGAACGGGCGGTTCTTCCACAAAACGCAAGCCGCCAACCAGTTCGCGGTTATCATAGAGCCACTTGATACGGTCAAGGACAAACATAGTTTGTGACAAAGTAAAGACCCTGCGGGGGAAGGCCAGCCGTAGCAATTCAAGGTCAGCCAGAATATCAATTCCATTTTCATCCCGTACGCTCGAGATAGTGCCCCGTTCCATTCCGCGGCAGCCTGAAACGATATAGAGTGCGGAGGCTAAAGCGCCGGCAGGATATTCCTCCTGGGGAACATGAGGCAGGAATCCCTGTGCATCGAGGTGACAGCCCAGCGCGCCCGGAGGAGTGATGACCGGTATTCCCATCTTGTCAAGTTCCTCAACAGCATATGCAATAAATGATGGTGACTGGCTGATCACTGTCTCATCAGTGGTTTCATAAAGCCCGACAGCCATAGCTTCAATCTCACGCACCGACATTCCTCCGTATGTCATAAAACCCTCAAACAGCGGAATAAGATCACGCATCTTAAGAAACAGATCTTCATCACTTGTGCAGATACCTCCACCCCTCGTTGAACTTACTTTACGACTTGAAAAATATACTATATCTGAAAGATCACACATTTCAAGCAGAATATCCTTTATCGAAGTGTTTTCGTACCCCTGCTCTCTTTGTTTGATAAAGTATGCATTCTCCCCTATAAGGCTGGCATCAAGAACAACCATAATCCCGTTTTCCTTTGCCACTTTTGTGATATCTTTCATGTTTTGCATAGAATAGGGTTGCCCGCCAATGAGGTTTGTAGAAGCTTCAAACCTGACAAACGGGATCTTTTCAGCCCCGTATTCCTTAATAAGGTCTTTAAACTTCTGAATATCTATATTCCCTTTAAAAGGATGATCACTCTTTATCTTTAACGCTTCTTCTGTGTAAATCTCAAATATTTTGCCCCCGTTCAGTTCCATATGAGCCTTGGTGGTCGTGAAATGATAATTCATGGGGATAATATCACCCGGTTTAATGAAAACCTGAGAAATAATGTTCTCGGCAGCCCTTCCCTGGTGAACAGGAAGAACATACTTCTTACCGAAAACCTCCTGTAATGCCGCTTCCATGCGATAAAAACTCTGAGAACCTGCATACGCATCATCTGCCTGAAGCATGGATGAAACCTGGTTGTCACTCATGGCATTTGTCCCGCTGTCGGTTAACATATCCAGGAAAATATCCTTTGTATTTAGAAGGAAAGTATTATGCCCCCCTTTATTTATAGCCTCAAGCCGCTCTTTAACGGGTTTGAGGTGCAATTTTTGTACGATACGTACCTTGTGCAATTCAACAGGAATATTTTTACCGCTGTAAAACTTTACCTGCATTGATCCGTTTTTTTTCATTTGGGTTAAAGTGTTTATATTATGTTAACAATTAGCTTGTACCGGAAAGTATTTTTAAATTTTTATACCATCTACGATAAATAAAAGCTGTTAGCTTATTATATGAACGCATTATAACTTACGTTAAAATGCAACGATCAATAAAGAATTATGGAGGGTATTCAGAAAAGGAACCGGTAATACGGGACTCTCATATTCTCTCCTCAAAACTTTTCAGACGGGCAAATATATTAATAAGATTTATTATATCAATAATTTGTTAAATGAAAAAAACAAAGGCTGAAGAAGACTGATATTGCTTTATTCGAGTTTTCACAAACATTGCAAATCACAGGAGCATAAGACATCAGCAACCACAAATGTACTTCCTCCGATAAAAATCATATCTTCTTTCCGCGCATTTCCCTTTGCCGCTTTAAAAGCCTCATCGACTGAGGAATAAGCTTTCCCTTTCAATCCTGCTTTTATTCCTTCCCTGTACAACTGTTCGTGATCCAGTGCCCTGGGGATAGATGCACGGGTAAAATAAAATTCAGCCTCAACGGGAAGTGCTGAAAGAACTGATTGAATATCCTTATCGTCTACCAGTCCAATAACAAAATGAAGCTTTTTGTGCCTGGTCTTTTTTATCTGCTCAACGACCTGCAACAAACCCTCCCTGTTATGCGCCGTATCACAAACAATGAGAGGATTATGACCCAGTGTATCCCAGCGGCCTCTTAAGCCTGTGATTTCCTTTACCTCCCCCACTCCTTCATGAACCGCCTTCTCCGTGACAGTTAACCCGCCGGATCTGAGAACATCAATGGTCAGCAACACAGCAGGCAGATTCCTGCCCTGGTAATTTCCCTGCAAGTCAGTGGAATATTCAACGATTTCACCTTCTTTTCTGATCGTAATAATTTGTTTGTTTATGTCCTCAGCAAACCTGAAACCGGTAGTTTCATATATCCG
>CAYVTV010000286.1:0-4591 GCA_964454295.1 uncultured Bacteroidaceae bacterium
TTTTCATTGCAGGACATGTTGAACCTATGCGAAACTTTTAGTTATTCAATATTACGCAAAATCTGTTCCAGAGATTGTTCATCTTTTATTAAAACATCCCGGGCTTTGCTGCCTTCGAAGGGACCAAGAATACCTGCTGCTTCCAGTTGGTCAACAATTCTTCCTGCCCTGTTATAGCCAAGGCTTAATTTCCTTTGAATAAGGGAGGTGGAACCCTGCTGGTACTGAACGACCAGCCGGGCTGCGTCCTCAAACCGGCTGTCTTTCTTTTTCAGGTCAACTTCAATGGCTTCTCCCTGCAAGTCTTCCACTTCCGGCAACATATGAGCTGCAGGATATCCTCTCTGGTCCCCGATGTATGCTGTAAGAGTTTCAATTTCATCTGTATCGATATAAGCACACTGAATTCTTACGGGTTCTGATCCTGAGGATATAAGCATATCTCCGCGGCCTATAAGTTGATTTGCACCCGACAAGTCGAGTATGGTTCTGGAATCTATGACCGACATCACCCGGAAAGCAATCCTGGCAGGGAAGTTAGCTTTGATAACCCCGGTAATAATGTTTGTTGTTGGCCTTTGTGTGGCTATGAGCAGATGTATTCCAATGGCTCTTGCCAGCTGCGCCAGCCTTGCAAGTGGATTTTCAACCTCCCGGCCGGCTGTCATTATCAGATCAGCGAACTCATCAATAACCAGCACTATGTATGGCAGAAAACGGTGCCCCTTTTGCGGATTAAGTTTCCTTTTTATGAACTTATCATTATATTCTCTTACATTCCTCACATGGGCCATTTTAAGCAGGCTATATCGCTCATCCATCTCCAGGGTTAAGGATTTCAGAGTGTTTATAACTTTCTGAGTATCTGTGATAATGGCTTCCTCCGTTTCGGGAAGTTTTGCCAGGAAATGTCTTTCTATTTTCGAGTAGAGAGTTAATTCCACCTTTTTGGGATCAACAAGGACAAATTTTAATTGCGAAGGGTGTTTTTTATAAAGCAATGAAGTGATCACCGCATTCAGTCCAACTGATTTACCCTGACCCGTGGCTCCTGCAACCAGCAGGTGAGGCATTTTTGCCAGATCAAAAACATAGGTCTCATTTGATATTGTTTTACCTAAAGCTACCGGTAATTCAAAATTGCATTCCTGGAATTTCCTTGAGGAAAGAACATTCTTCATAGAAACAATTTTGGGTTGCTGGTTCGGCACTTCAATTCCTATTGTACCCCTTCCGGGGATAGGCGCAATAATTCTTATGCCAAGAGCTGAAAGACTTAAGGCAATATCGTCTTCCAGACTTTTAATCTTGGAAATACGGATACCGGGTGCCGGTACAATCTCATATAAAGTTACAGTAGGTCCTATGGTGGCATTAATCCTTGTAATGGTAATTTTATAATTAGCAAGTGTCTCAACAATTTTTTTCTTGTTGCTCACCAGCTCTTCCGTACTAACCGTACTGTTCGATACCTCATGGTCTTTCAGTAAAGTAAGGGGAGGATATTTGTAGGATGACAGATCAAGGGTGGGATCAAAATCTCCTTCATATTCCAAAATCTCATCGTCGTGGAGGATATCATTGTCCCCTGATTGCTCCACGGTCATCTCTATATCGCTGTCATCTTCAATAATTTTCGCCATATTCTCTTTATCTTTCAGCGAAGCGGGTTTGAATTGCAGAACCTTTTCATCATTTGCTGCAAAATCCTCATCATTGTGTGTAGTGTCATCATGAAAAAAATCATCCCTATCATTTGTATCTTGATTTTCAGGCGTGTTATCTTTTGCTTTATTCTTAAATAGTTTGCTTAAAGCTTTAGTGAAATTATTGATTGAGTATGCGAAATATCCTGTAAAGAGCAGGAGAAGGAAAAATGCTGTACCTGCCTTACCCAGACTTGCATTTAACCAGCGACTGATAAAATATCCGTGACTTCCGCCAGGCCCGCTTCCGAGAAAATGGGTTAAGTCACCAAAAATATAGCCTGACAATATGGAAGTCAGAATAATACCGGTTATGGTAATAATAAATGTTCTCCATGTTTTCAGTAAATGAAGCCCAAACATGTTCAGCCCAAAAACGATAAGAATAAACGGAAAACCTAAACTTGCCACTCCAAAACCTTTATCAAGGAAGGTACAGGCTAACCATGCTCCCATTTTACCGGCATGATTTTCAACTCTTACATCCGGCCCGGAAAATACACTGGCCCACTGAAAATCCTGATCCGCTTTCCATGTAAAAAAGTATGAAAAAAAAGCAATGAACATATAAATGGAGATAAGAATCAGAAAACTGGCAAAAGTGAATCTGAATCGCTCATCCCTGAAAAATCTAACAATATTTTTGAAAAATTTAATTATGCCTTTCTCTTTCTTCATTGACTTATTTATGTGTGTATAAGTTGTTTTATATGTTATTACACGGAGTAACACATACAAGGGATCCCCTGTCTTTTCCACTCAACCACTCAACCACGTAACCACTCAACCACGTAACCACTCAACCACCATTTTCCCCCGATCCCCCCTACCTGAACAACTCCCTTATCGTCTTCTCCATAGCATCCTTTGTAATTTCCTTATAATCTTCCGGGACATGAAAAGTATTCCATTCCACTTCTTTTGAATATATTCTGGATGCAGAAAGTTTCATCCTCATATCGCTTAAACTGGTATAAAATTCGAGCAAAACATCTGCAATATCATTATATGGAGTGGTAATATTCGGATTTCTGATATTTTCAAAACTGGTAGTGTAAACCATAAATTCTATTCCGTCGGGTGTTATAATTCTCAGCTCATCACTGCTGTAACCTGATATTTCTTTTTTATTACCGGTTTTTTCCACTTTAAGGTTATTCATTGGGTCAATACCGGAAGGAATCTCACCGGAATCACCGGAATAATAATATTTTTTGTCAAATATTTTTATGAGTGATATTACTCTTCTGTTTTTAAGATTTGCTATATAAGTCAGTGAAAACTGTCCAAGAAATCCGTCAATCCTGTTCACAGCATAATGATCTGCAAAGATCAGAATCATTTTACCGGGCAATATACTGGTTGGAATACCCCCTGCTTTTTCGTCCAGATATTCAACTCTGTATTCTATTATTTTTGCTTCCACCATTCCCTCTGATGGGATTTTGTTTCTGTTGCAGCAGGAGAGGAAAGGCAGTAAAATGATAATTATCAGTAAGTGTTTCAATTTGAATAGTTTAATGTTAAGGTTTTTAAAGCTATAAAGGTATGAAATTTTCTTTATGCCGGATAAGGGATTTTTTAACAAAGTAAGGGATTATATAGTTGGGATTAAAAAATGATTAGAAATTAATATTTTTAAGGAATAATAATAGATCAAATAATGTTAGTTTTGCATAAAAATACTAAGATATGTCATTTAATTTACGCAATCGTCATTTTTTAAAACTTCTTGATTTTGAGTCGCAGGAGATTAAGTTTTTGCTTGATCTTGCTGTTGAATTAAAAAAGTCAAAATACGCCGGCACCGAGCAGCAGAAGTTAAAGGGGAAAAATATAGCATTGATTTTCGAAAAAACATCAACACGAACACGTTGTGCTTTTGAGGTTGCTGCATTTGATCAGGGAGCCCATGTAACGTATCTCGGACCTTCAGGAACACAGATTGGAGCCAAGGAGTCGATGAAAGATACGGCCAGGGTGCTGGGACGATTATATGATGCTATTGAATACAGAGGGTTCGGACAGGATATAGTAGAGGAACTGGCTGCCTTTTCCGGTGTTCCGGTATGGAACGGGTTGACAGATGATTTTCATCCTACACAGGTCCTTGCAGATTTTATGACTATGCTTGAGTTTTGCGATAAACCTCTCAATAAGATAAGTTTTGCCTATATGGGTGATGCAAGAAATAATATGGGTAATTCGCTGATGGTTGGAGCTGCCAGGATGGGGATGGATTTCAGGGCAGTAGCTCCGAAAGTTGTGCAACCCTCAAAAGAACTGACTGATAAATGTTCTGCCATTGCCAGTACTACCGGTGCAAGTATTTCATTAACGGATGATGTGGCCAAAGGGGTTAAAGGGGTGGATTTCCTGTACACCGATGTGTGGGTTTCCATGGGCGAACCTGAGCAGGTATGGGAGGAGAGGATACAACTGCTTAAGCCATACCAGGTTAATATGGATGTACTGCGTTTAACCGGTAATCCGAAAGTAAGATTTTTACATTGCCTGCCGGCCTTTCATAACAGGGAAACAAAGGTTGGTGAAGAAATATTTCAGAAGTTTGGCATAGATGCGATGGAGGTAACTGATGATGTATTTGAATCAGAACATTCTATCGTTTTCGATCAGGCTGAAAACCGGCTTCACACTATTAAGGCGGTTATGGTGGCTACGTTAGGAGGATAGGTGTAAGTAGAAAGTGGAAAGTAGAAAGTGGAAAGTAGAAAGTTGGCAGAAGTTAAGTAATTGATTGAGTAATTGAGTAATTGAGTAATTGAGTAATTGAGTAATTGAGTAATACAGAGTAATTGAGTAATTGGGCCGAGACTGTTCTACGAACTGTGTCAAATTTAAGATAATAATTTAAATTTGACGCT
>CAYVTV010000287.1:0-4485 GCA_964454295.1 uncultured Bacteroidaceae bacterium
CCGGGAAATACAGTTGACGGATTAAGGAACGGAACTATAAGTGCCCCCTATAATTCATTCTCGGAGATCAGTTGGAAATCCAATACAGTATACGCTTTAAAAAGAGGCACTGTTATAGAAACAGGTACCGTCATGCTTTTTGCTGATGGCATTACCCTGGCATCATACGGTACAGGAAAAAGACCGGTAATAAGAAGTACCAGCACAGATCACGCTGTTTCAACTGCCTGGGAAGGAGGAAATAACATAACAATCAGGGATGTTGAAATATATGCACACAGGGCAGTAAGCAGTATTATCATCAGAACAGGCAGTAATAATGTCAGTATCATTAATGCCCGGTTGCACGGCTCAACCTGGGGGATCAGGGCTCTGAATAACATTAACGGGTTATATATTCATAACACGGAGATATTTAATGTTAAAGACGATGGCATCTTTATCAGAGATTCCAGGAATATTGAGATTTCCCATTGTTATATACATAAAGTTAACAGGAACTGGAAACCACCCTCCACACCCGAATCTGTTGCAGGAGGTGACGGTATTCAGATGGAACTGTGCAATAACTGGCACGTTCATCATAATGTTATTGACCGGTCTGACAGCGGTAATAAATTCTGCTTTATTTCCAACAATCCTGAACAGGATAACGGGATATTTGAGTTCAATGTTCTAAGTGGACCGCAAAACCCCGGTTTCTCTATCTATATTGGTGACGGCAGAGATATCACAATAAGATATAATTATATATCCGGCCCCTCCCAATCACCTTTATGGTCTCACGCTTCAGGATTAAAAATATATTATAACATTTTCAGGGATATTTCCGGCCCCCTGTTTGTCAGCGGTTCAGCTGAAGTATATAACAATCTTTTCTATAAAATGGCTATAGGTATTGAAGGAGGATCAATTATTGCGAGAAATAACATTTTCGACCTGGGATCAGTGGAGGCTATCCGCTTTAAGGTAAGTAGCCTGCAGGAAAGTAATAACCTGTTTGTATATGGGCTGCCCACAGCAAATTCCGCAGTTGAGAATCCTCTGTTTATCAATCCTGCAGCATTAAATTTCAAACTGCAGGATGAATCTGCAGCAATTGATAATGGTGTTGATGTGGGCCTTTACTATGACATTGAAGGAAATATAGTTCCTTCAGGATTAGCACCCGATATTGGCCCTTATGAATCCATCCGGTAATTAAATATATGATGGTACAAAGTATACAGTTCAATATTAAATATTCATGAAGCAGACTCTTCATATAGCCTTTGCAGTTGATGACTCTTTTGCATATCCCCTTGCAGTAACCCTTCATTCCTGCCTGAGGAATAACCATCATCTTGACCTTCGTATCCATTTATTCAGTGCTTCCTTGTCGGAAATAAACGTGATAAAAATAGAAAGGATAGTGAATGATTTTAGTCAGGCATTTACATTTTACCGGCTGGATCCTGAATTATTCAGGGATCTTCCTGTAAACGACAGAATATCACAGGCAACCTATTACAGGATTCTTATCCCCGGAATGATTGATCCGGAAGCAGAAAGATTTCTTTACCTGGATGCCGACCTGATCGTTACCGGTGATCTTCAGCCATTATTACAGATTGATATGGGTGATAATATTCTGGCTGCTGTTAACGATGTGGCCGCCATAGAAGTAAATATGCACCATAAACATAACATACCGGATAAGTTCCTTTACTTTAATGCAGGAGTATTATGGATAAATAAAAAATTTTGGATTGACAGAAATACTTCTGGCAGAGTGTTTGAATACCTCAGATACCATTCTGAATTATGTGCCTTTCATGATCAGGATGCGTTAAATGCCGTTCTGTACAGTGAGAGATATCCGCTTGCCCCGGTCTGGAACCAGCAGATAGGAATTTACTATATGAACAGGGTTGTGATGGAGAGAGCTTATGGAAAAGATTGGAGTGAAGCTGTTATAGAACCGGTAATCATTCATTTCAACGGTCAGGAGAAACCATGGAACAGAGTCTCCGGACATCCGGAAACCGCCAGGTTCAGAAAATATGCAAGGGAAGTAAAGGGATTCAGTTATACTGAAAAATTCGAATGGAAAAAATTTATTAAAAGGTATGTGATCTATGGACTTTTTGGTTATTCAAGGGTCAACCGGTATTATGTCAACAAAACAAAAAAGGAAATATGAATTCAGTTCATGATAGAAATTTAAAAATACTATATCTTACCAGTCGTGATGCGTCAGATAAGAGAGAATGGTCGGGTACAATGTATTATATGGCAAAATCGCTGGCTAAACATGCCGGTGATGTTGTATTTGCCGGCCCTTTCAAACCCCGTATTCTGTTATTTTTTCTTAAAGCGATGAACAGGATATCTCTTGGTTTATTCGGAAAACGTTATAGTATTCCCTACAGCTATTTACTGAGTCTGAGGTATAAACATTACTTCACACCTAAAATAAAGAAGGAAAATCCGGATATTGTGGTGGCGGTATCTGCCAGCGGAGAAATGAGTCTGCTGAAAACCGAATGTCCGGTTGTATACGTTGGAGATATTACCTTAAAGCTTATAATCGATAATTATCCCAATTTTACAAACCTGGCACGCCTATCATTATGTGAGAGTGATCTTTTAGAGCGGAAAACATACAGAAATGCTGATGCGCTTGTATTCTCCTCCGATTGGGCAGTAAATTCCGCCAGGTATGATTACGGTGTACCGGAAGATAAGCTAAACCTCATTTCTTACGGAGCCAACATGGATAAAGTTCCTGCCGGAAAAGATGTTGCAGGAAAAGAGATAAGCAGCCCTGTGCGAATACTCTTTCTTGGTGTAGACTGGGTGAGAAAGGGAGGGGATATTGTATATCATACATTTCTTAATTTGCGTAACAGAGGTTTTAATGTGGAGCTTACCGTTATCGGCTGTGTTCCTCCTGTAGATTATCAGGGGCAGGAACTTAAGGTTATTCCTTTTCTAAATAAAAACCGTGAGGAGGATGCGAATGTGTTATATCATATACTTATGGAAACTCATTTTTTATTCGTCCCTTCCAGATCTGATTGTACCCCGATCGCTTTTTGTGAAGCAAATGCTTTTGGAATCCCTGTCGTTACTTCCGATGTTGGAGGGATCACATCTGTAATACAAAACGGTGTAAATGGTCACACTCTTTCTGTTGAGTCGCCTCCTGAAGCCTTCACTGATGTTTTCGAATCCTATATAACAAACCCTGGCAAATACAGGGAATTGGTTGCCACCACACGAAATTATTACGACCAGAATCTGAACTGGGATCAGTGGGGAATGAAGATGAGTGCATTGTTCCACAGCTTAATCAGGAAGAATTAAATGACGGCATCCTACTTATATCCGATATCGGCGAGGATAGAAAAGAATAATTTTAATCCTTATCTGGAAGACTTTATGACCTCCCTTGAAAAAGATTTTTTGTTTCTCAACAGGAATACCCCTTCAGATAAAGGATTGCTGGATGTTTTTAAATACATTCCCAAAATTAAATACATTTTTTTTCACTGGCCTGAGAATATACCGGAAAGAAAATCGGGAATTCTTCAAACCATACTGCTGTTTATATTGTTATTTGTTTTCAGGCTTAAAGGCATAAGGGTTATTTATATTCTTCATAATAAGGTATCCCATTCAAACAGGAGATTATTCCTGAAGAAGATAATAAGTTCACATCTTATCAGGAGGAGTTTTAAGATCATCACTCATGCATCAGAGGGGGTGTCGTTTATAAGAAGTCTGACAAATAGCCGGAAAGATGTTTTTTACTTTCCTCATCCGGTGAAAAAGGTGCCATTCACACAGGTTGTTGAAAAAACTACAGATGTTTTGATCTGGGGTATCATTGCCCCATATAAAGGAGTGGACCGATTTATCAGAAAGCTGGCACAACATGAAAAAGCTGAAAAGTGGAAGGTTGTTATCGCCGGTAAAGTTGCAGGAGAAGATTACTTTAAAACCCTGCTTAAAGACAAACCCGGAAATGTGCTGATAATAAATGAATATATAAGCGATGATGAGTTGAACAGGTTAATATCAGGAAGTAAGGTTGTTTTGTTTCCTTACCACAAAGAGAGTGTGCTTAGTTCAGGAGCATTTGCCAGAACATGTGTATTCCCGGTTTCTATTGTAGGTCCTGATTGCGGATCATTCCGGGATTTTTCTGATTCTCCCGGTGTATTTGTCTTTAAAAGTGAGGAGGAAATTATCCCTCTTATTGATGAAGTGTTAAAAAATCCCGGTATAATTACTACGGAACATGCAGAACAAACAATAGGAAAATATTCCTGGGAAAGTTTTGCAAAAGAGCTGACCAGGGAGTTGAAAGAAGAATTTCCCCGGATTTAAAGGCAAAAGAAGAAATAAAATATGAAGTACAATAATAAACATTAAAATATTTACGCATGAAACCCCCATGCACTATCGTTCACAAAAGAGCATGAACCGAGTTTACGAGCT
>CAYVTV010000288.1:0-4474 GCA_964454295.1 uncultured Bacteroidaceae bacterium
ACCAGAGTGTCAGACAGTTTAAAAGTGGAGTAACGGGGCTTGATATTGCAAAAAACTTAAGCAACAGTCTTGCCAGAGAAGTAACTGCAATAACTGTTAACGGTGAATTGTGGGATCTGAGCAGACCCATAAACGCTGATGCAAGCATCAGGCTTCATAAATTTACAGAACCAGAGGGTCAGCATGCTTTCTGGCATTCTTCGGCACACCTTATGGCAGAAGCAATTGAGAGTCTTTATCCCGGAACGAAATTCGGAATAGGACCGGCAATTGAAAATGGTTTTTACTATGATGTGGATCCGGGTAATGGTATTCAGATCAGCGATAATGATCTTCCCGCCATAGAAGCTAAGATGAAAGAACTGGCAGCAAGCAACGGGGTTTATAAACGGAAGGAAGTGAGTAAAAAAGAAGCTGAGGAATACTTCTCTAAAAAAGGTGACGAGTACAAAACTGAACTGATAAGTGAACTTGAGGATGGTACAATTTCTCTTTATTCGCAGGGTAATTTCATAGATTTATGTCGAGGCCCACACCTTCCTGATACCTCACAGATAAAAGCCATCAAACTGTTAAATGTTGCAGGTGCATACTGGAGAGGTGATGAGAAAAGAAAAATGCTCACAAGAATTTATGGCATTACTTTTCCCAAACAGCAAATGCTGGATGAATATCTCGAAATGCTGGAAAAAGCTAAAGAGAGAGATCACAGAAAATTAGGCAGGGAACTGGAATTATTTACCTTCTCACAAAAAGTGGGACAAGGATTACCCTTATGGCTTCCAAAAGGCGCACAGTTAAGGGAGAGACTCGAAAACTTCCTGAAAAAAGTTCAGAGGGAATATGGATACCTTCCGGTAATAACCCCACACATAGGCCAGAAAGAGCTGTATGTAACCTCAGGACACTATGAAAAGTATGGAAAAGATTCCTTCAAACCTATAGCTACCCCCCAGGAAGGCGAAGAATTCATGCTTAAACCGATGAATTGCCCGCATCATTGTGAAATATATAAATCAAAACAGTACAGTTATCGTGATCTCCCGGTACGGTTTGCAGAATTCGGCACAGTTTACAGATACGAACAAAGCGGTGAATTACACGGACTTACAAGAGTAAGAGGATTTACCCAGGATGATGCGCACATCTTCTGTCGTCCCGACCAGTTAAAAGAAGAGTTTATCAAGGTTATTGATATTATCCTATATATATTCAAGGCTCTTGGGTTCAGTGAATACACTGCCCAAATCTCGTTAAGGGATCCTTCCGACAAAACAAAATATATAGGAAATGACGAAAACTGGGAAAAATCGGAACGTGCAATTATTGAAGCATGTGAAGAAAAGAAATTAGAAACAACTGTTGAAATAGGGGAAGCAGCATTTTACGGGCCAAAGCTGGATTTTATGGTTAGGGATGCTATCGGCAGAAAGTGGCAGTTAGGTACAATACAGGTGGATTACAACCTCCCTGAACGATTCGAACTGGAGTATACCGGAGCTGATAACCAGAAACACATGCCGGTAATGATCCACAGGGCACCTTTTGGTTCCATGGAACGTTTTGTAGCTGTATTAATAGAACACTCAGGAGGAAAATTCCCTTTGTGGCTGACTCCCGATCAGGTGGTAATTCTCCCTATTTCAGATAAATATAACGAATATTCACAAAAAGTTTTTAATTTTCTAAAAAATTACGATATTCGCACTCTGATTGATGACAGGAACGAAAAGATAGGTAAAAAGATAAGAGACAATGAGTTAAAGAGGATTCCATACCTCCTCATTGTCGGTGAAAAAGAAGAAAATTCAGACACAGTTGCTGTAAGAAAACAAGGTGAAGGTGATAAAGGGACTATGAAACCGGAAGAATTTGCAATTTTTATCAATGAAGAAGTAAAAAAACAACTATTATAATTAAAAGTAGTAACTAATAGAAAGGAGGGTTTTACCATAGCTGAACCATTTTTTAAGCGAGGCGGATACAAACCGTTGATGAGAAGAGATCAACCTGCCTTCAAAATAAACCGTGATATAAGGGTTCCGTCTGTCAGACTCGTGGGTGATAATATTGATGAACCAGGCATTTATCCTATCTCTCAGGCAATCAAAATGGCTGAAGAAATGGAACTTGATCTGGTGGAAATATCTCCCAAAGCCGATCCACCAGTATGTAAAATCATCGAATACCAGAAGTTCCTTTATCAGCAAAAGAAAAAGCAAAAGGAAATAAAAGCGAAAACTACCAAAGTGGTAGTTAAAGAAATCAGGTTCGGTCCCAATACCGATGAGCATGACTATAACTTTAAGTTAAGACATGCACAGAAATTCCTTAATGATGGAGCAAAGGTTAAAGCTTATGTTTTCTTTAAAGGACGAACAATCCTTTATAAAGAAAAAGGTGAAATTCTGCTGTTAAGATTTGCACAGGATCTGGAGGAGGAAGGTAAAGTGGAACAACTGCCCAGACTGGAGGGAAAAAGAATGATAATGATTATTACACCCAAACCCAAAAAGAAATAGTATTTTATAATTAAAAATGTTATAATGCCTAAAATGAAAACCAATTCCGGGGCAAAGAAGAGATTTGCACTGACAGGAACCGGAAAAATTAAGAGAAAACATGCTTATAAAAGTCATATTCTGACCAAAAAAGCAACCAAGAGAAAAAGGAATTTAACTTATTTCACTACAGTTGATAAAACTGATGAAAAGAACATTAAACTCCTGCTTGGACTTAAATAGTATATTTATTAATCGAATGAACAAGCTCCAAAGAGTCCTGCCACAGGAACGCTTGCCATTCTAAATCATTGAAAAATGCCAAGATCAGTTAATTCAGTAGCTTCAAGACAAAAAAGAAACAAGGTTCTTAAACAAACCAAAGGCTACTTCGGGAGAAGGAAAAATGTATGGACTGTAGCAAAAAATGCATTGGAAAAAGGACTGCAGTATGCATACAGGGACCGTAAAACAAAAAAAAGAAATTTCAGAAGCCTGTGGATACAGAGAATAAATGCCGCAGTAAGACAGCATGATCTTTCCTATTCTGAATTCATGGGATTACTTCACAAAAACAATATTAATCTTAACAGGAAAACCCTTGCCGATATGGCAATGAATAATCCTGAAGCTTTTGCAGAAATTGTGAAGAAAGTAAAAGTATAGGTTTGACTTCTTAGTTAATCTCTTTGCAGAAGGCAATCTTTTTATGATTAATCTGAATTTACCGTACAATTTCTATAATACGTTTAAATAGTATTCAACCTAAACTCCAAACCATATGAATATTGCTCTCCTCGGTTATGGTAATATGGGTAAAGAGATTGAACAAATTGCCCTGGAACGCGGACACACAATAGACCTTATAATAGATATTACTAACCTGGATGATCTGTGTAAGGAAAAATTTGCCGGCATTGATGTTGCAATGGAATTCACCACACCAATGTCAGCCTTAAACAATATATTATTCTGCATTGAAAATAAAATCCCTGTTGTAACAGGTTCTACCGGATGGAAAGATCATCTGGATCAAGTGGAAAAATTATGCAGAGATAAAAACGGATCCCTGTTTTATTCCTCTAATTTCAGCCCCGGTGTGAATATCACCTTTGCCATAAATGAATACCTGGCTAAATTGATGAACAGGTTACCCGGGTACGATATTAAAATTACCGAAACACACCATACCCGTAAACTTGATGCACCAAGCGGCACTGCTATTAGTCTGGCCGAACAGATCATCATGAACAACAAGTCCGTAAAGAAATGGGCTTTACAAGAAAAAGACAAAGCCGAAACAATATTAATTGAAGCTATCCGCGAAAATGATGTAAAAGGAATCCATGAAGTTAAATACGAATCTGAAATAGATATTATCGCATTAAAGCATTACGCTAAGTCAAGAAAAGGATTTGCTGAAGGAGCTATGCTGGCTGCTGAATTTATTGTGTCCAACAAGGGAATCTATACCATGAGAGATCTCTTAGGCATTTAAAATCCTTACATTGAAAAAAATACCTCCCCGAAGATATTTTTACACCACCCTTATTATACTTCTATGGACTGCATTGTGTCTCTGGTTTAAAGAACACTTGCTTTTGTTTGTTAATATTCTGTTCATTGACATATTTCTTTTAAAAATAGTAAACTGGAAGTATCTGATTACCTGGAATCTTCCTTACTGGATATCAGTACCCTGGGAATGGATCAAAGCTGTCATTTTAGCTCTTTTTATTACTGCGGCAATTAAAATTCTTTTTATTGAAGCATACAGAATTCCTTCCCCCTCAATGGAGAAAACCCTTTTACCCGGTGATTATCTTTTTGTCAGCAAGATAGCATATGGTCCAAGACTTCCTTTTACTCCTCTTTCCCTGCCATTTCTGCCCTCAATGTTGCCTGACGGCCGGCTTACATATATCAGTACACCTGACAGGCAATATAAAAGACTTAAGGGCACCTCTGAAATA
>CAYVTV010000289.1:0-289 GCA_964454295.1 uncultured Bacteroidaceae bacterium
TTTTCCCGTCGCAGGTCTGCCGACGGCAGACCTGCGACGGGAAATGATGATTGCGGGATTCTAACCCAAGGCGTTGCCGTTGGGCTGAATTAATCAGGGCTTTCAGCCCGGGTTAAAAGATGCTTAGCTAATTTAAGTTAAAACCATGTTAGCATAAATTAAGGATAGAACAACCCTCATTAAAACCATTTAGGTGAAGTTTATTTCAAACTCACGTTAAAATAACCAATGAAAAAATTGTAATCATATTTGTAAAGGTATGAGAGCTTACCGAAGCCACTGTCTGAGC
>CAYVTV010000289.1:389-4441 GCA_964454295.1 uncultured Bacteroidaceae bacterium
TTGCCGAAGCCACTGCCTGAGCTTGCCGAAGCCACTGTCTGAGCTTGCCGAAGCCACTGCCTGAGCTTGCCGAAGCCACTGTCTGAGCTTGCCGAAGCCTAGGCCTTAACCACTTCATACACCACCTCATTCTCAGTTGTTACCCCCTGAAAGAAGTCAGAAATATTCTTCAGCGTTGTTCCGGCGATCTGTTCCAGCGCCTCCCTGGTGAGAAATCCCTGATGCGCAGTAATCAGCACATTCGGAAACGTCATAAGTCGCGATATTAATTCATCTTCAATTATTTTTTCCGACAGGTCCTTAAAGAATATTTTTTCTTCTTCCGCATATACATCAATACCCAGGTAACCCAGATGGTGGTTTCTAAGGCTTTCAATTACATCTTCCGTATTGATAAGTTTTCCCCGACTTGTATTGATCAGCATTGCTCCTTTCTTCATCATATTCAGTGTATTCTTGTTGATGAGCTGGTAAGTGGAAGGATTAAGCGGACAATGAAGTGAAATAATATCTGATTCGCGGAAAAGACTGGTCAGATCAGTGTATTTAACACCTTTATCCACAAGCGAAGGATTTTTATGAATATCATAAGCCAGTATATTACTACCGAATCCGTGCATTATTCCTGCAAAAACGGCTCCGATTTTGCCGGTTCCAACAACTCCGGTAGTTTTGCCATACAGATCAAAACCTTCAAATCGTTCCAGGGAGAAGTTATTATCTCTTACCCGGTTATACGCTTTATGAATTTTACGGTTTAGGCTGAGAATCAGCGCAACAGCATGTTCCGCCACTGCATAGGGGGAATAGGCAGGGACACGAAAAACTCTGATCCCCAGCTGACTTGCAGCTTCCAGATCAATATTGTTAAAACCGGCACATCGCAGTGCAATTATCTTAATACCAACTTCAGTCAGTTTTTCCAGTGTTTCCCTGTTGATTTTATCATTGACAAATGCACATACGGCATCATGACCTGCTGCCAGGACAGCATTTGAAGGCTTAAGGGAACTTTCAAAGTAACTTATCTCAAACCGGAAATTTTTGTTTTCACGATCAAAATAAAACTGATCGTAGGACTTGGAACTAAAAAGTGCGATTTTCATAATATATGGTTATAATGTCTGTTTTTTAATTTTCCCTTTGTGTCCTTAGTGCTACCCTTTGTGGTTAACCTTATAACGTATTGAACCACAAAGGACACGAAGGTATACACCAAGGTACACAAAGTATGTTGCGAGTACTTTTTGGACAGTCTGTACTTAACCACTCCATCTCAAGGACGCACGCTGTACGCCCCTACAAAACCACTCATCCACTTATCCTTAACCGGCAACTTTGCCATCTTCTCCACCTCCAGTGAAGGAAACCCGAATTCTTCGGTTACTTTGCCCAGGATCAGGTAAACTCCCGGTCCTTTAAAAGGATATTTTTTCAACGAATCAGGAAAATTCACGGTATCGAAAAATTCCCCTTCATAATCAAGGAAAGTGCCGAAATGCATGAACTCTTTTTTTATGGTGATCACATTTTTTACTGTTACCAGATTTCCGATCATGCGTATTTTCTTCCCGACATGATTGATAAGATCACCTGAACGTACTTCCCCGCGAAAATTTGTCTGAAGCATATCAAAGCGGCTTAAGGTTACAGGGAATCCAAGGAGTTCTATTTCATCGTAAACATCCTCAATCCTGTTTTGTTCAAGGGATGGAAGCATATATTCCTTTCTTTTTATTCTGAAGAGTTCGGCATCAGGTTCAGTTACACGGGATTTATCAGGAAGAGTATGGGCTTCCCACAACAATTCTTTTTTTGATTTTCCTGTAAACCGGAAAGCATTAATACGGATCAGCAGGATAAGTTGTTCCTTTCCCGTTTTAACCCTTTTTGTAAAATCCTCCAGGTCAATATACTCTCCGTTTCTTTCCCTTTCTGTGATAATGTCTTCAGCCAGACGGCTTTCAAGGTTTTGTACGTGGACGAATCCAACATAAATGTCTTTATCCCTGATACTGGTCATGTATTGTCCCTTGTTTACGCAGGGCAGGAGAATATTGCCTCCCCAGCGGCGTGCTTCATTAAAATAGACCCAGCTATGGTAGAAGCCTCCGAAATTATTGATCACGGCAACCATGAATTCAAGCGGATAATGGGCTTTCAGAAAAAGGCTCTGATAGCTTTCCACAGCATAGGAGGCAGAGTGTGCTTTGGAGAAAGAGTAACCGGCAAATGAGCTGATCTGTCTCCATACTTCAGCGGTAATTTCTTCAGTATAGCCACGCAGGCGACAATTCTCAAAGAATTTATCCGATATGCGCTCAAATTCTTTCTTTGACCGGAATTTCCCGCTCATTGCCCTTCGCAGCACATCTGCATCGGCAAGGTCAAGTCCGGCGAAATGGTGACAGATCTTTATCACATCTTCCTGGTACACCATCACACCATAGGTTTCTTTCAGCTGCTCTGCCATAACAGGATGTATATATTTAAATCCCTGTGGATTATGAAATCTACGGATATATTCTTTCATCATTCCCGAACGTGCCACTCCCGGGCGGATAATGGAACTGGCTGCCACCAGTGAAATGTAATTATCGCAGCGCAGTTTTTTAAGTAATCCCCGCATGGCAGGACTCTCCACATAGAAACAGCCGTTGGTTTCCCCGCGTCGCAGCAGGTCACGGATCTTATTGTCCTTTTTGAATTCCCTGATATTATGTACATCAAGAGTGATATTCCGGGATGACCTGACTATCTCTGTACATTCACGTATATGTCCGATACCCCGCTGACTCAGTATGTCAAGTTTCTCGAAACCAAGTTCTTCAGCAACGTACATATCCCACTGGGTGGTTAGAAATCCTTTTGGGGGAAAGTCAAGCGCTGTATAAGCCGTAACAGGTTCTTCCGATATCAGAACTCCTCCGGCATGGATACTTCTCAGGTTGGGAAAATCGGCAATCTGACTTCCGATTTGATAAATATTCTCAGTGATATGATTTGTATTCATAAGGTTGGAAGGTTCTTCCACCAGCAGGTCAATTTCTTCCTTCGGCAGTCCGTAAACTTTACCAAGTTCCCTGAAAATAGACCTTCCCCTGAAGGTGGATATGGTACCTATAAGGGCAGTGTGCTTTTTGCCATAACGCTTGAAGATATAATCCAGCACGTCATCCCGTTCTTTCCATGAATAGTCGATATCAAAATCAGGTGGACTGGTTCGCTTCGGGTTGATGAACCGTTCGAAATACAGGTCCAGTTCTATGGGGTCCACATTTGTGATCCTAAGGCAGTAAGCGGCTACTGAATTTGCACCGCTTCCCCGACCTACATGGTAGTAACCACGGGACATTGAGTAACGTATTGTATCCCATGTAATTAGGAAATAGGAGGAGAACCCCAGCCTGTCAATGATGCCGAGTTCATGCCTCACTCTCTTTTCCGCCTCTTTGTTGTGTTTCCCGTACCTGTAAACAAGGCCTTCCATCACAAGTTTTTCCAGGAGTATTTTATCATCATACCTGCTTCCTGTAAAGGCAGCTTTGTTTTTAACACTGGAATAATCGAAATATATACTACAATCATTGATCAGCTTTTCTGTGTTTCTTACAATTTCAGGGTGGTCTTCATAGGCACAGAGAAACAGGTCGGTGGGGAGCATGATCTCGTTTTCACCTGCAAGTTGCCCGGGAGTGAGTTTACTTAAAAGGGTGTTATGATCAATGGCTCTCAGGTGGCGGTGGATGTGATACTCTTCCTTCTTTGCAAAGCTTACTGGATGCCACATCACCAGTCTCCCGTTTCTTTTACCGAAAGGGGAGGAGACAAGCTTGTTTATATCGGCCGGACGAATGCCAATAAGCTCATTTCCGGAAAGTTTTGCCGGTTTATTATCCCAGCTGTAGATAAACCACACATCGTTAAGTTCAGGGGCTTTTGCAGGGAATGCTTCTTTGTTTTCATTATGCATGGACAGGAATTCATTGAGTTCCATAAAACCTCTGTTATTGCGGGCTATCCCGGTATACATATACCTGTCTCCATTACGG
>CAYVTV010000290.1:0-4354 GCA_964454295.1 uncultured Bacteroidaceae bacterium
CCCCCAAGGTAACCAAAGAGTCCTGTAAGACCTGCTGCCGTACCGGCCGCTTTTTTTGGCACCATATCCAATGCCTGCACTCCTATCAGCATCACCGGGCCATAGATCAGAAATCCTATGGCTATTAAAGCCATATTATCAACCCATATCTTCCCGGGAGGATTATTCCAGTATATAAAAATAGCAATAGTAACCAGCGTCATGTAAATGATGATGGCAGGTGCACGACGCCCTTCAAAGAGTTTGTCTGATATCCAGCCGCATAATAAGGTTCCCAGAATACCGGCATATTCATAAGCGAAATAGGACCATCCCGTTTCTTTCACTGAGAATCCTTTCACCTCTTCAAGATAAGTGGGTGCCCAATCCAATACACCATACCGGATGAGATAAATAAATGCATTGGCAATGGCTATAAGCCATAACAACCTGTTAGGTAATACATAATCAAAGAAAATCCGTTTGGCAGATAACTCTTCCTCATGACTCTTATCATAACTTGCCGGAAAGTCATTTTTGTAAGTTTCAATATTTGGGAGTCCGCATGATTGAGGCGTATCTCTGACAAGCAGGTAAGTGATCATGGCAACTGCGAGGGCTACTAAGCCTGGAAAATATAACTTACTTTGCCAGTCACCGAAGATAGCTACACCCAGTATGGCCAGCGGGCCGATCAAACCTCCACCTATGTTGTGTGCAACATTCCATATCGACATTTTCGTACCCCTCTCGGTTGTCGAGAACCAATGAACCATGGTTCTTCCACAGGCCGGCCATCCCATCCCCTGGAACCATCCGTTGAGGAAAAGTACAGCAAACATAATTGCCACTGTGGAGGTGAGATAGGGTACAGTGCCGAAAGCTATCACCAGTAAAGAGGATAAAACCAGTCCCAATGTAATGAAAATCCTCGCATTACTCCTGTCGGAAACACTTCCCATCAGGAACTTGCTGAAACCATAGGCAATGGATACAGCAGACAGAGCCAATCCCAACTGTCCCTTATTAAAACCAAGATTTATAAGATCCGGCATTATAAGCGAGAAATTCTTCCTCACCAGGTAATACCCGGCATAACCAATAAAAATTCCCATGAAAACCTGAAACCTTAGTTTTCTGTACTCAGGATCTATCTTTTCAACCGGCAGTAAGTCTTTATGCGCGGGAGGCTTTAAAAATGATATCATGCTATTCTTCCTTATGGTAAGGTCATTGTTCTGAAAGAATTTCAAAAATAGAAATAATTAGAAATAAAACAAAACAAAACGAAAGTTTGCAGCAAGTTGTATACTTGTGCTGATTTACAAGAGTATCTCCGTAACATCTATAAGATAAACTTATCCGTAGATTTCCTTTCTGGCAGCTTTGAGTGTATTTTTCAGCAGTGAAACCCTTGTCATGGGTCCTACACCTCCCGGTACAGGGGTTATAAAACTGCACTTATCCGCCACTTCATCAAATTTAACATCTCCTTTAAGTTTATAGCCTGATTTTGTATCGCCGGAAGGGATACGTGTAGTGCCGACATCAATTACCACGGCTCCTTTCTTAACCATCTGTCCTGTGACAAATTCTGGCATTCCAAGGGCAGCAATGAGTATATCAGCCGAAGCAGCCATTTCAGCAAGATTGGCAGTGCGACTGTGACAAAGACTTACTGTACAATCGCCGGGGTATGCCTTCTGCCCGAGAAGAATACTCACGGGTTTCCCCACAATATTACTTCTTCCTATCACAACACAATGCTTTCCTTTTGTGTCAATGTTGTACCACTTAATAAGATCCATTATGCCCGCCGGAGTGGCGGATAAATAACAGGGCAATCCGATAACCAGTCTGCCCACATTAATGGGATGAAAACCGTCCACATCCTTAACCGGATTTATACTCTCAATTACCTTCTGTTCTGAAATGTGTTCAGGAAGAGGAAGTTGTACAATAAAACCGTCAATATCACTGTTGTTGTTAAATTCATGAACTTTATCCAGTAATTCATCTTCTGTAACATCGTCATCAAACCGGGCAAGTGTGGATATGAATCCAACCTCAGCACAATCTTTGATTTTATGGGCAACATAGGTTTCACTTGCTCCGTCGTGTCCGACTAAGATTGCTGCCAGATGTGGCGGCTTCTTTCCTGAATGGATCATCTTTTCAACTTCTGAAGCGATCTCTTTTTTAATTTCAGAGGCAACTAATTTACCGTCAATAATTTGTGTCATGTATTTTTTTGTTTGGTATGAAGGATAATATTATTTTAAGAGCATATAGTAGTTATTGCGCTGATTAACATAGAGTTACACAGGGTACACAGAGTAACACAGGGTACACAGAGTAACACAGAGATGACAGAAAAACAAAAAGAATGTTAACGTTCTGTGATCCCGTGATAGCGTGATCCCGTGATAGCGTGATCCCGTGATCCCGTGATCCCGTGATCCCGTCCACATAGGCATGCAATGGTCATGGTCATATACAACACACGTAACCACGTAACCACTCAACCACGTAACCACGTAACCACGTAACCACTTACCCCCTCATCATCGGATTCCCTGCCATCCTGGGTAGTTTTCCCCCGCTGCTGCTCACCATCTTCATCAGTTTCCGTGTTTCTTCAAACTGCTTTAACAGTTTATTGACATCCTGTATGGATGTTCCACTTCCATCTGCAATTCTTTTTCTTCGCGATCCGTTCAGTATGCCCGGATTTTCTCTTTCCAGGGGAGTCATGGAAAAAATTATGGCCTCAATTCCCTTGAAGGCATTATCATCAATATCCATGTTCCGTATTGCTTTTCCGACACCGGGTATCATTCCCGCGAGATCTTTAATGTTCCCCATCTTTTTAATCTGTTGGATCTGTGAAAGGAAATCATTAAAGTTAAACTGATTTTTTGCGATTTTCTTTTGCAGCTTTCGGGCTTCTTCCTCATCAAATTGTTCCTGTGCTTTTTCAACCAGTGAGACGATATCACCCATCCCCAGTATCCTGTCAGCCATTCTTTGAGGGTGAAAGACATCAATAGCATCCAGCTTCTCGCCTGTACCAATGAATTTAATGGGTTTATTGACCTCTGCCTTAATTGACAGGGCGGCTCCGCCACGTGTATCTCCATCAAGTTTGGTTAACACCACTCCGTCAAAGTCCAGCCGTTCATTAAATGCACGGGCTGTATTCACAGCATCCTGTCCGGTCATTGAATCAACAACGAACAATATCTCATTGGGGTTAACAGCATCCTTAATAGATGCAATCTCCTTCATCATCTCTTCATCAATTGCAAGCCGTCCGGCTGTATCTATTATCACCGTGTCGAAACCCATGTTCTTCGAATGTCTTACAGCCTCCTTAGAGATTTTCACCGGATTCAGATTATTCTCTTCTGTAAATACAGGTATCCCTGCCTGTTCACCTAGTATTTTTAATTGTTCGATTGCTGCCGGCCTGTAAACATCTCCGGCAACGAGAATAGGATTTCTTCCCTTTTTACTTTTAAGATACATGGCCAGTTTGCCCGAAAAGGTTGTTTTTCCTGAACCCTGTAAACCGGAAATGAGAATAATGGCCGGACTTCCCTTCAGGTTTATATCAGAACTTGTGCCTCCCATCAATCCGGTCAGCTCATCATGAACAACCTTAATAATCAACTGGCCTGGCTTTATGGCATTCAGGACATTCATGCCCAAGGCCTTATTCTTAACATTATCAGTGAAACTCTTTGATATCCTGAAGTTCACGTCGGCATCCAGCAGAGCCCTTCTTACCTCCTTGAGGGTTTCGGCTATGTTGATCTCAGATATCCTTCCTTCACCCTTTAATAATTTAAACGACCTTTCCAGCCTGTCACTCAGATTCTCAAACATATCTATAAATTTTTTAACCATGGCAAAAATAGATAAAATGAATGTATTCAGCAATTAATTAAGAACCACAGATTCCGGCATCCTGTAAAAAACATTAATATTTTTATTTGAGGATTTTGTGTACTCATATGTTTATCAATCCATGCCTTCTTTTATGCCAGTATTATCACAAAAAAATAATCCATGGAACCATTCTTAATAAATTATTTCTAATTTTGACACGTGATAATTTTTTAAAATGGATTCGGATAGAGAAAGAATGAAGGAATTTAATGAATTTCAACAAGTTATTGAAAGGTATGAAGATATGGTCAGAAAAAGCCATAACAGCTTTTTCGATGTGGAGGAGTTCGAACTGATCATTGATTACTATCTTGATCTCCGGTTATTCAAGGAAGCATACCAGGCCGGAGAAATTGCCAGATCACAACATCCCCATTCCTCCGAAGTACTTATCAAGGTTATTCATATTTATATTGAGAATGGA
>CAYVTV010000291.1:0-4337 GCA_964454295.1 uncultured Bacteroidaceae bacterium
CATTTATAGTAAAAAGTATGGATCTTTCAAGGGAAAGAGGAATGGATACAACTCGTTTTCCGGAGCCTTCCTACCTGCGCCTGGCAGAAAACGGAGAGCTGGAGAAAAGATGGAAAGCCTTATGGCCGCGTATGGCATCCTGTGATCTTTGTCCCCGTGATTGTAAAAAGAACAGGCTCAGGGGTATAAAAGGAACCTGCGGCGCTGATGCCAATGTAAGAATTGCATCATTCCATCCTCATTTCGGAGAGGAGAAAGAACTGGTAGGAACGAACGGATCAGGTACCATTTTCCTTTCGAACTGTGCCATGCGTTGCGTTTTTTGTATTAATCATGATATAAGCCATGGAGGTGCCGGCACCAACCGTAGTATCAGGGAATTCGCAGACATGATGCTTGCCGTTCAGAAGCTGGGGTGCCATAATCTGAATTTTGTAACTCCTACCCAATATCTTCCCCATATACTTCGCGCCCTGGAAATAGCAGCAAAAGAAGGCTTGAGAATACCAGTAGTTTATAACACACACGGGTGGGAAAAGCAGGAAATGTTAGAGATGCTCGACGGAGTTGTGGATATTTACCTGCCCGATTTCAAATATGCCGAACCTGCCATGGGTTCAATATATTCCGCCGGAGCCGACACATATCCTGAGATAGCTAAAAATGCCCTTCTGGAAATGCACAGACAAACGGGTGTTGCCATACCCGATCCTGAAACAGGACTAATGCAAAGAGGATTGATGATAAGGCATCTTGTTATGCCAAATCATATTGATAACTCGAAAAAAGTAATCGGATGGATAGCTGACAACCTGCCGAAAAATACCTATGTCAACATTATGTCGCAATACACGCCCTCATACCGGGCCGCCAGGTATCCTGATATTTCAAGGAAATTAACCCGGCAGGAATATAATACCGTTATTTCAACAGCAAAATCAGCCGGCTTGACTAATATCCGGCTCCAGGGCTGATTATCTGAAAGTCAGAATCAAATATCCTGAATGACTGGTTACTAAGCCTTAATCCTGAAAATGGATGAGATTATCTGCAGTTTATAAATTTGAGATAAACTAATTCAATTAACGATATAGTTACAAATTATTAAATAATGATTTTTATATTCGCAGATTGTTAAGGAGCCTTTATTACAGATTATTAATCCATTTCGATTATGAATTCCACATCAAAAGAACGTTTAAAATCAACACTTTCACATCAGCAACCTGAAAAAGTCGTGGTTGATTTTGGTGCAACTCCTGTAACCGGCATTCATGTTTTAGCCATAAAACGGTTAAGGGAATATTTTGGTCTGGAAGACAAACCGGTAAAAGTCACGGAACCATACCAGATGCTCGGGGAAATTGACAATGAGCTGATGGAGATTATGGGTATTGATGTGATTGGTATTTCACCGGGAAACAATATGCTTGGATTTCGTAATGAAAACTATAAACTTTTTAAAACTTTCTGGGGACAGGAAATACTTGTTCCGGAAAATTTCAATACCCGTCTGAACGAAGACGGTGATCTGCTGATCTACCCCGAAGGAGATATGACGGCTCCTCCAGGTGCCAGGATGCCGCAATCAGGATTTTTCTTTGATACCATTATACGGCAGGAACCTTTTAATGAGAACCAGCTGAAAATTGAAGATAATACGGAGGAATTTAAATTATTTTCAGAAGAAGATATTTTATACTGGAAAGAACAAAAAGAAAAAATCGATAATACAGACAAAGGAGTGATCCTGAATCCGGGAGGAACAGCATTTGGCGATATAGCCCTTGTTCCCGGTCCCTTTATGAAAAACCCCAAAGGTATAAGGGATGTTGAAGAATGGTATTTAAGCACCCTGATACGTCCTGATTTTATTCATGGCATTTTTGAAAAGCAGAGTGAGATTGCTTTACAGAACCTGTCGACTCTACACGATATTTTCGGAAATAGTATTGAAGCGGTTTTTATTTGCGGAACCGATTTCGGAACACAGGACTCTACTTTCTGTTCGGCAGAAACATTTTGTGAATTATATAAACCTTACTATAAAAAGCTTAACGACTGGATCCATTCGAATACTAACTGGAAGACATTCAAACATTCCTGCGGGGCAGTAGAGCCTTTTATGAAGCTTTTCATTGATGCTGGTTTTGATATTATCAACCCTGTCCAGATCAACGCAAAAGATATGGATCCACAGAAGTTAAAGGATAATTATGGTGACCGCTTAACATTCTGGGGTGGAGGTGTGGATACACAAAAAATGCTTCCCTTCAGCACCCCTGAAGAAGTGAAAAAGCAGGTTTTAAAACAATGTGAAATACTAAACAGGAATGGTGGTTTTGTATTCAATACGGTTCATAATATACAGGCCAATGTTCCGGTGGAAAATATCATTGCCATGCTGGATGGCATAAGGGAATTCAATGGGAACAATTAATTTTTCCGGAAAAACTGATAACCCTGGAATTTCAACTAAATCATAAGTACAGATTTAATATTCAGCCACATTTGCCGGTCGGTCTTTTGCCGTTATACCGAGTTTAGCCATTCGCTGAAGGTAGTCTTCTTTTGATTCCCCGGGACTGGGCCACACATCACTGGGAGTATGTTCTGCTTTCATGATACTGTCAATCCTGGCTATTATATCAGGGAATTCAGCAGACAAGTCCTTTTCCTGTTCGGGATCATTCACAATGTCATACAGTTCAAATTTTCCGTCGGAGTTATTATATGCATACCAATCACCCATTCGCACTGCCTGTTCCTCTCTGTATTCCCAATACAGAAATTCATGTTTCTTTTGTTTATCATGCTGACCCAACAAAGTTGGCAGAATGGAAATTCCATCGGTATCCTCAGGAGGTTCCACTCCGGCAATTTCAGCAGCTGAAGGTAAGAAGTCCCAGAAAGCCCAGATATGATCATTTACCTGTCCAGGCTGAATATACTCCGGCCACCGTGCCATGGCAGGAACATGAAATGCACCGTGGTAAATGGTATTTTTCCCTCCCCGCGTAGGTTCATATTTATTAAAAAATTCTCTGCCCGGAGTTTCGCCTGGTTTTGCATTGCCTTTTGTACTGCCATTATCAGATGCGAAAAATATAAGAGTATTGTCATCAATATTCAATTCCTGAAGTAAATTCAATAATTTTCCTACTTCATTATCCATGCGTGTAATCATTGCTGCGTATATCTTATGCGACAACGGCCATTCTTTATGAGTATATATGCCTAATTCGGGAACAATAAAAGATCCATGAGGGGGTGTATAAGCAAGATACAGGAAAAACGGATTGTCTTTGTTTTTCCTTACAAATTCAAGTGATTTCTCACAATATACATCAAAGGCATATTTAGCTTTCGATGGTTCATCAATACCTCGTGGATGACAAACACCATTCTCATCATAGAAATGATCGCCACGATAATCTTCATGATGGGTACCATTTTCCGGGAAATACACACGCTCCCGGTTGTGGTAAAGAAATTCAGGATAATGATTATGTGCATGCTGCTGGTTCAGGTAACCAAAGAATTCATCAAACCCCATCCTGTTGGGAATACCGTACTGGTTATGTACTGCAAGTCCCCATTTGCCAAACAAACCGGTCGCATATCCCGCCTCTTTCAGCAGCATGGCCACAGTATAATCACCCTCACGCAAGCTTTCGCGATAGCTGTACATTCCTAAACCATTACCCCTGACCCGGGCATGACCCGGATGCTTACCTTCCATCAGGCATGAACGTGAAGGGGCACAAACAGAATTACCTGCATATGCGTTTGTAAATTTGATGCCTTCTGACGCTATCCGGTCAATATTAGGTGTTTGAATCATTTTTTGCCCGAAACAACCCAAATCCCCGTAATCCAGATCATCCGCAAGAATAAAGATAATATTGGGTTTTTCCTTTATGGTTTTTGAATACTTTTTTTGTGATTCCGTTTGGCCGGTACAGGAAAAAAGTAAACATCCGGTAACAACATTAATCGCAAGTGCAGTTTTATTCATAATTAAGGATTATTTGTGTGTTGTTGTTTATTTAAAAGACGGTTATTAACCTTAAAAAGGGTGACAAAGAATGAGAAATAGATTGGGTTATTGGGTTATTGGGTTATTGGGTTATTGGGTTATTGGGTGAATGGGATATTGGGTTATTGGGTTATTGGGTTATTGGGTTATTCATCCATATGTCCTTTAAATTAACGTTCCCTTTTCCGCCTCAATAAGCCAATCGATATAAAGAGCCGGTTTCTGTTCGGCGGATTTTCATTTCGTCATTTTTCCAGGGGTTTTTGTAGAGACAGGGCATGCCCTGTCTCTACAAAAA
>CAYVTV010000292.1:0-4307 GCA_964454295.1 uncultured Bacteroidaceae bacterium
GCTGGACAATTATCGGGGGGTTGCTGGTTTCAACCTTCCTGACACTGGTGGTGGTGCCGGTGTTGTATTGGATGATGGACCGCAGGGCTTAGGTTTTGAGTTAATGCAGGTTTATAAGCAAGTCGTGTTCTATGAGGGATCACGCTATCACGGGATTACACAATCACGTAACCACTCATCCACTCAACCATTTCCCCACTTGATCCCGTGATCCCGTGATAACGTGATCCCTTATAAGGGAATGATCATTAACCTAACCACTATGGCCTATCTAAGATGCTTGTCTCTCACTCTGCTGTATTTCAACGCCTTAAGTATCCAGTTAGGCAGGGGTTTATGCGGATTCCGCTTGCGGAGGTTAATATACCATCCCAGCTTTTTAATGATAGGTATTTTGTGGGTTTCAACAAATTCAATCAAGGTGCCGTCGGGGTCTTCTATATAGGCAAAATGCCCGGCTGCCTCTCCCATGTCAAAACTATCTCCTTTCGGATGTACGTCGCTGTCGACGGTGAACGGGAAGCCCTTTTTCATACACTCTTCCCTCAAAACATCCATACCCTGGATGTCATAACAGAGGTGAATGAATCCCAGGTCACCCCAGTAGCGGCCGTTAAATATCTTTACCGGGTCTCTTTCGAGCACCTGTATAAGTTCAATCTCACTCGGTCCCAGGAACCTCGACAAAAAACCGCGTGGTGCCTTGCTCAGGCTCAGCTGAACCCTCCTGAACCTCTGGTTGCCTCCCGGAATGGATTTAAAATCATCAAAAACACCTTCTTCATCGTATATCACCTTATCATATCCCAGTATTCCGGAATAGAGCCTGCATGCCCTGTCAATATCCGACACTCCGATTATTGCCCCGTAAGCCGCACCGGTAAATTTTCTCCTTTCTATCTTGAACCAGAACTCACTGTCAACGATCTGGAAGAAATTACCATACGGATCCTGGATGAAGAAATTTTCCCTTCCTGCCGGATCTTTGGCCAGTCCGTTTACATTCAGGTTCTTCTTTTTGAAGCTCTCATAGGCAGCTTTCACATCCAGGCTTTTTATTTTGGCAGCAAAAATACCCAGGTCGCCCGCTTTCACCTCCTTAACCGGTGGCTTTGGTTCCCTGCCCACATACTGCCATATCTCAAATCCCCCGCCGCCCATAAGGCTCATGGCCAGAGCCGCATGACGCATCCTGGGCTTTCCCCCGGTATAGGGAAGCATAAGCTCAGCTACCGCCGCCTCCTCAAAAATCTTAATATCCATCCCGAAAGTTTCCTTATACCACTTCCACGACTCTTTAAGATTCTTAACCCCTATGCCTATCTGCTGTATTCCCCCTATCAATTTTTCTTTTAACATTCCTTATGTAATATTTTGCCCCGAATTTACCAATTTCTAATAATTATGTCCGGTTTTAACAGATTTATTTCTCTCCCCCTTTGTGTCCTTCGTGAAATCCTTCGTGTCCTTTGTGGTTCAATACGTGTGGTAATCAACCACGAAGGAACACAAAGGATGTCACAAAGGTACACAAAGGAGCCCATAAGTATTCATTCCTACATTGGTTTGATCTTTCGCACCAGTTTGTAAAACAACCAGGGAAGATATATTTTAATTCTTGCCAGTAGTAATTCTTTTCCTCCCACCAGTGCCACATGTCTGTTTTTCATCACTGCCCGGAGTATGAGGCGGGCGGACTTTCCCGGACTTATTCCCTGTACCTGACCTGCATCCATCTTCCCGTGCGGCAACCCGTCCTTCCCCAGGGCATGCATCGAAATGTTAGTTCTCACCCGGCCGGGACAAACCACTGTTGTACGAATGTTTTTATCCGCATATTCCGTCCATACCGACTCATAGAAACCATGCAGGGCATGCTTGGAAGCAGCATAGGCTGAACGTAAAGGAAACCCGAAAAGTCCCGAAATGCTGCTGGTTGCAATGATATGCCCTCCCCCCTGCCGAATCATCCGCGGTAAAATTTTCTTTGTAAGGATAACCCCTGAGAAATAATTGATCTCCATCAGCTTACGATCCACTTCAATTGGAGTGTCCAGTGCAGTGGTGCGCTGGGAAACACCCCCGTTGTTAAATAGCATATCAAGCTTCGGATGTTCGGATAAAACTGTGTCAGCAGCTTTTTCAACTTCAGAAGGGTCTGAAAGATCAAAAGGAAGGACAGAAGCATTACCGCCGGCATCCTTTATCTCCTTTAATACCCTCAATAATTCGGGAATATCAAATGAGGAGATTATTACCGCAGCCCCCATTGCAGCAAGACGTTTTGCCAGTGCTTCCCCTATACCGGAGGAAGCGCCAGTGATCCAGGCTGTCTTTCCTGAAAAAAAGTTTTTATCAGACATAGTTTAATTTAACATCCTCAAGGCTGACATTCTTCAGATATCCTGAACATATATCTCCCATACTTTCAATGATCTCCGAATGCAGGCACATAGTCTGCGCCATCAGGGAATCCTTCCTGAGACCGAGTATCCTGAAACGAACTGAGGCACTGAGCTTTTTGTAATGAAACGACCAGTATAAGGCTATGTATCCTGTGAGCGGCAGACTAAGAAAATAAGCCCACCCTACCCACGCCGGACCTGTGAATATTCCCACCAGCACCGACTGAACAGTGTAAAAGGCCGGAAACAGCAGCAGGGAGAAAACAAACTTAAATGAACTGTGAAACTGCTTATCTTTAACAGTCCTGGTTTTCATTACCGGTATATTGAAGGGCAGCCAGTTGTTAATGTAGCCGTACAGTGCAAAAGGACTGAATACCGGCAGAAGTATCAGGCGCAGGAACATCGACAGCGTGGAAAAACCACGGCTTTCAATCACCCGGTTACGCATATTCAGCGCTTCCAGGTTTTTCATATATGAAGCGGTTTTTTCTGCCAGCTTACGCAGAACATCAGGGTCTGTCTCAAATTTATGATCAAGGATGCTGATCATGATCTTGTCAGCCCTGAATTTATCAAATAAGGATCTCCCCCTTATTCCGATCAGGTTTTTCATGCGCTCACTCCATATATGCCTCATATTCTGATACATATCATATATCTCATCATTCTTAATATGTATCATTAACTTTTTCATCTCTTCGTGCATCCTGTTTCGCAGTGCGTTAATGCCTTTTGGCTGGTTTTCGCGATATTCGGGTATAAATTCCATCACGTCAACAGGTTTTCCATACACAACCAGTATATCCTGGTGGTATTTTTGATAATGCTGATAATCAATGCCTACAGGTAGTATCTTCACGCTTTCCTCATCCCCGCATATTTCCTGTGCCCTGAAAGCTATCCTGAAAGCGCCCTTGACAAAATTGCGAAGCCGCCTCTTGCCAGCGTGGTTACCCTCCGGCATAAGGCATAGCGGCGTTCTTTCCTTAATAATAAATAACGAACGTTCAAATATCTCCTCATTCCGGAAAAGTTCCTGTATGCCATCCCTCATCCGGTAGATAGGGAGCATTTTCAGAGCAGTAAGGAACCTTCCCTGGCTTTTTTTCCTGAAAATATCTGCCCTGGCCATAAATACAGTATCCTTTCCCTTAACCGAATAAAGCACAGCCATGGCATCCATAAGGGCATTCTGGTGATTCGGAGTGATGATAAAGCGGGATCCGTAGGGGATATTTTCCTTCCCTCTGACCTCAAATCTGCGGTAGAAAAATCTCTGTCCGAACATAACAAGACTCCACAGGATCTTATAAAAGAGACTGAACTTGTGGATTTTTTCTTCCCTCTGTGTCATGCAAGCTTATTTTTTTCTTCTGAACAAATTTACCGGCCGGTATGGACTGTCAACCGGAATCCGCGACCATATCCCCGCCAGCGACAGTCCTGCCAGGATATGCCATATACCCCACCATGCGGCAATAAAGGCCATACCCCCTATTTCCATGGGACGTTCTATCCCGTTGATCACTATCACTTCGGGAAAGATCTTCGGATTGAATAAAAGCACCAGTCCCAGACCTGAATTCTGGATACCTGTTTCAATGGTTATGGAACGGCGGTCGAACCGGGGCAGTCTGAAAGCAGAAGCTACGGAGTACCCTGTGCTCAGTGCAACACCATTGTGAATGAACACTATAATGAAGATGTAACCTATATACTGAACGAAGTAGGAATAATTATTTGAAAAGGCCAGAACCACTATTCCCATGAAGATAAGTATGGAAAGGTTCTTGATGGGTTTAACGATTTTCTCCGTCAGCCGGGGAAATTTATGGTTAAATGCCATACCCAGAATTAATGGAATACCCAGAAGAATAAAAACCGTCTTGAACATCTCAA
>CAYVTV010000293.1:0-4153 GCA_964454295.1 uncultured Bacteroidaceae bacterium
TCACTTATTATTTATGCTTCCCTCGATCCCGTGATCCCGTGATAGCGTGATCCCTCTCCTGTCACCTGTCACTTATTATTTATGCTTCCCTCGATCCCGTGATCCCGTGATAGCGTGATCCCTTAACCAACCACGTAACCACTTCCCTATATAACCCAGTAGTTCCTCCCTCCCCTTCCTGTCCTTCACAGACGTATAAAAATATTCCGGGATTTCTTCCCATGTTCTTTTTAATACTTCCGTAAGATGCCTGATATTTTTATTCAACTCCTGCTGACTCAGTTTGTCCGTTTTGGTAAAAACGATCACGAAGGGAACACGATTTATACCTAATTGATTAATAAACTGTATGTCGTTATTTTGTGGCTCATGCCGGCTGTCAATTAACACAAAAAGACAGTGCATCTGTTTACGGTGGAGGATATAACTGCTGATAATACGATCTATCTTTTCCTTCTCTTTCTTACTTACCCTGGCATATCCGTAACCCGGAAGATCAACGATATACCATTCCGCATTTATTAAAAAATGATTAATAAGCCGTGTTTTCCCGGGAGTAGAAGATGTCTTTGCGAGATTTCTTTTACCTGACAGGAAGTTAATAAGTGATGATTTGCCTACATTGGAACGGCCGATGAAAGCGAATTCCGGAAAACCGGTTGCCGGACATTGTTTTTCAGAAGTGCTGCTCTTGATAAACTCTGCGCTTTTTATGATCATCGTTTGCAGGTTTTGATGTATTAAATTGCCGGATAGTGTTTTATTTTATATACACTTCGAGCAATGAGGATTTACGGACCGGATTAATTACCAGCTGTTTGATTATCGCAGGTATCAGTATTGTTTCTCCCTGGCATACTCTGGTATCAGATATTCCTTCCGACTCCAGGATCACCTCTCCTTCCGTACATATATAAATAACGAAGGAATCAATGAAGTTATAATTTTTCTCAACAGCCCTGTCAAGCAGAATTACATTGGTTGTAAAATATTCATTGCTCACCGCCTCTACAGTCTGATTTAAAGTTACTGCATAGTCAGTCCTGACATCCTGAACATATTTAAAGTCGATCGCCTCCAGGGCCAGTTCTGTATGTAATTCACGGGGATTGTCATTGTCATCCTTTCTGTCCCAATCATAAATACGATAAGTAATATCGGAGGCCTCCTGAATTTCTGTCAGCAGTATCCCTTTCCCGACAGCATGAATTCTGCCGGCCGGCATAAAGTAAATATTTCCGGCCTGAACAGGAACATAATTCAGGACATCCTTTATCTTGCCTGAGTTCAGATAAGCTAAGTATTCTTCCGGCGATAATTCCCTGTTAAACCCGGAAATAAGGGTTGCTTCCTTTTCTGCCTCCATGATATACCACATCTCCGTTTTTCCGCGTAAATTGTGCTTCTGCAAAGCCATATCATCATCAGGATGCACCTGGACACTTAATACATCATTTGCTTCAATGAACTTGATAAGGAGAGGAAATTCAATGCCGTATCTTTCAAAAACCTTATCACCGGTAATATCTCCCATATACACCTCTATCATTTCCCGGAGATCATTTCCTTTAAGAAAACCATTTGCAACCACAGAGATATCTTCGCCAACAGTTGATATTTCCCAGCTTTCACCGCATTTGTCCGATGCAGTTTCCTTACCCGGAAAGTTCCGTAGTTTTGATCCGCCCCAGATTTTGTCTTTCAAAATGGACGTAAACTTTAAAGGATATAGATTGTTCATCATCAACGATTAATATTCATAGTCAACTACAGCGACTTCCTTTTTTATCTCATTCAGAAATTCAACCAGTTTCTGATGTTCGGGATGGGCGATATACTTCTCAAGGTCAGCAACTGATTTAAAATCACTTATCAGGGCAAGATCAAATGCCACCTCTCTGGTTGAAAAGTTGATGCCAGCCTCAAGGTGAACGATCCACCCGATTTTCTCCTTTAACGATTCAAGAAAGTTTTTGAGTTTCAGCAGTTGTTGCTTTTTAAGATCCTGATCCTGTTGCTCTTTGAGTCTGAAAAATACGATGTGTTTAATCATTTATTATTTTTTAAAGTTTCTCACTTGTTTAACTATTATTTACATTGTAGGACATGTTGAGCATATGCGAAAATTTAGTTATTTATTAATAGCTTTTCTTTTTACATTGATGTTCATTCCTTCCCAGCTAACATTAAAACCCATGGGAACCTCAATAGTCAGAATATTATCACAGGGAAACCAGTCAGGATCGATGCTGAAAGGGTAATAATCAATATTATCTCTTGTGTTGGTGCGGGGTCCGAAGCGCCAGTAATATATATCGTCACCGGTTGAAGTGTCTCCCTTTACTGTTCGTTTACCGCTCATCCACGAGTATATGGATCTTTGCTGTTCAGGTGTGGCAAATCCGTAATATACAGCCTCATTATTCAGGAATGTAAACCCATAATCATGCATGTTGCCTTCAAGGTCTACCGTTCCGAAGCGGCCTGTCTCCTCATTCCAGAATCTTTTACTGCCATAATCCTTAACATCCCTGGCATGTTTTCTCAGGTCTGCCGGGTCAAATGCATCAGCTCCTGTGCTAATACACCATTCAGGGTGATTCTTTACCGCTTCCTCAAGTGCTGCCATATCTTTCAACGCATCATGGTAATAGAAAGTGGCCAGTGCATCTTCTCCGCCGAAAGGCATAAGATCCCGGTAATTACTTCCTATACCTTCACCATAGAAGATGGTTTTTTTACCATTAACATATCTCACCCCTGAAGTTCCTTCATGTCCGGGCCAGTTGGTATATATACAATTACGGTTGCGCGTGTCAAATTCACGCTGAATAAAGTTCATTGCCGTTCTTATCCGGCCGATCTGGCTTCTCAGGAATGCGATATCTTTTGTCCACATAAAATAATCATGGCAGCCACGGATAAAATTCAGGTTATTAACGCTATGCCTTGAGTCATATGCAACATGGAAGGATTTGACAACAATTTTCAGGGGTTCAGTGTTGCCGAAGTGTATCCGGAATCCGGTAATTATAGCCTCCCAGGAAGGTATACGATAAACGGGGATCATTGTGCGTGCCAGGGGAACAATGGAATCAAGTGCTCCAAGGGGTTCCGGTGCCCAGGAGGCATGTGCCACCCTGCGTTTATCAAATTCCGAGAGGGAGAAATATGCTCTGCGTGCCGGAGAGAAGTCAGGATTATCTTCAGTGGTCCATTCCACGAAACAATTAGCCCCTTCAAGTCCAACTGCCCACCAGTCAAGCCGGAGCCACGGGAATTCATTTGCATCTACAGAGCATGCCGGAGACTGAATGCACGCATTGTTTTCTGACAATTCCACCTCCCAACCCTGTGAATTGACAGTTCCTCCTTTGCCACCTTTCACTATCCAGTCGTCCGGATTAACAAGGGGTGCATCATATCCGCGGATGCCTGTTCCCCTGAAATGCCAGCCCACACCTCTTCCATGTGTCCACATAGGAAAAGGCCAGCCTTCTGCATGGGCAAGCCCGTCGTGTTGTTCGGTAACAACGTATCCTTCAGCATTAATAAAACGGGATGCCAGTGATTCCGCCCAGCTTTTCCGTGATTTATCCGATTTAACACCTTTTCCGGTTGCCGGCCATAAGGTTGACATCGGCATCCACTCGTCCCATAATGGCATGTCGAGCCTGGGTACCTGATATTGCATGTAAAATAACTCCCGCAGTAATTCCATTTCCTTCTCATATCCGGGGATATGGAATGAAGGGAAATCACCGGGGATGATTGTTTTTATTCCTGGCTGTCCCTGAAGGATAAGTAAATTAAATAATAAAATAAATGGAAATAATTTTTTAATCATATAATTTCTCTTTTCCGCCTCAATAAACCAATCGATATTATTTCGTTGAGAAACAAAATGTTGAGACACAAAATATTGTGTCTGTACGGCGGATTTTCATTTCCTCATTTGGCACCTGTTTCGAAGGACACACAGCCGTGTGTCCCTACTCATCCACTTAACCACTCATCCACTCATCCACTTCCTAATACATTCCCTGATCCACCATCGCATTGGCCACCTTAAGAAATCCCGCGATATTTGCTCCTTTTACGTAATCCACATATCCGTCCGGCAGGGTTCCGTACTTTACGCAACTTGCATGTA
>CAYVTV010000294.1:0-2993 GCA_964454295.1 uncultured Bacteroidaceae bacterium
CAAAGTTTATATCTCTGATTTGCAATACTTTGTGTCCTTTGTGTTATCCTTTGTGTTCTTTGTGGTTAAACATATTTTAACTTATGAGACAGCCCCCTACAACATTCCTTTCGTTGAAGGCAATTCCATACTCAAGGCTTCTATACTCACTGCCATTTTCAGACATTTGGCAAATGCTTTAAAAATAGCCTCTGCTTTATGGTGATCATTATCACCAGTGGCTTTAATATGCAAATTACATCTGGCAGTATCACTGAATGATTTAAAGAAATGGCTGATCATTTCTGAAGGAACTTCTCCTATCTTTTCGCGTTTAAATTCCACATCCCATACCAACCATCCCCTGCCTCCAAAATCAAGAGCAACCTGAGCCAGACTGTCATCCATCGGAAGCAGGAAACCATATCTTGCTATTCCTCGTTTATCGCCCAGCGCTTTTTCAAAAGCTTCTCCAAGGGCAATTCCGGTATCTTCAATTGTATGGTGTTCGTCAACCTTTAAATCCCCTTTTGATTTAATTACAAGATTGCAGCCTGAATGCCTGGCAATCTGTTCAAGCATGTGATCAAAAAATCCAAGTCCCGTATCAATTTCAGCTTCTCCCTTTCCATCAAGAGAAAGGTCAATACAGACGTCAGTCTCATTGGTTGTCCTTTGCACAACTGCTCTTCTCCTTATACTCCGGAGAAAATACCAGATTTGTGTCCAGTCTTTGGTGATCAGATCACAATATGCAGCAAGACCTTTTTTCTCAAGCTCATCCTGCATGGCAGGATCATTTAAGAGAATGCTCCGGGTGCCAAGATTCCTGGCAAGCTCAATGTCTGTAATCCTGTCACCAATAACATAAGATGAAGCCAGATCATATTCTCCATTCATGTAATTTGTCAGCATCCCGATATTTGGTTTTCTTGTCGGAGCATTATCTTCAGGCAGACTTCTGTCTATTAAAATATCGTCAAAGTGTATTCCCTCATTTTCAAATGCTTTGAGAAATTTAGTATGAGGAATAATAAAATTTTCGCAGGGAAATGATTCAGTCCCCATTCCATCCTGGTTACTTACAATTACAAGTTCATAATCAAGATATTGTCCTATATTGTAAAGATTTCTGAAAACCTTAGGGTAAAACTCCAGTTTCTCAAGGCTGTCAATCTGAAAATTTACCGGTGGTTCAACTATCAGTGTCCCATCACGATCAATAAAAAGGGCTTTTTTCATTATTATTCTGATATTTTAATTCTCACTATAGCTTTTTTAAGTATTTTTTGAATATAATAGTTCGTTATATTTTCATGTAAAATCTAAAATTCAACTGTTATCTGAATATCTCCTGATATACTTCAGTAGTTTAAGGTTTTCAGTCTTTGTCCCGATCGTAATTCGCAGGCAATCACTGCACAAACTTACCCTGGATCTGTCCCTTACAATAATTTTTTGTTCCTTAAGATAATCATATAATTTCCTTGCATGAGTTACCTTCACCAGAAGAAAATTGGCATCGGAGGGATATACCTTTAATACTGAATTTATAGATTCCAGTTGACCAATCATTATTTTTTTTTCAGCAAGTACTGATTTTATCCACTTTTCCTTATACTCAAGTTTATCCAGAAAATTCAATGCCACATTCTGGGTTAGAATATTCACATTGTAAGGATACTTTATTTTATTCAGAACAGAAATAATATCTTCACAGGCAAATGCCATTCCAAGCCTTATACCGGCAAGCCCCCATGATTTGGAAAAAGTTCTGAGGATAACCAGGTTTGGATAGTTACCAAGGATCGGCAGAAAACCCTTAGATCCGGAAAAATCAATATATGCTTCATCAATCACCACAAGACCTTTAAATTTCTTAATGATCTTAATAACTTCATATTCGTTAAAAAGATTAGAAGTAGGATTGTTAGGGGAACATAGGAAAATAATTTTGGAATTTGTATTTACACATCCGAGCAGATTATCAGTGTTCAGCGAGAAATCTTCATTCAGAAGTGCTTTTTTAATTCCTGTGTCATTTATTTTCGCACAAACCTCATACATTCCGTAAGTTGGGTCAGTCATGATCACATTATCCATTCCGGGGTTACAAAATGCACGGATTAGCAAATCGATGGCTTCATCACTTCCATTTCCCAAAAAAATATTTGTACTATTAACTCCTGTAATCCGGCTGATCTTCAGTTTTAATTCTCTTTGTAACGGGTCGGGATAGCGGTTATAGCGTGAATTATATGGATTTTCATTTGCATCCAGTAACACCGCATTACCACCGGAATATTCATCTCTGGCAGATGAATAAGGGATCAGATCTTTAATATTTTGCCTGATAATATCTTTAATTTTAACTGACACCATTTTTTTTATAATTATTTGCCACATCTTTCATCCGGATTTGTACTGCACGACTGTGTCCTGAGAGTTCTTCAGCTATAGCCATTGTTTCCACGGAAGGCCCAATATTGAACAAACCGTAAGTTGAAATTTCCTGGAAAGAAATACTTTTCATAAAACTGGACAGATTGAGACCACTGTATGCTTTTGCATTACCATTGGTAGGAAGAGTATGATTAGTACCCGATGCATAATCCCCGGCACTTTCAGGTGTGTAATTTCCAAGGAACACTGCACCTGCATTATTAATTTTCTCAGCTACATCAGGGTAATTCTTCATTGAAATGATGAGATGTTCGGGGGCATATTCATTTATCATTTCGACCATTTCATCAGTATTACCCAATAGTATGAACTTACTGTTCATAAGTGCTTTTCCGGCAATATCTTTTCTTGGTAACGATTTAATCTGTTTCTCTATTTCCTTAATCACCTCCTTAATGATTTTTTCTGAACTACAAACCAGAATTACCTGGCTGTCTTCCCCATGTTCTGCCTGAGACAATAAATCAGATGCCACGTATGCAGGTACAGCAGTATCATCAGCCATAACAGCCAGTTCAGAGGGACCGGCAGGCATATCAATAGCAACATTT
>CAYVTV010000294.1:3003-4147 GCA_964454295.1 uncultured Bacteroidaceae bacterium
TCAAGACTTACCTTTAATTTTGCTGCAGTAACATATTGATTTCCGGGGCCGAATATTTTATATACATTAGGTACTGTTTCAGTTCCGTATGCCATGGCAGCGATAGCCTGAACACCACCAAGTTTATAAATCCTGTCTATCCCTGTTACCTCTGCCGCATATAACATGGCCGGATGAATTTTTCCATTTCTGTCAGGCGGAGTACACATAATTACTTCCCTGCAACCTGCAAGTTTTGCCGGAATTGCCAGCATCAACACTGTCGAGAACAACGGAGCCGTTCCTCCTGGTATATAGAGGCCAACTTTATCAATTGGAAAACTTTTATGCCAGCACTTCACACCAGGGGTTGTTTCACATAGAATATCTGAAGGTTTTTGTGCTGCATGAAACTGGGTAATATTGTCAACAGCAACAGATATAGCTTTTTTAAGCTCATCACTGATTTCGTGTTTTGCAAAAGTCAGTTCTACTTTGGAAACAGCTATATCATCAAGCATTGCCTTATCATATTTCAATGTAAATTCACGCAATGCATCATCCCCGCGTTTCTTCACTTCATCGAGTATTGTAGCCACAGAGCTTGAGAGAGAGCCTATTTCAAGCGCAGGTCTGGTAAGGATTTCCTTCCACTTATCAGGCGATGGTTGTTTTATTATCTTCATATCTATATCTTATCATCAGGTTAGGAAATTAAATTATCATTTTTTCTATGGGAATTACCAGAATACCCTGAGCTCCAAGATCTTTTAACTGATCAATGATCTCCCAGAATTGTCCCTCACTGAGTACGGAATGTACAGAACTCCATCCTTCTGTAGCAAGCGGCATTACGGTAGGACTTTTCATACCCGGAATAATTTTAATGATTTTATCCAGGTTTTCATTCGGGGCATTCAATAGTATATATTTATTGGTTTTTGCCTTTTGAACTGCTTTTATTCGGAAAACAATATTTTCCAGGATCATCAGTTGTTCATTAGACAAACTATTGTGAGCTATAATCACTGCTTCAGAATTCATTACCGTTTCCACCTCTTTCAGTCCGTTACTTATAAGCGTGCTCCCCGAACTGACAATATCAAAGATTGCATCAGCAAGGCCTATTCCGGGTGCGATTTCAACAGATCCGCTGATCTCATGA
>CAYVTV010000295.1:0-4105 GCA_964454295.1 uncultured Bacteroidaceae bacterium
TAGATGAACCTGTCATCCCGCTTATTTCCGTTATAACGGGGGAAGATATCCAATTCAATGCAATCTCCCTCATGCCCCTCAAGAAAAATCTGTATTTCAGGAGTAACAGAAAGAACTGAATCTTTCACCCTCCTGTCAGCTACAAAATCTTCAAAATAAATGCTCATAAAATAACTTATAAACATACGGAGTTTTTCAATATGAATGGTTTCCCGCGGGTAAAAAAAGTTATTAACCGGATTGAACAGCACGAGAGAATCATTTTGAATAAACACAGTGAAATTCTTGTCCTCTTCCGCAGGATAACGCATTGTTATTGCAGCTATTTCCTGCGGTTTCATAGAAACGAGGAGCCTTTCCCTCCAAAAGAACGGGTCATCATTTACCACATCTGAAATTCTTATATCAGGGAAACCGGAAACCTCAGTGATAAAGAGTCTGTCAGCATTTTCCCTTCCAAGCATATCCATTCCGTTCTTCTTGTAATAATAAATGACACGTTTCTTTCTTCCTTCATCTATTTGAATGATGAAGCTTGCTTCATCCTGCCGGATTCCGTTAGCATTTGTTATGCTCTTTATTTTAAGCCGGCTGAAAATAAACAGAAAATTACTGACAGCCACAGGGTCTGCCATTAATGAATCATTGATTATCCAGCTGTTGTTTGTCCTTTGCAGTTCAACGATCTGTGTACCCTCTATTTTTATTCTCTTTACCAGCAAGGTGTCACTCACAGCAAAATACCTGCCGGCAATGGCAATGGCGGACCTTCTATCTCTCCATGCAAAGATATACAGGCATAAGATTATCAGGATGCCGGCAATAACTATATAATGTTGTTTTTTCATTATAAGATGTATCAGTTATCCCGTGTACCGTATTTTCTTTTTCTCAAATACGCAAATACCAGTGCGAAAACCAGGACAAAACATGAAGGAATCACTGTATTTATAATTTTCCATTTCAATTTCTGTGATGAGGTTCGTATTACCGCCCTGTTAAGCAGTCGGAGTCTGAACTCTCTGTTTCTCAGGGTAATCAGTCCATGATCATCCGTCATGTAATTTATAACATTCATGATAAATTCCTTATTACCGAAGGTTTGACGAGTGTCATGGTCATAACCAAGGGGTGCAGGAACAGGTTCTCCGTCTGATATCCCGACATCATTTCTCAGGAAATCGCCGTCACCTGCCACGAAGACCCTTGCAGGCATGCTCACTTTTATTATTTCAGCATCAGGAGGAGTGACACCCTTAGGCACTCCGTAGTTTGTATAAAAGGATTCAAAAGTCCCTTCTGCCATGATGGCTACCGGCAGTCTGGATTTGTTGAACACCCGGCTGTCAGGTTTCTGCACTATTTCATCCATACTTATCACCACGGGATTATCAATTCTTGCACTGGTGTCGGAGGTGGATAAAAGAACTGTTCTCTGTACACCGCGCAGAGGTGCTGAGCTGGTATCAATGGAAGATACATACTGACCAAGAATATAATTTAATCCTTTAGTAATAACATGGTCGGAACGGGGTGTAAAAAGAGGGAAATACCACCAGGGCATAAGACTTACTGTGGGATTCTGGTCTTCCACGGAGGATTCAACCCTGACAAAGCTGCATTGAATATCCTTCACCAGGTTGTAATCAATCCTGAATCCATATTTAAATAACAGATCATAAATATTAAGATCAAGAAATGAAGTGTAGGTTCTTCCCGACATCAGGCTGTCGGCGATCGTCTGCACCGGATCAATGAAAAACAAGACATTCCCTCCCCTCATGATATACTGATCAATGGCAAACTTATCTGCCTCATTGAAGCGCTGCAAAGGCTGAGCGATGATAAGGGCTTTATATTCCAACAGGTTGCTAAGGTTTCCCTGGATAGCACCGCGGTCAACCTGGAAAAATAAACTCAGTTCCCTGCTGATATCATACACTTCAAAGTAATTAAGTTCCTGGTGGCCTTCGATAAAGGCAATCTTTTCTATCTTGTCGGATGTCAGACTCTTAATGGCACGTATAAATTCAAATTCAAGACTCTGAACTGAATTGGAAAGATTTACATGATAAGGAAGGCCAGGGTTGTTTTTCAGGAGGTTAACGGGGAAATCCGTTCCCCTGTAATTTACCAGTGCACCGGGAAAGATAATACGTGTGGTAAATCCACCGTCTTTATCCTTTAAACGTATATCTGTAAGCCGGAGTCCTTTTTCCGAAAGATTCCTCATTATCCTGTTTCTTACCGCTTCATCAGGTTCGTCATATATATTGATGAACTCATATTCAACATTCCTGCCGGCATATGCACGGAATTCTTCCAGTGTTTCCCTTACAGACCTTTTGAACTGTAAGAGATCGGAAGGCAGTTGCCCATCGAGATAAACCCTGATGAAAACCGGACTTTCAAGATCGCGGAGAATAGTTTTACTGACATCAGCGAGTGTATACCTTTTCTCAGAAGTAAGGTCGGCACGGAAAAACTTAATATCACCCAAAAAATTCAGTACGGCCGTAATTACAAAAACTGCTGCCAGCTGACTTATATGTTGTCTTTTTAACTTTTTTCTGTTCATAGTCTGTTTATTTACCATTTCCGGCTAACAAGTACCGTGCGGGTTAAAAAGAGAAACAAAATTATCACAGAGAAAAAATACAACAGGTCACGGCTGTCGATGACACCCCTGGATATAGACTGGTAGTGGTAGTCAATGCCCAGGCGGCTGATAAAGAGCGCAGACTGTCCTGATGCCGTCAGTGTACTGATAAAGTCAAAACCCAGGTAAAAAGTAAAACAAAGGATCACGGCGGTGATAAATGCAATGATCTGGTTTCCTGTAACAGCCGACGCAAAGAGTCCGACGGCAGCATATATTCCGCCAAGAAGTGCCAGTCCGGCATACGATCCCCATGTTCCCCCGGAATCGATATTTCCCTGGGGACTGCCAAGGAGCCACACCGAGATATAGAAAATGAGAGTCGGTACAAGGGCAATAAGTATCAACACCCATGATGCAAGGAACTTTGCGTTTACAATCTGCATCTCACTAACGGGTCGTGTAACCAGCAGTTCCAGGGTGCCGGAACCTTTCTCCCCTGCAATCATACGCATGGTGATGGCAGGGACAAGAAAAAGGAATACCCACGGAGCCAGAGAGAACATGGTATCGAGGGAAGCATAGCCCTTTTCCAGCACATTCATCTGTCCTTCAAAAACCCACATAAACAGGCCGGTGAGCAGGATGAAAACAAATATTACCACGTAACCGGTGAAAGAACTGAAGAAGCCGCGTATTTCCCTTAAGAATATGGTGTACATTATAGTTTATTAAATGTTATTTTGTTAAATTTTAGCACTTTCCGTACTATGCTTTTTATTGTGTTTATTGTAACAATAGTTCGTTATGTTTTTATAACATATTGAAAATAAACGTTCTGTAAATTTATTTTAATATTGTTCTTTCTATTGATAATCAACACTTTGCGCCTTTGCACCTTTGCGTTTCTTTTAATTATAACGAACTATTATTGTAAGTAGTGCTTTATTTATTTAATGTCTGTATATCAAGTTAATCTCTGATAACTCTTGTCCAATCTTACGAATGCCGTATAATATTTTTTCAGTCTGTTTACCTGATGGTTTCTTATGTCCTTGTACATATTGAGATAATAATGTCGGATTCATGCCAATTTTATCTGCTAAAAATTTTGAGTTTAGTACCTTATAATATTGGAAGAACTGTTTAAAATCTATCTCGAATTTTAAATTATCATGTTTTATCTCAATCTTTTCATCCTCAAAATACAAGTTAGCGGCCTCATATGCATTATCAATCAGTTCCGGGATTGTCCTTCCAGTTGTAAAAATTGGATAATCATCACTGTAAGCTGAAAATCCGGTATCGGTTTTCTCAACTATTAATAAAATCATTTTCTTTGTTGTTTTCATCCAATCTTATCATCTTTAAATTCAGTCAAAGGTAAATAATAATTTACTTTTATCCAAATCAGAATAATGTTTGTGGGATGTCTTCGATCATTACTTACAATCATTAGTGTCTACTAAAAAATAAATAACGTTCTTTGAAATCCTTGATAATTCA
>CAYVTV010000296.1:0-4101 GCA_964454295.1 uncultured Bacteroidaceae bacterium
GTTTTTTCAATTGGAGATTAATGGAATTATTACTTGCAATATTAACAGGTGCTCTTTATTCAGCCGCATTTTATATGATGCTCAGGAGAAGTCTTGTGAAGCTCATGATAGGACTTGTCCTCCTGGGGCATGCTTCTAATCTGCTCATTTTTACCCTGGGAAGATTATCGAAATATAATCCCCCGGTCATTCCCTCAGATGTTGAGGTAATGACCGGTATTTTTTCCGACCCTGTCCCCCAGGCCTTAATATTAACCGCTATTGTTATTGGATTTGGCATACAGACTTTTGCCATTGTCCTGATTAAGAGAGTATACCAGGAAACCGGATCGGATGATCTGGATAAGCTTATTTCAACGGATATCCCGGAAAGCAGTAAATGATTATGAAGGAACTGAGTATTCTATATCCTGTGTTTGTGCCTTTTGCAACTGCAATAGTGTGCCTTATTGCCTGGAGGAATCCCCGGTTTCAGGGATGGTTAACCATAGCAGGGATGGGCACTATGTTGTTTTTTGCTTTCAGTTTGTTTCTGGAGGCAAGTACAGGAGAGATAATTGTGCTGCAGTCAGGAGGATGGATTGCCCCTTATGGTATTACGCTTGCTGCCGACATTTTCTCATCGGTAATGGTTATGCTTACTGCATTTATCGGGTTCATTGTGGCTTTCTATTCTGTTCCGTATATTGATCCCGGCAGAAAATCCTTTGGTTTCTGGCCGTTATATAATTTTCTCATTTTCGGAGTTTCAGGAGCTTTCATTGCCGGCGACATTTTCAATCTTTATGTATGGTTTGAGATCATGCTGATATCATCCTTTGTTTTGCTGGTGCTGGGGGGAAAAAAAAGTCAGCTCGAAGGAGCTGTTAAATACGTTACCCTGAATTTTCTTTCTTCAGCTATTTTTCTTGCGGGCATAGGGATCTTGTACAGCCTGACCGGAACCCTGAATTTTGCAGATGTTGCGCTTAGAGTTCAACAGGTGGAAGAGAAAGGACTGGTTACCCTGGCCTCCATGTTTTTCCTTGTGTCTTTTGGAATTAAAGCAGCTATTTTCCCTTTGTTCTTCTGGCTTCCGGCTTCCTACCATACCCCTCCTGTTGCAGTGGCAGCTGTTTTCGCAGGCCTGCTTACAAAAGTAGGCGTATATTCCATGATCCGTGCTTTTACATTGATATTTATCCTTGACATTAACTATACACATTCTGTTATCATGTTTATCTCTGCATTTACCATGACTGTGGGAGTAATTGGTGCGGCAGTGCAGTACGATTTCAGGAGAGTGTTATCCTTTCACAGTGTCAGCCAGATAGGGTACATGGTAATGGGACTTGCCATCTTTACTCCCCTTGCAATCGCAGGCGCATTGTTTTATATGATCCATCACAGTATCGTAAAAACCAGTCTCTTCCTGGTAAGCGGCGTTGTTCAGCATCTCAGGGGAAGCTTTAAACTCAAATATATCGGTGGAATTTACCGTGATTTCCCATGGCTGGCATTTCTGTTTCTTATACCCGCTCTTTCACTTGCAGGCTTACCCCCGTTTTCAGGTTTCTGGGCTAAATTTATCCTGGTTAAAGCAGGTATTGAAGCAGACCTCATCTGGCTGGTTTTGATATCTCTTGCTGTAGGGTTGCTTACCCTTTTTTCCATGACAAAAATCTGGAATGAAGTTTTCTGGACCAACGAACCGGAAAAACATAATGATCCTGAAAGTTTTTCCGGAAGTCCCGGTCCGTTGTGGATGATGATATTGCCTGTAGCCATTATGGTAGCTGCTACCGTTCTGATGGGAATATTCATCGCTCCTTTTTTTGAAGTAGTGATGAATGCAGCTGAACAACTAATGAACAGGGATTTATATATTCAAACTATTTTAAACATGAGATAATGGTATGGTTTATACTACATATTATTCTATCCATCGGCCTGCTATGGCCGGTTGAGGAGTTCACCCGGCTCGACCTTGGGAAACCCATGATCTTTGTCCCTGTTTTCGCAGCAATATTTACATTATTATGGTTTATTTCCAGGCTTTTCAGCAGAACATATTTTCTGAAACCACTCCGGCTGATGAAATTCATATTCTTTTTTATCAGGGAAACAGTAAAATCCAACCTCAGGGTTGCATATGATATTATCACTCCCGGTTTTATTACAAAACCGGCAATTATTGCTGTTCCTCTCGATATCACTTCCGATAATGAAATAATTACACTGGCTTCAGCCATAACACTTACCCCCGGTACACTTGCTCTTGAAATTTCAAAAGATAAAAAAACCATGTATGTTCATGAAATGTATGTTCCGGGTAATGATCCTGAGGCTGTTCGCAAAAATATCAAAGAGGGATTTGAACGGATGATCATTGAATTAGCTGAATAATGGAAGGATTTATTGATATATCAATGAAACTGGCTCTGGGAATTCTGATTTTCACATCAGGACTGATAATGTACCGCCTGGTAAGAGGGCCCTCCATTGCCGACAGAGTGACGGCATTTGATGTGCTGACCTGTGTTACTATCGGGGTGCTGTCGGTTTTTGCTATTATGTCGGATAAAGAACTCTATATAGACGTAATATTTACCCTATCCTTTGTGGCCTTTCTGGGCGCCATTGCTTTTTCGTTTTACCTGAATAAAAGAAAGAAAAAATGACCGGTTTGTTACTATCTGTCGTGCTTATCTATATCGGTATTGCATTCATACTCATTGCTGCTATTGGTATTATCAGGATGCCCGATGTATACACCCGAATGTCGGCTGCTTCCAAAGCCGTTACTTTCGGTACGGGATTTATTCTCCTGGGAGTGGTTGTTCATTTTAATGACACCGTGGTCCTCATTAAGGTTGCCGGCATATTCCTCTTTCTCCTTTTTTCCATCTCTGTTGCAGCGCACGTGATCGGACTGACAGCCTACAGAGACCAGACTGAAATGAGCAGTCTTACTTTTTTGGATGAGTTGGAAGCTGATGTTGCCAGGCATCAGGCGCCCGAAAAAGTAGCGGATCCTGATAAGAAGGTAAAAGAAACAGGAGTGTAGTTGGTGATAAATTAAATAATTTTCTTAGATTGACCGCAATGGGACGGGGGAAAGTACGGTTTTGGTTTACGAATTCAAAATCAAAATTTTATGCAAAAAACTGAGTTCATCCCATTTATATTTCGTAATTTTCATTTTATTTGGTTTTGAAAAATTCAATAGTTCGTTATGTTTTTATAACATGTTGATAATAAGCGTTCTGTAAATTTATTTTAACATTGTTCCTTCTGTTGATAATCAACACTTTGCGCCTTTGCGTTTCTTTTAACTTTAACGAACTATTGAAAATTAGCACTTGCCAAAAAATATGGAAACCTTTAAACAGTAAATTGTACTATGAAATTCACTGAAAAATCGTTAATCATATTAATATATTACCTGACATTAGTAACTATTTAAAACTTTGCATCATGCCTTTTACACTAGCTCAATTGCCTTACCCTATGGATGCGCTTGAGCCATTCATAAGCCAGAGAACGCTGGAATTTCATTACTTAAAGCATCATCAGACCTATGTGAATAATCTGAATAAATTAACCGAGGGTAGTCCCTTAATGGAGAAATCCCTTGAGGAGATAGTTATGATTACCGAAGGCGGTATTTTTAATAATGCTGCCCAGGTATGGAATCATACATTTTACTGGGAGTCATTCATCAAGGAAGGGAAAAAAATATCCAAAGGACCTTTACTTGATGCTATCAATAAGTCGTTTGGAAGCTACGATGAATTTATGGATAAATTTATTCATGCTTCCGTAACTCTTTTTGGTTCCGGCTGGTCATGGCTGGTTAAGGATATAAATAACGAACTTAATATTACGCAGGGAGTAAATGCCTGGAATCCGCTGAGAGATAATAAAGTTCCGCTTCTCACCTGCGATGTCTGGGAACATGCTTATTATATCGATTATCAGAACAGGCGACCTGATTATCTGAAAGCCTTTACGGAGATAATTGACTGGAACAAGGTGAAAGAAAGATTTATGACTTCGTAGACAACAAACCGCAGGCAGCTTCAATATCCTGTCCCCTGGAGCGCCGGATCGTTGCCAGGA
>CAYVTV010000297.1:0-4016 GCA_964454295.1 uncultured Bacteroidaceae bacterium
GTTTTGTCATTACCCGGGGTAACGCGGATAACCGCCATCCACTCTCGATGGAGAGCTCATTAAAGGAGGAGAACTTCCGTTGCAAGACAGGGTAATGCTTCGCAAGAGAGCCGTTATTGAATCGGTAAACGATGAATTGAAGAATATCTGTCAGATTGAACATACACGGCACAGGAGTTTTACAAACTTTATCACCAATCTGGTAGCAGGGTTACTGGCGTACAACTTTTTGCCGAAGAAACCTTCTATCAGGGTAGACTTTGTAGATGACAAACAACTTATGCTATTTAAAAAATCATATCGAACTCACGTTAATTTAATGATGAACAGCAATTTATTGGAGTTGTACAGATCAAAATATTCAATTGTTATCGGTGAAGAAAGCAAAGTAAGATTCATATGCAGATTGTGAAACGGAATCATCATAAAAAAATCCCGCATTCTGATGAAGCGGGATCAATTCCGATATTGCCAGGTCGGTTCAGTTATTCAGTAAGGCATTTTCAACTGTTTCTTTCGAAAGTTTTTTCGTGCAGAAGAACCAATCATAACAGTGCATATCTTCTGACGTGATCTCCATTCTCTCTTTGGCAACGCCGCAGGAACCGGCCGTAGGTACAATCACATCATCACCGGGACGCCAGTCCGCAGGAAGGGCGACACCAAACTCATCGGCTGTCTGCAAACCGAGAAGAATACGTTTCAGCTCATCGAAATTACGGCCCAATGACAGGGGATAATAAATAATTGTCCGGATTATTCCTTTGGGATCTACAAAAAAGACGGCACGCACAGCCTGAGTTGAGTTTTCATTGGGCTGTATCATACCATACTTTTTGGCAACTTCCATCGTGATATCTTCAATCAGCGGGAAGGTAACCTCTACATTTTTCATTCCTTTGTACTCTATTTTATCCTTGATGGTACGCAGCCATGCAATATGACTGTATAAACCATCTACGGACAAACCGACCAACTGACAATTCAGCGCATCGAAATCTTTTTGCATAGAGGCAAAGGTCATGAACTCGGATGTGCAAACAGGCGTAAAATCAGCAGGATGACTAAAGAGTATTTTCCATTTTCCGGAAAAGTCTTCCGGGAAATTAATAATGCCCTGGGTTGTTTTTGCAGTAAACGAGGGCGCTTTGTCTCCAATTCTTGGCATGGAGAGGGTGTTTTCTTGATCTTTTTCCATTTTAAAATAATTTTAATGATGACTATTCGTAAAAAGTTATTGGACTATGTAGCATTAAATAATCTGCGATGCACCTATATTATAACCATATAAAACTGTTCTTGCGTTAATTACTTTTCACGTGACCATGGCCAGGCTACTATACCCCCCTCCAGCACTTTCACGTTGGTGTAACCGTTGGCCTGTAGAATCAGGGCTGCTTCATAACCACGCAACGATATTTTACACCAGGTGATTATCTCCCGGGATTTATCCTCGGGCATTTCTCCCAGTCGGTTCCGAAGTTGTCCCAGAGGAACCAGTCTTTCTCCAATACCCAGACGTACCTCTTCAAATTCATTGGGGTTGCGTACATCCAGCAAAAGCATAGGTTCTTTATTTTTTAGCTTATCTTTCAGCTGTTCTGCTGAGATACCTCTAAATAATCCTTTCAATTTATTCTGCATGACATGTGCAGTGGCAACACTGTGATCAATGGCCAGCGAGAAGGGTGGAGCATAAGGAAGATCGGCGTTAACCATATCGTCCACATTAAACTGACCTTTAATTGCCATCGCCCAAATGGCGACCTGTTTACTGACATCACCCGGCCCGATCACCTGTGCACCCAATATTTTCCCGGATCGCTTTTCTACCAACAACTTGGTTATAAGAAGGTTGCCATTCATAAATCCCGGTTTATCCAAGCTTGCATTAACGACAGTTTCAATATCCGTATAACCCAGCTTCAGGGCATTCTTCTCCGACAGGCCAGTAGAACCGACACCATAGTCAAATACCTTGCAAATTCCGGTCTGGATTGTTCCGGGGAATTTGACTACATTTCCCGATATCAGATTTTCTCCTGCTACACGCCCCTGCAAATTGGCCAGATCCCCGAATGGAGCATGAACCGGTTTGCGGGTAATCAGATGAGGTATCTCAACGCAATCACCAATAGCATAGATGTCGGGGTCGACTGTCTGCATGTACTCATCGACCAGGATACCACCGGTCTCACCGATGGCCAGTCCGGCTTCTTTCGCCAGTTTATTGTTCGGCGTAACACCAATAGCCACCACTGCCAAATCACAAGGTATCTCTGTACCATCCTGCAGTTTCACTGCTTTCAGCACCCCGTTCTCTCCCAAAAAAGAGGCAACTCCGTTTTGCAGGATCACGTTCACTTTCGTCTGTACATATTTCTCTACCAGGCGGGCCATATGTTTATCGAGGAAGGTGAGCAGTTGCGGCAACAATTCGATAAGTGTAATATGGATCCCTGCAAGATGGAGCGCTTCGAGGGTTTCTATACCAATCAGTCCACCGCCAATTACCACAGCCTTTTTAATCACACCTTCATCTTTGATTTTCCTCAGATAATCGGCATCCGACAGGGATTGCAGTGTGGTAATTCCTGCCAGTTCAACACCGGGGACAGGTGGTTTTCTGGCATTGGAACCGGTAGCAATCACCAGTTTATCATACGCTGCCGTTCCAGCCTTACCCGTAGTAAGATCAGTAAACTCAACCATTTTTTGCTTTCTGTCTATTCTGGTAACTTCGGTAAGCACTCTGGTATTGATCTTCTTGGCATTCCAGAAAAATTTAGCGTCACGTACAACACCGGCCGGAGAGCAGAGAAGTTGGCTGCGATCATCAAAAAAACCGCCTACGTAATAAGGATATCCGCACGAAGCCATCGAGAGGTCTGATGCTTTCTGAAAGATAGTGATCTCTGCATCTTCATCCATCCGGCGGGCTTTCGATGCTGCTTTTGGCCCTGCAGCAGAACCGCCGATAACAATAATTCTTTTCGTACCCATCTGAATCATTTTTAATGTGAAACTATAATTTTAGGTTTGTAAGAAAACGCGTTGATGCTCCGTACAGTCCTCTGTAATTAATATTGTGTCGGGATAATCATGCTTCAGGTAAGGTCAGATTTGCGTTGGGTGACAAATATTTATCATACTGTTTGATTCGAGATACTAATTCCGGCTTTATTAGTTGGCGCGTAAAAAGCAGGTAACCCTCCTATATGATCAGACAAAACAACAATTTTCATTTTTCTTCCCCATTGATTGGGATTAACTCGTCATTGCCAAAACTATTGCAATCCTTACAGTGTACATGGTTCTCGATACCGCCTATTAATTTGTAGCAGCGTCTGCAACGAAACCACTCTTTGTCAAACTGTACATTACCACCCTCAATATGAATCATCTTTCCTTCCACCAGTGCCAGTGCAATTGTTCTACGGGCTTGTTCATAGATACGTGTCAATGTAGGGCGTGAAACATTCATCCGTGCAGCAGCCTGATCCTGGTTTAATCCTTCATAGTCCAATAACCGGATTGCTTCATACTCATCATACAGCAATGATACAGAAGTCAACATGTTCCGTGGAATGCCAAAGGGCTTGAATCCCTGCATCAGGGGAGGATTGGATATTTTTCGGTTTTGTTTGGGACGAGGCATAATTTCAATTCACAGTTAAAAAGTTGATTTTGTTACTTTAAATTTCAAAGATATGGAATAATTATAAACATATGCTCATGAATGGATTTTTTTTTGATAAATAATTTCACGATCCTGATTGTTGAATTACCATATTTTTTAGAGTGAGATCGTTTTTATTGCATTGTTTATGTTACAAAAAAAAATCACCTAAAATATATCGAAATATTTGCATATTGAACATATGTTCATTATATTTGCTGCGTGAAAAAAATGGATTGTCCATGTTGGCGATCTCAAAAAACAACCAGGAAAAAAACATCTTATGAAAGTAGCCATCACATCATCCGGTAAGGAGCTGACATCTCTCCCGGACAAG
>CAYVTV010000298.1:0-3931 GCA_964454295.1 uncultured Bacteroidaceae bacterium
TTACCAGTATCTTTTGCAAAATGGAAAAGGAAGCCCATGAGAGGCCTCCCAATACAACATAAAGCACCCCGTTGGAATAATCGCCTCTCTCACCTCCAATTTCCACAAGCTGTTCAGAATAAAAAAGAAAAAAACCCATAATTAAAAGCGCAAATCCGGCAAGATGTTTCCAGGTAATCTTCTCCCTGAAGAAGAAAATCCCTGCAAGAGCCAGTCCCACAGGTCCTACCTGAATAAAAACCTGGGCATTGGAAGGCGTGGTCTCATGTAACCCGGAAATAAAGCCCAGATAATTCATCCCCAGAAAAACAGCTGCCATAAAAAGAATTACAGGAGGTCTCCGGAACACAGAAATAAAAGAACGGTCAAAGAGTAACAGAAATAAAAGCATCCCCGTAAAAGCTACAGCAAAACGAAACCAGACGACAGAAACCGGATTCAGACTGGTAAGCGCAACTTTGATCACTATAGCCTGCAGACTCCATATTATAGCCGTAAATGCAGCAAAAAGATATCCTTTGTTTAAAATATAACTTTCCCTCACCATATTAAAATAGATAAATGCTTTTTAAAAAATCGCCGCTAATTACGAAATAATAAATGAAACATGTACCGTAAAACCATAATATTATTTAACATATTGTAAAAATAATTTATTAAATTTCTGTTTTCTTACTATTAAGTATGTATATTTACTGAATTCAATAAATAAGATATAAGCAGTTATTAATCAAAGGATTCTGGTAAAGTACCGGAACAATTAGCGTTTAAATCATTTTTCGTATGTAAAAAGGAAATAGTTTACTTAAATTTAAATTATTTAATTACAACAGTTCGTTAAATTAAAATAAAACGCGAAGGCGCAAAGGCGCAATACATTGTATATCAACAATATAAGTAATTTATGCCCGAATTGTTAAAATATTCATTATCAACGCAATATAAAAGTTTAACGAACTGTTGTAATTAAAGTTTATCATTTAAAATCTATAATACCATGAAAACAAAAATCTTTTTACTCTCCCTGTTAATTACAGGAATCATGGCCTGGTCGTGTAAAGGTCCGAAAACAAAAGAGGAAGCACCCTTACTCAACCAGTTAACTGAAGCTGAAATGGCGGAAGGATGGAAGTTGCTTTTTGACGGGAGCACCTTTGACGGCTGGAGGTCATTTCAAGCCGACAGTGTTTACGGATGGGCAATTGAAGATGATTGTCTGACAGCCCTAGGTGAGGGAAGTGATCTTTCCGGTGACATTATCACGGCAGAACAGTTCGCCGATTTTGAATTATCTCTTGAATGGAAAATTTCCCCTGGGGGAAACAGCGGTATCATGTTCAGAGTTCTTGAACAAGGACAAAGGACTACCTACGAAACAGGTCCTGAATACCAGATTATTGACGACCTGGGATTCCCGGTGGAACTGGATGAATGGCACAGGACCGGTGCAAACTATGAAATGCATGTTCCTGAAAACAAAAATCTCAACCCTGTAGGAGAATTCAACCATACTAAAATTGTAGTAAAAGGAGCACAGGTGGAACACTGGCTTAACGGAGAATTGTTGCTTGCCTATGAATTGTGGTCGGACGACTGGAATGAGAGGGTGGAAAAAAGCAAGTGGAAAACACGCCCTGAATACGGCCTGGCTAAAAAAGGTCATATAGCGCTTCAGGATCACGGCGACAAAGTCTGGTTCAGAAATATTAAAATCCGTGAATTGAACTAAACAATTGTTCATGATCAGGAAAGCTCTCGTGATTTTCTTTCTGCATTTTTACCTGGGTGTTTACTCCCAGTCAGGGAAGCTTTTTGTCCCACTGGAAGTCATAAATGCCTACGAAAAAGGAACCAGGTCGCCAGATGGCTCTCCGGGTAAGAACTATTTTCAAAACCGGGCAGACTATAATATTGACGTGGAATTCATTCCTGCAGGCAAACTGGTTAAAGCCCGGGGCGAGATAATTTACCATAATAACAGTCCCATTCATCTGAAATATATAGTGCTCAGGTTACATCAGAATGTTTTTATAAAAGGAGGGATAAGAGGGCGCAAAGTTGACCCTCAGGATCTGCATAACGGGATAATACTGAAATACATAGAAATTAACGGAAAGAAATACGAACAGGATTCACATGTGCTTGAAACCCAGACAAATGTTGTGTTCCCTCTCAGCCTTGACTCATGTAAGAAAACCAGGATATATATTGAATGGGAGTTTACCATGCCCTCAAAAACCACCAACCGCTTCGGTTGTTATGATGATTCATCCTGTTTTATTGCATACTGGTATCCCCAGGTTTCAGTATATGATGATATTTTCGGCTGGGATCTTACCGATTATACCGGAGTGGCTGAATTCTATAATTGTTATGGTGATTTTAACGTAAATATCCGTGTTCCGCAGGATTATATAGTGTGGGCTACCGGTGAACTGAAAAACCCGGAAAACATATTGAATGATACTTTCCTCGATAAATACAATGAGGCAAAAATATCAGATAAGATAGTCCATATCATTGAAAATAAGGATTTAAAGAAAAAATCAGGGATAACTAAGAAAGGCAGGAATGTTTGGAAATATGAGGCCACTAACGTTAACGACTTCGCCTTTGGAATCAGTAATAATTATCTTTGGGATGCCACCTCAGTTGAGATAAGCTACCCGGATGGAAACAGAAGAGTCTTTATTGAATCTGCCTACCATCCCTCCTCTAAAAACTTCAAACAGGTGGCGGAAATATCCGCATGGTCAGTAAAGGATTTCTCACTGGATCTTCCGGGTATACCCTACCCGTATCCTAAATTAGCTGCATTTAATGGTAAAGAAGGAATGGAATTCCCTATGATCATGAATAACGGCGAATCAGATTATAAAGGCACCCTGTTTGTCACCACTCATGAAATAGGCCATTCCTATTTCCCCTTCCTGGTGGGTACTAATCAGAGACGACATGGCTGGATGGATGAGGGTCTTATAACGGTTATTGCACAGGAACAACATCTGAAAAGAGAAACGAGCTATAATTTTCGTAATTTTTATCTTCAGCAATACCCTGTTATCGCAGGAACCCAGGAAGACGTCCCTCCTATTGTCAACTCAACTTATATTTCCGACGACATTTTCCAGATACATGAATATATGAGGCCCAGCCTTGCCTTCTGGACACTCCGTGATATTCTGGGCGTTGAAGTATTTAAACAGTGTATTGCAGAGTTTATTATGATCTGGGAAGGAAAACTTCCTACCCCATGGGATATGTTCAATGTTTTTGAAAAAATAGCAGGCATACCGCTGGATTGGTTCTTCAGTCCATGGTTCTGTGAGTATGCATACCCTGATCTGGAAATAACAGAAATCGTAACCGGGGAAAACCATAGTGAAGTTACGATCAGAAATACAGGAGGAATGCCCTTCCCTGCATCACTCAAAATTATCATGCAGGATGGATCTGAGGAAATTCACCCCCTGCCTGCCGAGTCATGGATGCATACCTCAGAATTTACCTTCCGGTCACAGCAAAACACATACATATTTAAAGCAGAGTTGATTACAGAAGGATATCCTGATCTGAATTTAAGTAATAATGTCTGGGAAGCAACCAGGTGACGAAGGGGACGGGAAAGGGACAAAGGGGACGGGAAAGGGACAAAGGGGACGGGAAAGGGACAAAGGGGACGAAGGGGACAAAGGGGACGAAGGGGATCACGGGATCACGGGATCACGGGATTACGGGATCACGGGACGAACAAAAGGTGCCAACCCCGGAGATTAAGTCATGTGGCACAAAAAAAGCTTCAATAATGATGCGTCTTCTTTCCAGGGGTTACTACGCCTGTCTGTTCTATTGTAACCCCGGGTGTTGTCTATTGTAGGGCTGTCTCATAAATGTTTTTAACCACGAAGGACTCAAAGTACTCACAAAGGAC
>CAYVTV010000299.1:0-3923 GCA_964454295.1 uncultured Bacteroidaceae bacterium
CAGTTTTGATGCCAATTCAAGTGTCCAGTACATATCATCATTTATTTTATGGAAGAGTAATTTAATTTTTATATGGGCATCTCTAAAAACTCCAAATTCAAAGTTCGCTTTCGCATAGTTTCAGCGAAGCAAAGCCTGCAAAATCTGTAACGCCGGAGTTCCGGCAATCTCTCTCAGAATGAAGACTTTACAAATTTTCATAACGCAGAAGTTTAAGTTTTAGAGATGCCCATAAAAATTGCGCAAATATAAAAACTTTTTTATTATCTACAACTTTGGCTCCCATGTAATTTCCTTAGCATTTAAATCTCTGGAAATCAGTCTTGAAAGCATAAATAAAAAATCAGACAGCCTGTTGATATATTTTAATATCAACGGGTCAGTATCACTTCCCTCTGAAAGAGTAATAATATTTCGTTCTGCTCTCCTGCAAACAGTGCGGGTAACATGACATATCGATACAGCAGGATTTCCGCCGGGTAACACGAATGATCGCAAGGGCGTCACCACTTCATTAATTTTATCAATTTCTGTTTCAAGTTTCATGATGTCTTCTTCCTTCAGAACAGGGAGGTTGAATTTTTTTGCATTGCCTTCTGCTGCCAGTATCGAGGCGATAATCATCAACCTGTCCTGAATATTAATTATCAACTCATTGTAATATTCATTAAACCAGATGTCTCTGAGGAGCCCGCAGAAAGAAATAAGTTCATCAACAGTGCCATACGCTTCAATTCGCATATCAGATTTTGAAACTCTCCGGCCGTTGAGCAATGAGGTAGTCCCGCCATCTCCGCCTTTAGTGTAAATCTTCATTATTCAGCTTTAAGATTAATGTGAAACAGCCGCATCAAAAATATTTTCATTTACAAAGTCATCATCAACAAGTCCGTCTTTCAATCTGATGATCCGGTGAGCATGTTTTGCAATATCCGGTTCATGCGTCACGAGAATCATTGTATTTCCCTTACGGTGAATTTCTCCGAAGAGGCTCATAATATCCTCGGAAGTTTTGGAATCAAGATTTCCGGTAGGTTCATCGGCAAGAATAATGGAAGGATTATTTACCATAGCCCTGGCAATAGCCACCCTCTGCCTCTGACCACCAGATAATTCATTTGGCCGGTGTTGCATCCTGTCAGTCAGGCTTACATCTTCAATAACCTGTAAAGCCCGCTCCATCCTTTCTGCCTTTGATGCACCTGCGTAAACCAATGGCAGCATAATATTTTCAATGGCAGTATACCGGGGAAGAAGATTAAAGGTCTGAAATACAAAACCTATCTCCTTATTTCGTATTTCAGCCAACTCATCGTCAGCCATCTTACTAACATCAGTGCCGTTTAATACATAACTCCCCCTGGTGGCAGTATCAAGGCAACCTATCAGATTCATCAAAGTTGACTTCCCTGAACCTGATGGTCCCATGATAGCAACATATTCGTTTTTATTTATATCTATTGAGACCGATCTAAGCGCTTCAACAATAATAGTCCCTATTTTATAATGCTTTACAATGTCTTTCAGATGTATAACCGGTTGCATAGTTAAAATAATTTAATTATGTTTTATATTGCAACAGTTCGTTAAAAAAAATAAACTCAAAGGCGCAATATTTTGATTATTAACAACATGAGTAATTTAACCATTTATTATTAAAATATTCATTATCAGCGCAATAAAAAATATACCGAACTATTAATTGTCTTAATAACGTTCAGAACAACTTAATAGTTTATTAAAAAATGCCCTCCGGATATTTTTTCCCGAAAAACACAATTCCGCAACGAAACAGATCAATGCTTATACTGACTTTCTCATGGTTGCTGATCAGTTTCCATGCCTTTTCCATTTCATCGGACCAATGAATGTCGTCAAAGATAATAATAGTATTTTCTTTTGCATACTGCAAATAAAAATTAAAATATCTCACAGTTGGTTCATAAGTGTGATTTCCATCAATAAAAACAAGCAGGGGATGAGAGATGTATGAAGTTGTCATTTCTGTAAGCTCATCGAAATTACCGGTAAAAAATTTCACATTTGATATACCTTCATTTTCGAGCATTGATTTTGCATAGTTTGTTTTTTCAAATGAACCCTCCACAGTGATTACAGAAGAATCGGGGTTCCCCTTTGCCAGATAATATGTACTTATACCCAACCCGGTACCTAATTCAATGATCGTTGCAGGTTTATATTTACGACACATGTCATAAAACAACCTTCCATATTTATGAGGAATTCCGGAAATCCTTGCCAGCTTTCCGGCCGGCAAACTGTTTCCTGTATTAACTGTTGAACCGGCTCCATAGACATTAGTGTCAATGATAGTTTTATCCCTGTTCATCATTTTTCTCCATTTAAGAGATTGCCTGTAAAATTCATCAGAATTACCCAAAAAAACATCAGGCACAAGCTTGTGCACAAACAGGGAGTGAATAGTATGTCCTTTCCGTGAATGAGATAAAAAGATAAATCTCAGATATCTCAATAAATAATTAAGCCTTCGCATATCCATTGTTCATGAAACCGTAAAAAATGAGCCCGCCCCTGAGCATTGCCTGACAATACATGTAAAGTACCGCAAATATATGGGAGTTCCTGCATTTATAATAAACTCTTACATTAAAATATAATTAAGCTGATATACATTAGAATCTGTTTTTTATTAAATTTAATTTCTTACCTTTACATGTTATTAAACATATTTTAATAAAATTTATGACAAACAGGGTATTAAATTGTAACAATTGCATTGATAACCCAAAGTCAGTTTTCAGTGTATTACTACCGGATGAGAAAGAACTTATCAGGAAAACCCACACATGTGCTTTTTATAAAAAGGGGGAAATTATTTTCAAGGAAGGAGACAGACCAACAGGGCTGATCAGTTTATCGGAGGGTAAGGTGAAAGTATTTAAAGAAGGGATAGGTGGCAGAGAACAAATCGTCAGGATGGCAAAACCTGTATCCTTTATAGGATACCGGGCCCTGTTTGCCGAGGAAAATCATACAGCTTATGCAGTTGCCATTGAAGATTCCGTAGTCTGCATTATCGATAAAGAGATTATTTATAAACTCCTCCGTGCCAATTCTGATCTGAGCCTGAGTATTATAAAGTCGTTTGCCACAGAACTTGGTTTTTCAAATAACCGTACAGTTACCCTCACTCAGAAGCATATCAGGGGAAGGCTTGCTGAATCGCTCATTTTTCTAAAGGACACCTACGGGTTTGAAGATGATGATCAAACTATCAAAATATATCTTTCAAGGGAAGATATCGCCAACTTATCGAATATGACGACTTCAAATGCCATCCGAACCCTGTCGACATTCGCTCAGGAAGGTGTCATTGCTATTGACGGACGTAAAATTAAAATACTTAATCTTACGAAGCTCGACAGGATAAGTGATCTCGGATAGAAAATGAAATGATTCCCCTGACAGCCTTACAACCTACAGTCTAACAACCTGACACATTATTTAGACTTATTTAAAATAACCTCAATTAATCTAAATTAAATTTTGGAATTCACTATAAGAAGCTAACTTTGCATTTTTATTCAGTTTATTAATTAAAGGTAATTGAAATGGCATACGTAATAAACGAAGACTGCACAGCATGCGGAACTTGCATTGATGAATGCCCGGTTGAGGCCATATCAGAAGGTGATATCTATAAAATTGATCCTGAGTTATGTACAGATTGCGGTGCATGCGCTGATGTATGTCCGGTGGAAGCAATTCACCCGGAATAGATGCAGTAAGAATTACAAACTGTAATGATAATAAAGGCTGCCAGTGGCGGCCTTTTTTTTCTTCCGGCCTCAGGTTCCCTTCCTCGTTTACTATTTTATTGCTAATTTTGCAAATTCCTGAAATTTTTTGAAAACACTTACGCGGAATATTTAGTAATAAAA
>CAYVTV010000300.1:0-3874 GCA_964454295.1 uncultured Bacteroidaceae bacterium
CAAAGACAATAATTGAGAATCAGGCTCTAATCACGGATTATCATACACTGCCGGTTTTCAGAAAAGATGCATCTGTTCTTGTGAAAGAACTGAAAAAGTTAACTGTTAATGAGTTAGCTGCATTAATGGATATCAACCCAAAACTTGCAGAGTTGAATCTTGAATCTTGAATCTTGAATCTTGAATTTCAAATCCGGACTTCGGCAATCTCAGCCGGCGGGCAGTAACTTAGCAACCTTGAACCTGGTACGCAACCACGTGACCACTCCCTCTTCCCCTTTTCCAATTAATTTTAAATTATTACATTAGCGAATTCATTCATCAAAATCTAGAACTATGTCAGACAAGAAGTTTGTACCCTTTATTTCGGCCGAGACGAAGATGGTCGAATTCACTGTCAGGGCGCTGATTATCGGTATTATTCTTGCCGTGGTGCTGGGGGCGGCCAATGCATACCTGGGACTAAAAGCGGGGATGACCATTGCTGCTACTTATCCGGCGGCAGTGATCGGTATGGCGCTTATAAAAGCAATGCGGGGAACCATCCTCGAAGAGAACTTTGCCCGAACGGTAGGCTCCATAGGCGAGTCGGTAGCGGCCGGGGCAATATTCACCATTCCTGCATTTTATATTGTTTACCTGCAGAACCAGCGCGCGGGTATTGAATCAGAGAATTTTTTCACTTATGGTATTACAACAGTAATTCTTATTGCGGGAGGTATCCTGGGGATCATGTTTGTTGCCCTTCTGCGAAAAGTAATGGTGGAAGATACGGAACTGCCTTACCCTGAGTCGGTGGCTGCTGCTGAGATCCATAAATCGGGAACCAACACTGGCGGAGGATCTAAAATATTATTCAGCGCCATGATTGCCGGGGGTATCATCAAAGCACTTGGCGAATTTAAGGTTTTTGAAACATACTGGGAAAAGTTCATCATATTTGCCCGCCAGAAGATATCCGGTTCATCCATTGTCGGAGAGGGGGGTGCCCTTATCGGATCTCCCAAGGTAAGTCCGGCCTATATTGGTGTGGGCTACATTATCGGGCCTCAGCTGGCATCACTGAACTTTAGCGGAAGTTTACTGGCATGGGGATTGCTTACTCCCATCATTCTTTATTTTCTGGCACCTGTAATTGATGTGGACACCATGGCTGCTGCATTTATGCAGTCGGAAGGCATAGCCAGGGAAGCGGCCATACAAAAAGCATGGGTTGCGAAAGCATATGAAGTATGGAAATTTATTGTACGGCCTATCGCCATCGGGGGAATGCTGGTCAGTGCGATATATACTCTTTACAGGATGCGTAAAAGCCTGTTTGCAGGTGTGACGCGTTCCATAGACGATGTAAAGAAAGCTGCAGCAGGAGTTGACACAGGTGTGCCGAGAACAGAGAAAGATATCAGTTTTAACTGGATAATGACAGGGATAGGAGCAGTGGCACTGGCCACTTTCCTTATCACTTATTTTATTTTCAGCACCTCGGCGCTGGTAGCTGTTGTTGCTGCCACACTGATGATCATACTGGCTTTCTTTTTTGCCGCCGTATCAGGTTACCTGGTGGGGATAATGGGATCGAGTAATAATCCCATAAGCGGACTTACACTCACTGCATTGGTAGTAACTGCACTTATCATGGTTATTCTTGGTGTACAGGGTCATGAAGGAGTGGCGGCGACGCTTGGTGTGGCTGCCATAGTTTGTGTTTCTGCTGCTGTTTCCGGTGAGATGCTACAGGATTTAAAAGCCGGTCATATCCTGGGAGGTACTCCCTGGAAAATGCAGGCAGGAGACATTATTGGTGTTATTGCTTCGAGTGTGGTCATGTTCTTTGTCCTTTTCTACCTTAACCAGGGTGATATTAACACCGGAAGGATCGAAGGTTATGAAGGTGGATTTGGCAGCAGGAATCTTAGTGCACCACAGGCCAACCTTATGGCTATACTGTCGCAGGGAATTGTCGGGGGACAGATGGCATGGCCGCTTATAATAACGGGTATGCTTATGGGTATCGGTTTTATCATGATGCAGATAAAAAGTCCCATGCTGGTTTGTGTGGGGATGTACCTTCCGCTTGAAACAACCTTTGCAATATTTATTGGTGGAATGTTTAAGTCGGGGGTACAAATGATACAGAAGAGGAAGAACCATAATGAGGCTCAACAGACCAGGTCTGAAAACACGGGTGTTCTGCTGGCATCCGGGCTTATTGCCGGGGAAGCGATTATAGGACTGGTATTTGCCACCTTCGCTGCTTTTGAGATGTTCCCCTTCTCCTTATTTGATAAGCCCTCGTACCTGATAGGCCTGCTTGTAATAGGGTTCATTGGCTGGATACTGATACGGTTCCCTGTGAAGTTTGCAGGTAGTCCGGATCAGCCGGCACCTCCGGCGGTGGGGCATTAGTAAGGGGGACGAAGGGGACGAAGGGGACGTGAGTAATCGAGTAATCGAGTAATCGAGTAATCGAGTAATTGAGTAATCGAGTAATCAGAGTAATTGAGTAATCGAGTAATTGAGTAATCGAGTAATTGATTAATCGAAGGGGGAATGCATTGTAGAGACGCACGGCTGTGCGTCTTTGCAAGAAAACCCCGGCAGGGGTTGAAATAGAATAGGGAGCAGTTTCATTATTTGAAATATTATCAACCACGAAGGACACCAAGGACAACACGAAGGACACCAAGGACAACACGAAGGACACAGCGCCTCCGCTGAGTAGCTTGTACCTTCGCTGAAGCTACGGCAACACACAGTCAGCGCTCGTGGAAAGTACTGTCATTTAAGAATATATCCTTCGTGTCCGTTGTGCGTACTTCGTGTCCGTTGTGCGTACTTCGTGTCTTTGTGGTTAAAAGCATTTATGAGACAGCCCCGAAAAATGACGCAACATAAATCCGCCGGAAAGAAAAAACCATTTTTTAGAAATTTGTTTATTAAGGCGGAATAAAGAAAGTTGATTCAAAAAAAATGAATATATTCAGTAGAAGAAAAATTTTAAAAAGCACCAATGCCTTGGATCTCATACCGCTGAGAGCAGTAGGTCATACCGAAGAAGAGGGGAGGGTTATACTTTTTGTTCCCAAATTCACCGGCAGATTTATACATACCCTATTCCCGGTAACGGAAAAATTGTTTTTCAGGATCAGGCTGGATGATAACGGAACCAAAGTGTGGAATGCCGTTGATGGCATAAGAAGTACGGCAGAGATTGCAGAATTATTGATGCCGTCTGATGATCCGGAGATGAAAACTCTAACAGATCATCAGGACCGGTTGCTGAAGTTTATTTCTACATTGTATGAGAGAGAATATATTAGTTTCAGGCAGATAATGATGAGTGGTTGAGCAGGTTCGCACGGCTGTGCGTCCTTAAATGATTAATTTCAACAATTTTAACGAACAAATGATTAATTAAACATAGTAGTAATCATATTCTGTCCCGGAGAAGTTTGGGAAAGATTTCTTTAAATCTGGAATTTCTGAGGGGTGGATAAAACAAATAAACATTATGGCATCAATAAATGATTTACAACCGGGAAATATCTGGAAGATATTTCATGAACTGACTCAAATACCGCGTCCTTCAAAGAATGAGGCTGCAGCGGTGAAATATGCAAAGGCTTTTGGGGAGAGGCTGGGACTTGAAACAAAAGTTGACAGGACCGGTAATGTGGTAATCCGCAAACCGGCAGCAAAGGGTATGGAGAACAGGATGGGAGTGGTTTTGCAGGCTCATCTTGATATGGTACCCCAGAAGAACAGCGATAAAGTGCATGATTTTGATATGGATCCGATTGAGACCCTGATTGATGGAGACTGGGTGAAAGCCAACGGCACCACGCTGGGTGCAGATAATGGCATAGGTGTTGCA
>CAYVTV010000301.1:0-3863 GCA_964454295.1 uncultured Bacteroidaceae bacterium
TTATATTGTCCCTGATTGTCATAACTATTATAAACTGTGGCTAAACCCTTTAAGTTGCTGTTTATCAGAAATTTAGTCATGTTTTTAGAGCTTATTTTATTGAATATCAAATATTTATCTTAAATTTTAACGAACTATTGAGTATTAATATTCAAACAATAATATCAGTAAACAGACTCGAAATAAAATTAAGACTAACAATCATTTAAGGCATTTCAGTTTCAGAAATAAATTTCAAACCAATTAATTCGCGAAAATTTCTAACCCTGTGAAATGTCGCATAGTCGGCATCATGCTGGTCCGGAGCATTAATACTTGACCGTGATATAATTACCAGGTCGTCCCCGTCAACTACCGGTGTAGCATACATGAATGACTGGCTTATTCTGTCTCCCTGTGCTATACATCCTGCCTGGAACCAGTTCAATCCATCCAGACCATAGAACAACATTAAAAACCTGCGGTCGTTTCCTCCATGACTTAACCTGCCCTCCTCCTCCCACCAGTCGAATGTATTCTGACTGTCAACAACCAGATTGGCTGTAGACCAGAACATTTGCGACACCTCATCCCATAAAATAAAGAATTTGACCTGTCCTCCCGGGCGGGGATGATACTGTATGAATCTGGCACTGAGTTTTTCTCCGTCATCTTCCACATCATACACGGCTGCAAGCCCTGCTGTACTCTGTGAAGCAGGCTTTGTACACGAAATGATGCGTATCTTGCCTCTGACTTCGATAACGTTGGGCTCCAGTGAATGTGAACGTGTCCCAAGCTCCGGGTTCATAAGTGCCTGAGGTACCTCGGGGAAATCAACCGGATCCGACAAACGCCAGGCCCGCGGATCCATAGGGTCGTCTGACAGGTCACCAGATATCACCCGTGGCCTGCGCTGCGGAGGCCCTAACTGAAGCTTCGCAGGGATATCACATACAGCCCAGTAAAGTCGGTTATCTCTTATCACCATGCCTGTATGACAATTCCAGAAATGCCCCCTGAACAGGGTCAAGGGGTCAGACCAACTTTTGCCCCCATCGTCACTACGCAACAGGAAAAGATCATCATTCCTGTATTCTGTGCCTTCCTTAATACCAAACAGATACAATGTTCCTCTGTGTACCCAGGGAACAGCAGAATAATACGGTAAGCTTGAAACCTCCTGCCAGCTCTTACCTCCATCAGTACTCCTGACTATGTATGTGATAGAAGGTATAATGCCACGGGCTCCCACCTCCCTCAGTGTCGCCCCGCGTACAACAACAGGTACAACCGCAACAAACGCACCATCAGGCATACGTACCATACCACAGCCTTCAACATAAATCTTCCGGTCAGGATTGTGAAAAACGGTGGTATAATCCTGTGCCAGGGGGCCTGTCGCAGGAATCATCGTCTGAGAAACTGTATTATCCCGGGAAGTACATGCTGCCGGAATCAAGCCTAAAGCCGCTCCTGCGACGCCCGTCATCTTTATAAAGCTGCGGCGGTCGGGATTGGGGGTTTCTTTCTTTTGAGTATTCATAATGTTCTGTAAATGGAAAAAGCAAATTGTTAATATTAAATCAATAAATCTTGAATTCCGGAATAGAGTCCCAACTTATCATATGAATAAAACATATATTGAGACGGAATAGGGATAATCAGAATCAACTTTACAAATATAACACTGCAGTGATTAAAAAAAGGCTGTCTGATTATTTATCTTTTCAGCAGCTTTGCAAAAACCTTTTTGTTTGTTATCAGTAATCTTAACTTCCTGAAATACAAATCGCAAAGCTTAATAATAAGAATTAATATATCAGACAACCTGTTTCCCCTGGGCTTGTACAAAATACTAATACCCGGGATTTTGTATCAATGCAGGGTTTCTATAAATCTCATAATTCTTGATAGGTAGAAAGTATGCTTTATTTAGCCATGCCCTTTTCGGACTTTCAGTCTTTTGCCTTGGAGTAATAAGGGGAATCGTAGAAGTAGTTTTATCAGGCAGCAATTTATACCTGACATCAACAACCTCAGTCGGAGTGTGGTGTATATGAGCAATAACCCATCTGCGTATATCAAAATAACGCTGATCTTCAAGAAACATTTCGATCTTTTTTTCATTCCTGAAACGTTTGCGCAAATCATCACCTGAATCAGTTATATCGGGCATATCTGCCCTTCTCCGGATCATGTTCAAATACTGACGTGCCAAATCATACTCCTCAAGTTCAATACATGCTTCAGCATAATTAAAAAGAATTTCCGTAAATCTAAAATAACGAAATGTAACGGGCTGGAATTCAATGCCATGCTCATAAGAAGGATCCAAATATTTCCGGGCACGATAACCTGTGCCACGAGCATTATAGTCAAGGCCGTATTCAAGTTTTACTGTATTTGTTGATTCGTCCCACACCTCATATATACCTTCCTGCATTCTACCCAGGGGATCAAATGACCTTAATTCCTGAGGACGTTCCCTAAAATATGCTCCCTCATACCGCATAAATGCATAAAAACGCGGATCACGATTTATATAAGGTGAAGCAGCATGGACAGGATTATTCCAGTCAAACTTGGTTCCATCTCTCATCTCAACTGCATCAACCCAGTTTCCAATTCCAAAAATATTTTGTTGTCCGCCCCAACTCTGACCAACCGACCAGTAAGCATAGTTATTAAAATAACCTCCAATGTAGTTCATATACCTGTTCATTATATCTTCACCTCTGCTGATCACGGATGTATGATAAGCTACAAAATTCAAGGTGGCTGAATCATTAGCCCCCTGATAAAAGGTATATGCATTCAAATCCATAACATCTTTTGCAGCATCTCTTGCTCTCTGCCAGCGTAATCTTCGACTTGCTTCAGACTTATCGGTATAACCAATCAATTCAGGATGAGGGTAATCAGGAAATACAATGGTATTAAAAAGGTCACTGGCTGCAGTTAGCAGCACTCTTGATTTAAGTGCAAGGGCAGCGCCTTTTGATGGTCTGCAAAGATCATCCCCAAAACCATATATAGGCAAAATTTCAGATGCTTTATCCAGATCATTTACTATAAACTCAATAACCTCCTCAAAGGTATTTCTCGGGATCTCAAAATTATCACCTAATCCCAATGGTTCTTCAAGTATTGGAACACCTCCCCATTGCCGTGCTAAAAAGAAGTAAGCATAAGCTCTTAAGAAATAGACTTCTCCTATCATTATTTCTTTAAGATCTTCCTGTTCCTTAAAATCAGCTTTATCAATATTCTGAAAAAACACATTAGCTCTTCTTACCTGCTCATATAGAGGTTGCCATCTAATTAGATACTGCCCTCTGTCATGATCCCAACCAGGAAGTCTGTCCGCTGTCATTAAAGATGCATTATAATATTTTGAATCAGCATGACCGCTTCTGTGAGCCTCATCAGTAAAAACAGCTGTTGGCCTCTGTGCTAAAGGATCATGCATATTCCTGTACATATTATTTAGAAAAGTTTGTATCAGAGCCGGATCTGACCAGACGAGCTCATCAGAGTATTCGGTTTTCGGAACCACATCCAAAAAACTGTCATCACACGATGTAATTAATAAAATAACAACGTATAATATAACTTGTCCATTATATATAGTTTTTTTCATAATCCAGTTTTAAAAAGTTAATGAAATACCTATGTTAAAGACTTTATTCTGAGGATAAAATGTATCATGTCCTCCTTCAGTCTCAGGATCATAATCAACAAGATAATCCAGCGTGAATATATTTTGTGCGCTTATGTATATTCGGGCATTTCCCGGAAATCCTCTTATATTACGCAGATTATATCCAATCTCCATATTTTTAATTCTCATGTAACTACTGTTATCAAGAAAGAATGTATTG
>CAYVTV010000302.1:0-3817 GCA_964454295.1 uncultured Bacteroidaceae bacterium
CTTTTATGCGGCCTGGTATTTTTCTTCGCGAAAGCCCTGAAAGAAGGGCAGGCTAGTATCATCATCCCTGTATCACAGATGAGTTTTGTCGTGACAGCAATATTGGCATATTTATTCCTGGGCGAAAAATTTAATCTAAGGAAAATTATCGGACTGTGTTGCGCATGTTTAAGTATATTGCTGCTGAGTCAGAGTGGATAAAATAGTGCCGGAAAATATTAATTTATATTATTAACACTTAATTATTGAACTTCCTGTATTGATAATTATTTTATTACTTTTATTAACTTAAAATAATCTTAAAATGAATTTGTTTAATTTGAATCATTATGTAATAAAAATAACTTCAGTTATCCTGCTGATTTTATCGGTTGTTTTACTTATTTCCGGGGTTACGGGGTGTAAACCTATATTAGTAATTGAAAATCCTTACTCAGAAGTGAACTGGGAAAAATACAATCGTTATACAGCGAATTTACACACACATACGAGTCGTATCGGTGGTCACTTCAGTCCAAATGTAGTCGTGGATCGTTATCACGATCTGGGATATAAAATATTAGCTGTTTCTGATCATAATATGGTGACCTATCCATGGCAAAAATTTTCTGATTTTAAAGCTACTCCCAGCACATACCAAAAATACGAAGAGGGAATTCTAAAAGACATTCCTTATGATGAAATTTTTAATTATGAAAACCGTGATCCTGATTCTATGGGAATGATTGCAATACAAGCGAATGAAGTATCCCAACATCATCATATGCTCAGTTATTTCAATGATCATCCGGGTGGAGAACTCAAAACCGAATCGGAAACTCTGCTGGCCATTGCTGAAAAAAACGGATTGGCAGTTCTGGCGCATCCCGGCTCATATAATGGCACCCGGCCAAACAGAAAGATATATCCAATAGATTGGTATGTAGATATTTATCAGCGTAACGAAAATCTTATTGGTATGGAGGTCTTTAACAATGGATTGAATTATTACCCGGGAAATTTCCACAGATGGGATTCCACCCTTACCCGTTTAATGCCTGACAGGCCTGTCTGGGGTTTTTCTAATGATGATTTTCATGGAGGTATCATGGGCCGGAACTGGAACGTGTTTTTATTACCTGAACTATCAGTGGACCAAGTACGTTATGCAATGGAACATGGATTGTTCTATTATGTTTATGATCCCGAAGGTCATAAAGGTATCTCCCCGCCGGAGATATTATCTGTTGATGTAAACTCAGCAAAAGGAATCATTAATATTCAGGCCGCCGGATATGAATATATTGAATGGATATCAGATGGTGAGGTTATTTATAGGGGAAATCCTATTGTTTTAACTGATATTCCTGAGGTTGGCAATTATGTAAGAGCAGCCATTTACCAGTCTGAAAAAGGTGCGGTAACAGGAACTCAGCCATTTGGCATAAGGAGAAAAAAGTAATTCACATTCATTATGAAACCTCTATGATTGTGGCAAATGCAGATGCCATGAAGAAGTTCCGTCGGTTAAAACAGCTTTCTATTATAACCGGGCAAAATTGATTGAACCATTTAACCAGGACTATATTGACGAAGCAAGTTATGAAGCGAATGATGGTTATTTAGAAAACGATGATAAAGCTTTTAGGTTCATAATCGGGAATAAGGAAAGTCCGGCATTTGTGTTTTTATATTCTGTCCATACCGATCATGGTAGACATAAATATGGATGGATGTCACCCGAATATATTGCATCTATTGAGGAAGCTGATATTTACAAAGGGCAGTTTCTGGATCAGTTAAGGAATGAAGGTTTATATGAATCAACACATATCATGTTCCTTTCCGACCATGGAGGTATTGGAACAAAAGGGCATGGCGGAATAAGTATCACAGAAATGGAAGTGCCCTGGTCAATAACCGGCCCAGGTATTAAAACAGGAGCCGGACTTATTGAACCGAATAATACCGTAAATACCGCTTCTGTTATCGCTCATTTATTTGGGTGCGAAATTCCTCTCGCCTGGACAGGTAAGGTGCCATTTTCAATTTTTAGATAATATTATTGATACAGATTACTCAGTTACTACTGATTAACAATATTTTATACTCTTTAAAAGGATCGTATTATTAATTCCGCTTCTGGGATCAGTTGTTTATATTAACTTTACATCATACACATATTTCGAAAAAGTAACCGCTTCCTGCCTGTTCCATTTTGTTTTTAACTATTAAATACTATTTTTGTCAGATTGAAAATTTTTCTTACCAAAAATCAAAAATATGAATCTCCAGGCAGAAGAACTCAATCAAATTATCAGTAAAAACAGTCCTGTCGTTTTTAATTTATTATCTGAACGGGGTAAAAAGGTTTACTTTCCTAAGAAGGGTATTCTGGGGCAGTCGGCTGAAGCCCGTGGAAAACGGATTGATGCCACCATTGGCACTGCCGTTGAAGATGATAGATCTCCGATGCGGCTTAAGTGTATTGAAAAAAACATCAATATCCCTCCTGCTGCAGCTTTCCCCTATGCTCCAAGTTATGGACGTCCGGATATACGCGCAAAATGGAAGGATATGATATATCAGAAGAACCCCGGATTAAAAGATATTGAACTCAGCCTGCCGGTAGTGACGAATGCCCTCACCCATGGCCTGAGTATATCGGGTTATTTATTTCTTAATGAAGGAGATGAGCTGATCATGCCTGATCTGAACTGGGATAACTACGGACTCATATTTGCCGAGGGTTATAATGCTGATATTACTACATTCAATACTTTTATCAATAATGAGTTTGATGTAGAGGCAATGAAAGCTGCAATGAGGAAACGGGGAAAAGGTAAAAAAGTTATACTGTTGAATTTCCCCAATAACCCGACAGGTTATTCGCCTTCAGTGGAAACAGCGAGGGCTATTGTGGCAGCGCTTAAAGAAGCTGCAGAAGCAGGCAATAAACTGGTTGTGTTGTGTGATGATGCATACTTCGGCCTTGTTTTTGAAGAGGGAATAGAACAGCAATCTGTATTTACATACCTTGCCGGTTTGCATGAAAATATTCTTGCAGTCAAGCTGGATGGTCCGACAAAGGAAGATTATGTATGGGGGTTCCGTGTAGGTTTTGTTACGTATGGAATTAAAGGGGGTAATACTGAATTATATACCGCATTGGCCGGTAAAACTGCGGGGGCGGTACGAGGAAATATCTCCAACGCATCCAACTTATCACAGTCCCTGCTTATGGCTGCATGGGGCAGTGATGAATACCAGCAGGAGAAACAACAGAAATATATCATCCTGAAAAACAGATATAATAAAGTGAAAGAAGTATTGGCCGGTGGAAAATATGACAAATATTTCAGGGCCTTTCCTTTCAATTCGGGTTATTTTATGTGTATTCAGATCGCTGATGGGCTTGCAGGAGACAAAATCCGACAGATACTCCTGAATGAATTTGATACCGGGGTGATCTGTTTTGGTAATATTCTAAGAATAGCATTTTCTGCGGTTGCTGAAAGCGATATACCTGATCTGTTTGAGAATATTTACAAGGCTTGTGGGAAGGAGGGGATGAGGGGATGATGTAGGGGAGTTATTGTAATTGAGTAATTGAGTAATTGAGTAAATGAGTAAATGAGTAATTGAGTAATTAAATGAGTAATTGAGTAAATGAGTAAATGAGTAATTGAGTAATTGATTACACCGGTTTTATTTGCTGCCTTCTTCAACGCTGTCCGGCAGAAAAAGCCGGACAGGTCTGGCTTGGTTGATAATAGAATAACAATTTTTTATATATCACCAAAATCTTTGCAAGTTGTAAAACCTGGCTCTGCCACCT
>CAYVTV010000303.1:0-3771 GCA_964454295.1 uncultured Bacteroidaceae bacterium
TAACAATAGCTTGCAATTATTACACGGAGTAACACAGAGTCTACACAGAGATACACAGAGGTTTTTGAGACACCCCCGATTTCCGTCTTCCAACCTTCACCATATAAACCTCAACCTATGATAACAACGAACCTTCTCAAAATGACACCGGCATTCAGTGATCCGGTTCAATATTATCTGGAAACAGAAGACAGGAAAATTTTAATGAATGAACTCCTGGGTAAAAGATTGCGTTTAAAATATCTCCACAAGATCAATTGCATTAAATGCGGGCGTATAACTAAGACATCCTTTGCACAGGGATATTGTTATCCATGCTTTATAAGTATTCCGGAAACCGAAGAATGTGTCCTGCGACCTGAATTGTGCCGTGCTCATGAGGGTATTGCACGGGATATGGATTTTGCTGCTTCTCACTGTCTGATCAATCATTTTGTTTACCTGGCGCTATCGGGCGGGATTAAAGTCGGGGTAACCCGGAACACCCAGATCCCTTACAGATGGATAGACCAGGGAGCAGTTCAGGCTGTAAAAATTGCTGAAACACCTAACCGGTACATTGCCGGAACAATAGAAGTGGCATTGAAAAATATATTTTCAGACAAAACCAACTGGAGGGATATGTTGATCAACCGTAATAAAACTGATGCAGATCTTGAGGAAGAAAAGATTAAAGCATTGAAATATCTGCATCCTGATTTTAAAAAATATGCTATTACGAATACTGAGATATTTCATATATCATATCCAGTATTGGAGTATCCGAAAAAAGTCAGAAGTATTAACCTGGATAATACTGATTCGGTGGAGGGGATACTTACCGGTATTAAAGGTCAGTATTTGATCTTTGATTCCGGGACGGTAATCAATATCCGGAAGCATAATGGATATCTGGTGGAGATAAACTGGATATGAAGTAATAGCATTCTTCAACAATTGTACTGGTTTCTAAAACATTTGTTCAATACCTGGCAGAAATTAATTCATAATTTTATATACTTTTTGCTGTAAATCACACAAACTTATTTTCCGGGAATAACAGAAATTTTTATTACTCATGATAAATTTTCTGAATTATAATCTCAAGAGGAACTCTAATGGATCATGTAATAGGATTCAAAAAATTTTCAATATAAATTCTATACATTACCGAGGCATACTTATATTTTTCGCTCTAATTCTGTCAGTATCTATACAGCAGGTTTCTGCCCAGGTAGTCCGGGCAGAAGGAATTGTCAGAACAGCGACTGATAATAAACCAGTTATTGCTGCCAACGTTTATATCGAAGGAACTACTACAGGCACCATAACAGATATCAATGGTAATTTTGAAATTGATATTGAACCCGGACAGAATCTGGTGATAAGTAGTATTGGATATAAAACAATAATTTTTTCTTTTAAGGGTGAAAAAACGTTGAATTTCTTTCTTGAAGAGGATGTGCAGTTCATTGAAGAGTTAGTGTTTATAGGATATGGTAAGGTCAGAAAAAGTGATCTTACCGGTTCTCTAAGCTCAGTTAAAACTGAAGAGTTACAGCAGACTGCCACCGTTGATGTAATGCAGGCACTACAAGGCAGGGCTGCAGGTGTGCATATTACTGCACAATCGGGGGAACCAGGCGAAAAGATGAAGGTAAGAATAAGGGGTATTGGAACGATCAATAACAGTGATCCTGTTTTTATTGTTGATGGTATGCCAACAGATGATATCAGTTTTCTTATGCCATCCGATATTGAAACCATGGAAATATTAAAAGATGCTTCTGCATCGGCAGTTTATGGTTCACGGGGAGCTAACGGCGTTATCCTGATTACTACCAAAACAGGAACAAGTATTCCGAAAGAAGCTGAAATAAATTTTAACTCCTATGCTGGTGTTCAAATGGCTTCCCGTACAATAAAAATGTGTGATGCCACTGAATATGCGCAGTTAAAACTGTTAAGCTATATAAATGACGGTATCGACATAAATCAGATAAGTCCGGCTAATGAAAGTTTATATAAAGAAGTAGATAAGCTCAAATATATAATCGATAATGAATTCAGGGGAACAGACTGGCAATCAGAGTTGCTGAGACCTGCAATGGTTCAGAATTATAATCTGGGTATTTCCGGAGGCGGGGATAAGTACAGGTATCATTTGTCTTCTGCTTATTTTGATCAGGAAGGAATTGTAAAGAACAGTGGACTTACAAGGATTAATTTCCGTCTGAACGCCGAATTTCATCATAAAGAATGGCTTAAGGGAGGTTCTTCTGCTTCTTATGTAAACACCGAACGTACATATATAGACAAAGATTTATATACCGGTGTTCTTACCACTGCGCTGAGAGCAGATCCTGTAACCATTGCATGGGATAGCAGGAATGAAAAATGGGGAGCAGACCAGTTCAGCCAGGTACATAATAATCCCGCCCGCAGGGTTTATGAGTCTGAATTTGACGTCGGCAGGTCAGATAAATTTATAGGAAATATCTGGCAGGAAATAACTTTCATTGAGGGATTAACATTTAAGTCACAATATAATTTTTACTACGACAATTATATAAGAAAAACATACCTGCCCGAGTTTTTTGTGTCCTCTAAAGAACTTAAATCGCCAAGTGAACTGCTTGATGAACGAATACCTGAGTCAAACTGGACATGGTCGAACTTCTTTAATTATAACAGGATTAAAGATATTCACAGTATAAATCTGATGTTTGGCAGTGAATCCCAGAAGATGAAAAGCAGCCATGTAAAAATGGGGGCTTATAATGTTCCGTCAGATGCAGCAAGTCATTATTTCTCTTCAGCAAAGGATAAGATTAATTTCACCCTTACTACTGATCCCGGTTATCTGTGGGAACAAACAATGTTATCATTTTTTGGCCGGGCAAACTATACTTTTTCAGAAAAATATCTATTTACCGGCACTTTTCGTTTCGATGGTTCTTCAAAATTTTCTGAAGATAATCGCTGGGGCTTCTTTCCCTCCTTTTCGCTTGGATGGAATATGAAAAGAGAAGATATTTTTAAGAATGTAAATTTTTTAAGTGACCTGAAAATGCGTGCCGGCTGGGGAAAAGTGGGGAATGAGGGAAGTGTTTTGAATTACCAGTATATGTCAACTATGTCACCTGATCAAATATATGTTTTTGGAAACCAACTGGTTGAAGGAAGAATTCCTACAACTATGAGTAATAAAGAGTTAAGATGGGAAGTGTCACAAATGACAAATATTGGAATCGATGCCGGGTTTTTAAATCGTAAGCTTGAACTGACAATTGATTATTTCTATAAAATAACCAAAGATATACTTGTTATCACTCCTGTCCCATATTATTTCGGAACGGGGGCACCTTATGATAATGCTGCAGATATGAGTAATTCCGGGATTGAATTTTTAATTAATAACCGCAACAGGATAAATGAAGATTTCAGATATGACATAGGATTTAACATCTCTTTTATAAAAAATAAAATTCGTGGGCTTGGCGGAGTCGATATGATAGAGTCAGGTAAAATCGGCAAACTGGAAGCATTTACCACAAAAACTTTAGTTGGTGATGAGATGGCCTGGTTTTTTGGCTATAAAACAGATGGTATTTTTCAAAGCCAGGAGGAAGCCGAGGCATATATTAATTCGGAAGGAAAACGAATTCAGCCGAATGCGCAAGCAGGAGATGTTAAGTTCATTGATCTCAACCATGATGGGGGGTTGGATGCAAATGACCGCACAAAACTTGGAAGCGGGAACCCCGATTTCACTCTGGGGTTAAATGTTAT
>CAYVTV010000304.1:0-3666 GCA_964454295.1 uncultured Bacteroidaceae bacterium
AAACAAAAGTTGAGTTTTACGGACGTTGCGGCGGAATGATATACAGTCCTGATGAAGTGCTCGAAGTGCTTGAAAAAATTATTTCATGAGTATTATGGACATTAAAGATATAATAAAACCTGAAAATCTTGTTTATAAAAAAACAAGCCTTCTAACCGACAAGGTATTGTCGTATTGTCCTGGTTGCGGCCATGGCACTGCTCACCGGATCGTTATGGAAGTCATTGAGGAGATGGGAATACAGAAGGATACTATTGGGGTTTCACCCGTAGGTTGTTCTGTTCTTGCGTATGACTTCATGGATATCGACATGGCGGAAGCGGCACACGGCAGAGCGCCGGCAGTTGCCACAGGAATAAAAAGGTTATGGCCCGACAAGTACGTGTTCACCTACCAGGGTGACGGTGACCTGGCAGCCATTGGTACGGCTGAAACAATACATACGTGTAACAGAGGTGAAAATATTGTTATTATTTTTATTAATAATGGTATTTATGGGATGACCGGCGGACAGATGGCTCCGACAACCATTCCGGGAATGGTGTCATCCACTTCTCCATACGGGCGTGATGTGGCCAGCATGGGTAATCCCCTGAAAATAACGGAGATCATTGCTCAGCTTCCGGGAGTATATTTTGCCACACGCCAGGCCGTTCATAAGCCCGGGAATGTGCGCCGTACCAAAAAAGCAATAAGGATAGCTTTTGAGAACCAGAAAAATAAAAAAGGACTTTCCTTTGTTGAAATAGTATCAAGCTGTAATTCAGGCTGGAAAATGACACCTGTGGAGGCAAATATATGGATGGAAGAGAATATGTTCTCTCACTATCCTCTGGGGGATATGAAAGTCGATGGCCAGCTTGTTTTAAAAAAACAGGAAAAATAAAAAACATGACAGAAGAAATAATAATTGCAGGTTTTGGTGGTCAGGGTGTGCTTTCGATGGGTAAAATACTTGCCTACTCCGGTATAATGCAGAATATGGAGGTGAGCTGGTTTCCTTCATACGGACCGGAAATGAGAGGTGGTACTGCCAATGTAACTGTAATACTAAGTGACGAACGGATAAGCTCGCCCATACTGCATGAATATAATACGGCTATTATACTCAACCAGCAGGCTCTTGATAAATTTGAACCAAGGGTAAAGGAAGGCGGATTGCTTGTGTATGATTCCCACGGGATCACACGTCACCCTGAGCGTAACGACATAAATATTTACAGGGTGGATGCAGCTGCAGAAGCATCAAAAATGGAAAACCCGAAGATTTTTAATATGATCGTACTTGGAGGCTACCTGAAGGTAAAACCGGTTGTTTCATTAAAAAATCTTCATGAAGGACTTAAAAAATCACTTCCTCAGCGTCATCATAAACTGATACCCCTGAATGAGGAGGCCGTGAAAAGGGGAGGGAAAATAGTAAAAAGAATTTAAACATTCTTTGTGTACCTTCGTGTGTACTTTGTGTACCTTCGTGGTTAACCTCAATATGTATTTAACCACAAATGACACGAAGGTAGCACTAAGGGGCACAAAGGGAAAAAATTATAAACTAATAAACAGCATAATATGAAACCTCAATGATTGCGGCCAACGCAACCGAGTTTACGAGCTCGGCGAAGCCAAACACGAATGAACAAAATTATTGAGGTTCTCCCGCTTAGGCGGGACAAGCTATATGACCGCTAAAATTAAATTTTTTACATATGAAAACTACAAGAGAAAACTCTTATTCCAGGCGCGATTTCATCAGGGGATCACTGATCAGTATGGCCGGAATTTCACTTCTGCCCCTTAATTCCTGTATTAAACCCGGCGATACGGTTACTCTTGGCTTTATCGGGCTGGGAAGGCAGGCTGATTTTCTGCTCCATAGCTTTTTGAAAATTAACGGAGTAAGGGTTATAGCCGGTGCAGATGTATACGCTGTTAAACGGGAGCGTTTTAAGATAAAAGCAGATACATTTTACAAGGAATCGGGTATCAATCATACAGTTAAGGTTTTTGAGGATTACAGGAGTATTCTCGATGATAAAAGCATTGATGCCGTTATTATCGCCACACCCGATCACTGGCATGCCATTATGGCCATAAATGCATGCAAGGCAGGCAAGGACATATACCTTGAAAAACCGTTAACTTTTACAATAAAAGAAGGTATCGAGGTGGTCAATGCTGTGCGTTCCTCCGGCAGGATCATGGCCGTGGGCAGTCAGCAGCGCTCAGACAGCGGATTTCAGCATGCGGTAAAGTCGGTGCAGGAGGGAAAGATCGGACAGCTGGAGAAAGTACTTGTTTTTAATGGCATGAATCAGCATCCCCTACCCTATACATTGCCGGAAGAACCTGTTCCGGACGGACTTGACTGGAAAACATGGCTGGGCCCATTACCTTACTACCACTTCAATAAAGAGCTTAATCCTCCCGTTTCGGTTAACCCTATTGTTGATGAAAAAATCTGGGGCGGATGGAGATGGTATAAGGAATTTGGCGGCGGCCTGTTAACCGACTGGGGTGCTCATATGGTTGACATTGCCCAGTGGGGTATGGGGTTTGACCTGAGCGGGCCTGTCAGGATCATTCCTGCCGGTCATGAAAACAACGAGTTTCTTACTTATGTTTATAGTAATGGATTACATCTCTCCCACCAGGCATTTAACGGCGATATGAGAGGAGTTAAATTCATGGGAAGTGACGGGTGGATTGAGGTGGCAAGAGGGTTCTTTAACTCATCGGATGAAACGCTGAAACCGGCTATTCAGCATGAAGATGTCCCTTATGAAGGCAGGTCAGGTCATCTGGAGAACTTTATTGAGTCGGTAAAAGCTCATAAAGATCCTGTTGTGCCCGTGGAAATCGGACACCGGACATGCACAGCCTGTACACTGGGAAATATTGCGTATGAGTTGAACAGGCCTGTGGAATGGGATCCTGAAAAAGAGTCATTTGTGAATGACCCGGAAGCTGAAACATTTATGCACAGGGAATACCTGAATGGGTATAATTTATAAACAACAAACTATTTGTAGAACAACATTTTATCAATATAATCATAAACCCTGGGAGGAAGGAAATACCTTACATTTTTCCCTTCTGCAATCGCCTGGCGGATAAAACTCGATGATATTTCAATCCGTGGAGCATCAACGATTACTACATTCTTACAGTCTTTGAGATCTTTTTTACTTTCCCCGTAACGGGGGTAAACATACCGGGTATATTTTTCTGTTAGTAACTCGTGGTTCTTCCACTTACCAAAGCTGGCAAGATTATCGGAACCAAGGATCAGGACAAAGGTATGCATGGGAAATTTTTCTTCCAGATATATGAGTGTATCAGAAGTATACGAGGGTTTGGGCATTCTGAATTCGATATCTGAAACCCTGAACCTAGGATCATTACCAATGGCAAGATGAACCATCTCCAGCCTGAAATTATCTTCCAGTAAAGTTTGTTTCTTCTTCAACGGGTTGTGCGGGCTGACCACGAACCATACCTGGTCAAGACCGGTATATTCAGCCATGTAATTCGCTATGGCCATGTGCCCGATGTGAATGGGGTTGAATGAACCGAAAAAAAGACCGATTTTCATGTCTTAGCCGGGTTAATGAATTCGTTGATAACTTGTTCTGCTTCAGAAATAACTCTATCGAGATTGTCGTTAAT
>CAYVTV010000305.1:0-3653 GCA_964454295.1 uncultured Bacteroidaceae bacterium
AACACAGAGAATCATTGAGTAACACAGAGAAATAAATTAACACAATTTAACTAAACAGCCAAACTCATTTTTAGCGGAATTAGATGGTAAAGTTTCTTTAGATTTCTTAGTTTTGCGGTAAATCATTATGAATGGCCGCTACACTTAAACCTTTTAAAGCCTTTATTACCGGTGTGCTGTTTTATATTGCACTTGCAGTGAATTTTCTTCACGCCAACCCACTCGCAGATAAAGGTTTTATTGATCTCTCAGAATATGATTTTGAAAACTCCGGAATCATTAAACTTCGTGGTGATTGGGAGTTCTACTGGGGTCAGTTTATTGATCCTCTTGCAACATATGATCGGGATCCATTATTTATCAATCAACCCAGAAGTTGGACTAATTTTAATAATGACACTGTTATCCCAACAGTATTTGGACATGCCAGTTACCGTTTACGTATAAAATTGCCTGACAAGTTTTCTGACACTCAATATGCATTGCCACTGGCTTTAAAAATTATTGAATGTCATTCCGCCTATAAAATATTCATTAACGGCAGATATTTTGGAGGGAACGGTACAATATCCGCTTCCCCTGATGATTTTGTTCCTCATGTAAAACCCCGGATCTATACATTCCTTCCGGATACCACAATTCTTGACATTACGATACAGGCTGCAAATTTTTTTGACAGTAACCAGGGTGGAATGGACGACCATGTTCTGTTAGGCTTAAGGGATCAGATTATGAATCAGTCCAATAAGCAGTCAATATTATTTTTACTTGCATTCGGTATCCTTCTGATCATGGTGCTGTATCATTTAATGTTGTTTTTCCTTATGCCAAGGGACAGACTTAACCTGTACTTTGCAATGGTATGCCTTTTCCTGGCATTGCTTTCAATTTGGGCCGGTGATAAACTGATTTTACACTATATTTCAGGCATGAGTATGAGCGCTTATTATAAGATATGGCTCATTGGACTTAGTGTTGTAGGATTATTGTATTTGTATGCCAATGCATTATTCCCCGTTGAAATAGATAAAATCACACTGAGAATTACTGGCTGGTTTTTTATTATTCATGCCCTTATTGTTATTTTTTCGCCCATTTCATGGTATTTGACAATCGTTAACTATTTCTTTTTTATTACTCTTCTTGCAATGGTTTATCTTTTATTTGGTTTTTTCAGGGCTGTGATTAAAAAGAGAGAATTTGCACTGATAGTTTTTCCTGGAATGCTTATACCAATTGCTTTCGGAATTAATGATATGTTATTTGGAATGGATCTGATCGTTACAGGGTATTATGCACCTATTGGATTCCTGTTTTTTATGTTTTCGCAGTCATATCTGATTTCCCTGAAATTTGCCAGAAATTTCCGTCAGATTGAATTATTATCCAGGAAACTTGAGGAACTTAATGCCGACCTTGAGAAAACGATAGCTGAGCGTACGGAAGCCTTAATGAAAACAAATGAAGAACTGAAACAAATAAATGCAACAAAAGATAAGTTTATTTCTATTATTTCTCATGATCTGAAAAATCCTTTTAATTCAATTCTGTTACTTACTGAATTACTGTCTGATCATGCCATTAAGATGGATACTCAAAAGATAGCGCAGGTTTCTGAATTACTGGGAGAATCAGCAAGAAAGAGTTTAAAATTGCTTGAGAACCTTGTTGAATGGTCGGGTTTTCAATCCGGGAGAATGGGTTATAATCCCGTCAAACTTGACCTTAACAAAGTAGTTGATGATAACATTCAGCTTCTGCATAGTCAATCTGTTTCAAAAGAACTGAAGATAGTTAAGGAGATCACCGATCCATTTTACTGCTTGGCAGATATGAATATGCTCAGTCTGATCATCAGGAATCTTCTTACCAATGCTGTTAAGTTTTCAAATCCGGGGGGAATTATAACCATTACAGCCCGGCGTTTTAAGGATCATATTGAAGTATCTGTTCAGGACGAGGGCCTTGGAATTCCTGAAAATATGATATCCAGGCTATTTCTGATGGAAGGTCAGTTTTCTCAAAAGGGCACCAGGGATGAAGAGGGAACAGGCCTGGGTCTGATCCTTTGCAAAGAGTTTGTTAACCGTCACGGCGGAGAAATCAGGGTTGAAAGCCGGGAAAATGAAGGCAGCAGTTTTATATTCACCATTCCTCAGAAGAAAGAATAGGAATATTTCATTCCGTAAGTCATAGTCAGTCATATTTGCGGAAGAATAAACAAAAACATCTCAACTTTTTAATCAAAGTCAATCATAGCTTTCATCACACCGTCTTTATAGTCAGCTACCAGTTCAAATGCCTTATCTGAATACCTAAAATCAAAACGATGAGTTGCCATCAGTGAAACATCGGCAAATCCTTTTTCCATCATTTCGAGTGCCGTTTCTGTGCAATTTTCCTGTCGTCTGACGTTGACCAGGGTAAGTTCCTTACGTCTTGTCAGATCAACCTTTACTGACCAGTATTCGAATTCGGGAATTCCGACAATCATTAATTTGCCTCCTGGTTTAAGCAGATGAAATGCCTGATCCATTGCCTCTTGTTTACCGCAGCATTCAAAAACGACATCAAGAAGCAGAGGTTCATCTTCTGTGATGGGTACAACAATGTCTTCCCTGTCCGGGTTTCCTGTCCACCATGCTCCACATTTGTCAGCAATAGCCAATCGCTCTTCAATTTTATCAGTTACATAAATCTTTCCTGCACCCTGCGCAGCAGCTGCTATCAGAACACTCATTCCAATAGGCCCAAATCCCAGAATTCCGATATTTGCGTTTTGCAGGGGCAGGGTTTTCTGAACAGCATAAATACCTATAGCCAGAGGTTCGGATATAACTGCCTGATCATAGGTTGTTTTTTCTGAAATCGGAATACAACTGGTTTCCGGCAGAAGTATATATTCCGACAATAATCCGCTTGCCTGACCGGGACACCCGGGAAATTTTAAATTACGGCAGGTATTATGCCGCCCGGCAAGGCACTGATCACATTTAAAACAGGGCATTGCCGGTTCTATCGCAATTCTGTCGCCCGGCTTAACCCTGGTTACTGCTTTACCAACCGCAGCAACTTCTCCTGCTCCTTCATGTCCTACTGTAAAGGGGTAGGCGACAACCTGACTGCCGATTTTTCCGTCCTTGTAATAATGAATATCCGAACCGCATACTCCCATGACTTTCATCCTGATAAGCACATCAGTATCGTTAATGATTATTGGCTCAGGGATATCCATAAATGTCATTTTCCTTATTCCGGTAAGAGCAAAAGTTTTCATATATTTTTAATTATAATTATTTAACTTAATTCATTTATCATATACAACGGCAGGTTAGTTAACCATTCCTCCTTACGGTAATCCGACATAGAGGTTCTAACGGCATGTATGTTTGAATATTTTTGAGTAAAAACCCGCAAACTTTTAGCATGCAGGTTTTCTTCAGCTTTCACTTCAACAGCAATTATTTTTCCGGCATATTGAATAAGGAAGTCAATTTCGGAGGATGACTTATCAGCTGACCAGTAATAAATGGCCATTTCTTTATGGTTAATTAACTGCTGGAATACATATTGTTCTGTCAGCGCTCCTTTAAATTCAGAAAAAATTGAGTTGCCTTCAATGATTGTTTTGATATCAAGATCTCCCATTGCAC
>CAYVTV010000306.1:0-3613 GCA_964454295.1 uncultured Bacteroidaceae bacterium
TACTCGATTACTCAATTACTCAATTACTCAATTACTCAATTACTCAATTACTCAACTCTGTATTAATTACTCATATAGATATTTTGTCCCTACACAACCACTCATCCACTCAACCACTCATCCACGTAACCACGTAACCACCTGATCACGTAACCCCATTCCCTTTTTCCGCCGGAATTCTCACATAAAATGTTGTGCCTTGATTCAATTTTGACTCACAACGGATCGTTCCTCCGTTTTTTTCAACAAACTCACTGCATAATACCAGTCCCAGGCCTGTTCCTGTTTCACCGGCTGTTCCTCTGGATTTGAATTTTACATCAATGCGGAACAGCTTTTTCAAATCTTCTTCCGACATTCCCACTCCCTGGTCTTTTACACTGATCTCCAGGATTTTTTCTTTTTTTTCTGCCTCTACAGTTACTGAGCCGCCTTTACCTGTAAATTTTACTGCATTATTAATAAGATTCCGTATAACGGTATTGATCATTTCCCTGTCACCATATGCCATTATATCGTCATCAACGCTGGTGAACAAATGTATTCCTTTGTTTTCCGCGGGAATTTTAAACAGGTTGATATTCATTCCGATGATCCTTGAGAGATTAAATATTTCCGGCGTATATTCAATACTTCCCCTTTGGACATTTGCCCAGGTTAACAGATTTTCCATCAATCCGTAAATGAATTCTGCAGATTTATGAATATTCTTTAATGCAAGCATTTTTTCTTCTTCTTCCAGTCCGGAGTAATTCCTGATCACAGCTTCACTGATAGAAAATAAGTGTGCAAAAGGATTTTTAAGATCATGTGCCAGTATGGAGAAAAACTTGTCTTTTGTGGCATTCAGTGTTTTAAGATCTTCCTTCTGTTGTTCCAGGAGCTGTTCTGCATTCTTGCGTTCGGATATATCGCGTGAAACAATGACAAAACCTGTCAGTTCCCCTTTTTTATTCAACCTGGGAGATACTTTTGCATTATACCAGTATCTGTCATCTTCAGATCCCAGATAATAATCGAAATCACGGACATCATCCGCCTGCTTTATTTCATGGAATATAATTTTTAGTTTAGCGGTAACAGGATCAGGGAGTCCTGCTTCACAAAAATATTTATCAATATACAGGTCGGGGTGCCGGTAGTGTGTTTCTCTTTTTCCCGGATTGTAAAATTCCCTGAAAATACCATTTTCATCCAGCACAAAAACCAGGTCGTCCAGTGACCTTATCACTGAACTTAATTTTTCTTCACTTGCTTCCACTTTGGCTTTCTGGAGTGCTATCTCTGCAGTACGCTCTTCTACTTTTCCTTCAAGAATTCTCTTTTCCCGTATCAGATTCTTCTCTCTTATTTTAATGATCATAAGAACAGAAAACAATATCAACATAATATATAAAACATATGCATTTTTACTTCTCCACCAGGGAGGATTAATCCGTATTTTTATTCCGGTTTCTTCTTCATTCCATATTCCGTCATTATTTGTCCCTTTAACACTGAAGATATAATTACCTGCCGGCAGGTTAGTAAAATGCACAAACCTCTGATTTCCAAGCTCTATCCATCGGTCGGATATGCCCTCCATCTTGTAGACAAACCTGTTGCGTTCAGGGTATGTATAATCCAGTGATGAAAATTCAATACGGAAGGCATAATCTTTATGAGATAAAACTATCTTACCGGAATAAACATTTAATTTTTTTCTCAATCCGTCTCTTTCTTTCACAAATGAAGTTATCCTGACGGGTGGAATAAAGTTGTTCACAGCCAGGGAATCGGGATAAAATGAGACGAGCCCTTCAATGCCGCCAAAGAACATTTCGCCGTCAGTGCTTCTGTGCACGGCCTTCAGGTTAAACTCGAGGTCTCTTAATTCGTCCACAACCTGAAATCCTTCAGCAGGGTTATCAGAAAAAGCAAGCCCGCTACCGGTGGAAAACCAGAAATTTCCTTTACTGTCTTCTATTATATCATAGATAATATTTCCGGGTAGTCCATCTTTTGTTGAGTAATAAAAAAAAACAGAATCGTTTTTATTGAATCTGTTAAGGCCTGAGACCGTACCTATCCAGATATTCTGATTATTATCCTTGTGAAGAGAAATAGTGAAGTTATCACAAATGGTATTCGGGTTTATATATGAGCTAAGATAATGTGTAATCGTATTGTTTTCAGGCAAATATCTGTCCAGTCCTTCTGATGTGGCGATCCATATTTCCCTGTCGTTGTCCTCAAGGATGGAATAAACCAGATTGCTGCTGATTTTAACGGGTGATTCTCCTTCCGATTTAAGAAAAGTAACATTTTTTTTACCTGCATTCAGAATTCTTATTCCATTACCTGTTCCAATCCAGATTTGTCCCTTTAAATCTTCCATCATGCAATAGACCCTTATATTGTCAAAGCAGTCAAAGCCCGGAGCCTGAAAATATTCATGTGCCGGAATGAATTTTCCGGTTGGAGCATTATAAACCGATACTCCGTTGCGGGTACCAATCCATATCCGGGATTTGGAATCTTCAAAGATCACGTGAACGTGATTTTCAGGGATATTAACTAAACCCGTGGAATCCGAGTTATACTGAATTATTTTACGTGTATTCCGATCGAGAATAAAGAGTCCTTTTCCCCAGCTACCGATCCATATTTTGCCTGACTTATCTTTGTACACCGAAGCAATGATATTATCGGGAAGGTCAAAAAAAGCCGGGTTATCTGTTCTTTTATAATAGCTGATGCTTTTTTTCTTTAAATCTGCTTTGTCGATACCGGCAATGGTCCCGATCCAGAGATTGAGGGACCTGTCTTCATAGAGAGCATATACAATATTGTGGCTTACCGAATATCTTAAATCGGTGCTGCTTTTAAAATGTTCAAATTTAGCATCACCGGTTTTTGCATCCAGGTGCATTTTGTTGAGGCCGCCCCCTTCTGTCCCTACCCATATATCTCCTTCGGTATCTCTGAATACAGAACGAATAAAATTATGACTGAGTCCTGAGAGCGTGTTATCTTCATGAAAATACGCGGTGATCTTATAAGTTTCGGAATGGATAATGTTTAATCCGTTTTCCGTCCCGACAAGAATATTCCCGTGTTGGTCCTCGAATAGTGCTGTAATATGATTATGACTCAATGATGATTTATCTTTTTCATTATGAACGAAATCAGTGAAAGTGCCGGATTGCGGGCTGAATGCATAAAGGCCGTTGTGTGTGCCGGCCCATACTATTCCGGTTTGGCTGACAATTACCGGTGAACCCCTGTCATATAATGCACCGGTGTATCCGGAATTATTCTGATATGGTTTTAATAAACCGTTTTTCAGATCAATTTCTGTTAAAACAGGAGGAGTGTTTACGTATAAGGTTGAACCGGAAGCAGCCAAACCATATACGAAATTGTCCTGTACAGGGGAAGTATCGGGTTTATGCGGTATAAGGGAAAAAGAACCGGTCTTTTTATTGAATGTATTTAGTCCTCCTTTTGTGCCGAGCAGAAGATTTCCTTCCTTATCTTCAGCGATAGAAAATATCCAGTTATTTGAAAGTGTGTTTATGTCAGTCGGGTCCCTGAAAAATCTTTCAAAAGAATACCCGTCAAATTTATTGAG
>CAYVTV010000307.1:0-3517 GCA_964454295.1 uncultured Bacteroidaceae bacterium
TCGACCCAGCCGGAGTAATGCACACCGGGTTTCGGATCAGGTTGCTTCCCTTTCACTGTCTCCTCGTTCCCGCAGACGTCGAAAAACACGAACAGAGTTTTAATATTATGTTTCGAAGAAATGTCAAGATAACGGTCGATCCGGCTTTTAAATCTTTCAGAGTCTGCTTTCCATACCTCACTGCTCAGGTAAACCCGCATCAGGTTAAATCCAAGTTCTTCTGCCCAGCCCAATTCTTTATCTATTGTAGCGGCATCAAATGTCTCTTCAGCCCACATTTCCACCTGATTTATAGCAGTACTGGGTTGAAAATTACATCCGGCCAGCCAGGGCAGTTCGGCATACCAGGCGGCGGCTTTTTCTTCAGACCATTGTGTGTTCTTCTGCATATTTTTATCAGAACAACTGTTAGCAATTATTATTAAGAGAAATAATAAACCGGTAAACTTAAAATGTAATTTCATTTCTATGAGTTTATTTATAAGAATATTTTTTTTTACTTATTATCTGGAATGAGTAAAATTAGTATTATTTCTTACTTCAAAAGTAAATCAATAGATTTAAAGTTTAACTATACAGGATCAGAAGCTCTTATTCCTAAAAATAAATTCCCAAGGTTCTAAATTTTACGATTCATTTAGTTTTAAACCTGTATTCCGTAACTGAAGAATATTCTTCTCCCGGTCGTAGTATACAGGAAGGGAAATGGGGTTTATTGGGAGAATCCGGGTAATGGATGGTTTCCAGGATCAACCCGCCAAATTTACTAAGAGGTTTACCTTTCTTCCCGATTATTCTATCTGATAACAATCTTCCTGTATATACCAACAGGCCGGGTTCAGTTGTCCATACTTCCAATGATCTTCCTGAAACAGGTTCATATAAGGTGGCAGCGTGTGCTAACTCACCGGATTGATTATTCAGTACCCAGTTAGCTGAATATCCTTCCATGATCCGCATATGCTCATTTGGCTGGTCGATTCTTTCCAGAAATGTATGAGGAGTTCGAAAATCCAGGGGAGTGCCTTCAACCGGAACAATATCTCCTGTTGGAATATATCCCTCATTATTTGGGGTCATGGAATCTGCATATACAGTTAAATAATTGTCAAGTATTGTTCCCCCTGCTTCTCCCTTTAGATTAAAATAACTATGCTGAGACATGTTTACAATGGTAGGCTTATCAGTTGTTGCGTGATAAACTATCCTCCATGTAAAATCAGGAGTCCAGTAATATATTACCTCGCAGTTCAGATTTCCCGGGTATCCTTCCTCTCCGTCCGGACTTAACCTGAAGAAACGAATACCAACCGTATCAGCATTCTGAAAGGGTCTCGCCTGCCACATGACACGATCAAAACCCATATCTCCTCCGTGAAGGTGACAGGGATGACCGTTCGGAGCATTATTACAGGTTAACTGATATTCTATGGAGTCAAGAAGAAATTTTCCTTCTGCAATCCTGTTTGCATAACGCCCCAGTAATGCACCAAAGAATCTTTCTTCTCCGAATTCATAACCCCCGATATCATCATAACCTAAGACTACATCATCCAGTTTTCCGTTCTTATCAGGGACATATAATCTGACGACCCTGCACCCATAGTCTATTACATCCATTGAAGCTCCGTATGGATTTGTCAATCGGAATAAAGTAACAGTATCTCCAGATGAAGCAATCCCAAAAGGAATGATCTCTATGGAAGGCATCTTCCCCGGAGTACAATATAGTAATCCGGTTATAATGAAGAGTAAAAGGAACTTACAAAATATATTTCTCATTTAAGAAGTGTATTTCTATATTTAGCCCAGATATTGCCGGGATTATACTCTAAAGATAGTAAAAAATCCTTTTTAGCCTGACTATCATTACCTAAAAGCAAACTATATAGTCCTTTTGCATAATATGCATTGCTTTTCATATAATTCATATTTACTTCATTGAATATATCATAAGCATAGGGTTCACATTTCATCAATTCATCCATCTTATTTTTCACCTGCTTCAAGGCTTGTTCCTCACCTTGTTTGTTATCTATTATTCTCATAGCAAGAACTTTATAATACATCATCTCTATGTTTGGAGTTTTGCTCTCAGAAGATTTTTTATAAAACTCTGCTGCTTTCTCCTTCAGACCTTTTTTTGCATAAGCTTCCGCCAGCATATAATTTGATTTACATTCATTACCTCCCTCAAAATGATAATAAGATTCGAGGTTGTCAGGGTATAACATCGTTGCAGAGAAATGATGAATTGCCGCGTCATACTTTCCTTTATTCAACAACTGAATACCTTTCAGAAAATGAGCATCTGAGTATAGGTCATAAATCTTTTTTCCGCTACCTGAGCCTTCCCAGATATGAAAATGGCGATTTTCGAGATATTTTAATGCTTTATCATATTCTCCGTTTTCATTGTACAGGTAAATTAATGACATAACAGCATCATCGTGTTGTTCAACGACCTTTCTGCGTGATTCAAGACGTTTTAAACGTTGATCGGCAGGAACACGGGCTTTTTCATACATCATGTCGGATTCATTCAGTAGAAATGGATCGAACGGATCTAATTTAACTGCTTTGTCATAATATTCCTTTGATTTTTGAAAATCATCAAAATCCCTTCCATATGCAAATGCAAGATTACGAACTGTCATGTTGAAGTTGGGATTTAAATTATAGGATTTTTCCCAGGCTTCGAGGGCTGCGTCATGCTGACCCAGATATCTTAACAGACAACCAAGATAATAATAGGTATAAGAGTTATCCGGATAAACATCAATTAATTTGTTAAATAAATTAACTTCTTCCACACGCATTGGAAAATTATTCACGGATGACAGTTTATTGGCCTTATCCATAGTAGCAATAGCTGTTTTATAATCTGCGTTCTGACTTTGGCAATATGCAAGATAATAATAAACCAGGGGATAATTGCTATAAGGAGTTCCTGCTGCAATGGCCGAATTAAGTACTGTTATTGCATCATTATAATCCCGGATGCTGATATAGTTATTTACAACTTCCAGTAGTTCCTGCACCCCAATAATATCATCATTCCTTTTAGGTTTTTGATCTGCCATGTATTTGGGAGTTGATCCATTTGTCAGGGTTTTCTCAACAGCACTCCAATAATCCAGAGGATCAACAGACTGAATGAGGGCTATGGTTTCTTCAGGATTAATACCAAGTTTTCGCTGTAAGTATGCCTTTAAGGTAAGAGCCTGAAGATCATGACCACCTATAAGTAAAGACTCATTAATTAAATTCAGGGCTTTAATATAGTTCAGGTTTTGAGCAGCAATTACCGCCAACTCATAATATGCGCGATGTTTATAGGCATAGTTCCAGGTAGCAGCCCAGTATGCTTTTTCTGCATTGTACATATCTCCGAGGTATTTATATGCAGTACCCAAATAAAGCAGGGCTTCAGAATCTTTAACCCTGGTATAATCATGCGACAGGCGCTCCTGGGCCCGTAGCAAGTGCTCTTTGGCTTTTTCAAATTCGCCGGTGC
>CAYVTV010000308.1:0-3466 GCA_964454295.1 uncultured Bacteroidaceae bacterium
TATTTACTTTGAAAATAGAATTTATGAAACTGACACAGTTAAGTGAACACTCCCGGATAATCAATTACTCAATTACTCATTTACTCAATTACTCAATTACTCAATTACTCAATTACTCAATTACTCGATTACTCATTAATCACTTAACCACGTAACCACTCATCCACCCGTCACCCCTCACTTGTCACCTTCTTACTTTCCGCTTTTCAATATATTTAATGCTTCTTCTGAAGGTTTATTTGGAATAACGGCAATGATTTCTTCATTATATACAAACACTTCCTTATCATCTTTCGTTATTTCCCCTATTATGGCAGTATTTTCTGTTTTGGTTCGTATGGCTTTCAGAACTTCGTCGACAGATTCGGGAGCGACCTGTACGGCGTATCTTGCCTGGGTTTCACAGATAAGTATTTCCTGTGGGCTGATGTCTTTAACAGAAACAGGTATCTTTGAAAGATCAACTTTAGCACCCAGTCCGCCGTATCTTGCTGACTCACATATGGCAGCACCCACACCTGCAGCACCAAGGTCGGAACAGGCTTTTATTTTACCTGTAGCGAAAGCAGCAAGGGCTGCCTCCATGGCGATTTTTTCTTCTTTGAACAAGGCTATTGCCGGGCGCATCTCTTTTACCAGTCCTGCCCTGTAGAGAGTATCATTTCCGTCATTCCCCGTAACACCGATAATGATGATCTTATCGCCTGCACTCTTTGCGGGTTTGGTAAGGGGTTTTTCAGTTACCAGCTTTCCAAAAACAGAAACCACAACGGCAGGAACAATATCTGAAAAGGAAGTGGAGAAGCCTCCGCCTACTATAAATACTTCCATGGTCTCACACATGTCCCTTAATCCCTTTATCATAATATTGAGCCTTTCCTGGCTGGTCATCACCTTACACTTACCGCAGTCACAATGCCCTTTAAATCCACAGGGTCCTACAATAACTTCCTGGTCGAGCGGCCTCGTCCCGATAAAGTCGAGAAGAAAAACAGGACGTCCACCCATGGCAACCACATCCCGCATTGCTCCTCCCCCCCCGGTGGCTGCAGCATCATAAGGCCGCGGAACACAAGGAGAACAATGACTCTCCATCTTTGCCACCACATACCCTTCCATGCCCGGCACCGTGAATACAGCCGCATCATCATTCTGTTCCGGACCAATGACCAGTGCCCCCGGCCAGATCTTGTCCACCTGCCGGTTTAATTCCTGGAAACTCTTGAAATCAATAACCTTGTCAATATTATGATGCAGGTGAACGAACAGACCGTGCATCAGAGCTTTTTCAATAGTATTCATAGTACCTCCTTTTTGGTTTAAAAATAAGACTTTTTTAACTTTTAGTGAATTTTTAAATATTTTTTTTAGATGCGGAGATTTGTTAAAGAGGAGTCAGAGGCTTATAGATTAGAAGTTTAGAGAGGATTCAATAACGTGAAAAAAGGAAGGGGCTCAAAAGTCAAAATATTTTAGGCAGCCTTGCCTATGAGTCCTTTTTTTCACGTTATACATTCCCCTGTTATTCTTTCCACCACCACATCAAACCCAAATAAAAATTTAAATAAATTCTTCAATATCATAATCGGTATTTTTTTAGTTTTGCATCCATAATTATCAGTAATTATAAATTAAAAGTCCCTGAGATAAAGTTTAAATCCATTTTTCACCATTTTCTAAACTTAAATTAATAAAACACTAAATGAATAAAATTAAAGTCGCCGTGGTAAGCTACGGAAATATCGGAAAGTATACAGCTGAAGCCATCCAGTCTGCACCCGACATGGAACTTGCAGGAGTCGTGCGCAGAAGCAGCTCTGTTGGCAATATTCCCGAAGAATTGTCTAATGTTAAAGTAGTGAGTGATATTTCCGGTCTGGGAAAGGTGGATGTTGCCATATTGTGTTCACCCACCCGGAGTATTCCTGAAATAGCCAAAGATATCATGTCGAAAGGCATTTGCACAGTCGACAGTTTTGATATTCACGGCAATGAGATGCTTAAATTAAGAAAACTGCTGGATGAAACCGGTAAAAAACACAACAGTAAAGCTATAATATCAGCAGGATGGGATCCGGGAAGTGATTCCGTTGTTCGCACCCTGCTGAAAGTCATGGCTCCCAAAGGCCTTACATATACCAACTTCGGACCCGGTATGAGTATGGGGCATTCAGTGGTGGCAAAAAGTAAAAAAGGAGTGAACGATGCTCTTTCCATGACCATACCGAAGGGAACAGGCCTGCATCGCAGGATGGTTTATGTGGAACTGGAAGAAGGGGGAAATATAGAACAGGTGACAAAGGATATTAAATCCGACAGTTATTTTTCCAACGATGAAACTTATGTTATTCCCGTACCTTGCGTGGATGAACTGCGGGACATGGGACACGGAGTGTTGATGGAGCACAAAGGGGTTTCAGGCAAAACCCAGAATCAGCTGATTGAATTCCGCATGAAAATAAATAACCCCGCCCTTACTGCCCAGATAATGGTATCCTGTGCACGGGCAGTGTTAAAACAACAACCCGGGGCATATACCATGCCGGAAATCCCGCCTATAGACTATCTGCATGGCGATAAGGAAACTTTGATAAAAATTCTTGTTTAATTATTTATTTTGCATCTATATTTTTCATAAATTTGATCTCACAAATTCTCAATTGTCGAAATTAAAATCATAATCGCATGAAAAACAATATTCTAACGCTCCTTCTGCTAATTTTGTCCGGAGCACTTGTAATTTTCTCCTGTTCACAAAATGATTCCCTCACGGCTAATACTGAAGATCAGTATACCCTGGCTGTTCAGGATGCCGTTTTTGAAGCTGTTCTTGAAAAGGTTGATAACCTGATCGATAAAGAAATATCCATGCTGGAAAATTACAACTATGATCTTTCTTCGCGAAAGTCCGCTGAAGTGGAACCCTGTAGTCCTGTTGTTGAGGTTCAAACTCCGGCAAATTCCAAATTTCCAAAAACTATTACTCTTGATTTTGGAGATGGTTGTATTGATGACGAAGGGAACTTCAGGGCAGGGAAAATCATAGTACATATCACAGGACGTCACTGGGAAAAAAATACAGTTCGTCATGCAAGGCTGGCAGATTATATTTACAATGATCTTAAAATTAAAGGGGACAGGCATTCTATTAATAAAGGCATAAATGATGATGGATATTATGTTTTTGAAATTAAAAACAGTCAAAAAATATGGACAGTTGAAGGAGAATTCCTTGTTGACCGTAACTGGAACAGGGTTCGCATTTATAACAGGGGGGATGACCTTTCAACAAAAGGTGATGATGAAGTATGGGTTACCGGCAGTGCTAAGATAGAAAAAGCAGGCGTAAAAATTGTAAAGGAAATAACCGTACCATTGTACCGGCCGCTACTATGTCAACATTTTCAATCCGGAATTATAACTACTACCAGAAATGATGAAAAGACTTCTGAACTGGATTATGGGA
>CAYVTV010000309.1:0-3440 GCA_964454295.1 uncultured Bacteroidaceae bacterium
CAATTTTCTTTTTAAATTCTTCCGGACGGAAAAAATAGTAGTCTTTTCCGTGGATTTCTCCCGGCCTTCCCGGCCTGCTGCATGCGGAAACGGAAAAGCGTAGTTTTTGGTTACTTCTGAGCAGGTGATGAACAATTGTTGTTTTACCGGCTCCCGAAGGAGCGGAAAAGATTATTAGTTTACCCTTCATATTAAAGTACATTCAATAGTTGTTCCTTAACTTTTTCAAGGTCGTCTTTCATTTCCACAACAAAGCGCTGAATATCCGAATCCAGCGCCTTGGAACCGAGCGTGTTTATCTCGCGTCCCATTTCCTGAGAGATAAAGCCCAGTTTTTTTCCGGGTGCTTCCGCCTGTTCCATGGTCTCTGTAAAAAATACACAATGATTTTTCAGCCGTATTTTTTCTTCTGTAAAATCCATTTTCTCGAGAAAATAGATGATCTCCTGTTCAAACCTGTTTTTGTCACATTCATCGGAAAGCTGAAGTTCTCCCAGCCCGTTTTTAAATTTCTCTCTTATCTTATCAATCCTACGGTCCTCAAAGTTTTTGATTTCGCCCAGGTTTTGAAGGATCAGGCTGATACGTTTTTCGATATCCTTTTTCATGGCTGCACCTTCCTGTATCCTGAAATTATCCAGTTCATCAGCCGCTTTCATGATACCTGTCCTGATAAGCATCCATTCTTCCTCGCCGGCTTCGGTTTTGGGTGTTTTAACGGCATCAGGTAAGCGGAGGATAGCTGACATCAGTGGCTCATCCTGTTTGATCCCTAACTCTCCTGATAACGCTTTAAGCTGAGTATAGTATGATTTAATTACGTCATCATTTAATGTTGAAATAGTTGCACCCTCATTTAGTTCAATATAAAAAGTACATTCAATTTTACCTCTCTCCAGTTTTTCAAGAATAAGTTTTCTTATATCTGCTTCTTTCTCCCGGTAAATGTTAGGTAATTTCAACGTAATATCCGAGTTCTTACTGTTAAGAGACCGCATTTCAACGGTTATTTTCCTGTCGGGAAGATTTACTTCCGCCTTCCCGAAACCTGTCATGGATTTGAGCATTCCTGATACGTTTTAATTTAATGTACTATACAGGATATATGAAATATACAATTTGACATACCTGATAAATATACAATTTGACATACCTGAATAGTTGCGATTTAGCAAAAGTAATAAAAAATGCCGGTTCATTATTCTATTTCAATATCCTGTGCGATGACAGGGACAGGTTCAGGCTCGATAACGGTTTTGGTTTTCCATTTTCCGGTTTTATAGTAAAAGAACGACATGATGAGTCCCGTTGCCCAGCCAATGGGTACTGCCCACCATATCCCTGTTTCCCCTATTTTTTCTGACAGGAAGTATGCTCCGGGAATACGGATCAGCCAGAGGGCGAGCAGTGTAATAAACATAGGCACTATGGTATCTCCGGCCCCTCTCATCACACCGTTAATGGAGAACATAGCCGCAAACAGCAGGTAACATCCGCTTACAATAACGAGATATTCACTTCCTATTCGGATCACTTCCGGGTCCCGGTTAAAAAGTCCGACCATGAACTCTTTTGATAAAATTACCAGTATGGTAGTGGAGACGGCAATTACAGATGACATCAGAAGGGTAGCTTTGAGTCCTTTGATCACCCTGTCGTTTTTGCCGGCTCCTATATTCTGGCCTACAAAAGCGGCCAGGGCTTGTGAGAAGATCATAGCCGGAGTCATGGCAATGGAATCTATTCTTCCCGCTACAGAATAACCTGCAATGACATCCGTTCCGAAACCGTTCACTATTCGCTGGATTGCCACCATCCCGAGTGCAACAAACGTCTGCTGCAAACCGGTGGGTAACCCGATCCGCAGGGTGTGTCTGAATATTTCAGTGTCAAAGACAAGATCCTTAAGTTTGAGACTTATGAACCTGTGGTATTTGTTAAGATACCATACCGCGGTAATGAAAGCGCCTCCCTGGGAAACAATGGTAGCGATGGCTGCTCCTGCGATACCCCATTTAAAGACCAGGATGAACAGCAGGTCCAGTCCTATGTTCACCAGTGTGGAGATGATCATGAATATCATAGGCGTCCTGGAGTCGCCCAAACCTCTAAGTATGGCGGCTGTTCCGTTATAACCGAAAAAAGCGATGATGCCACCGATAAATAATTTGATATATATCCTTGCGTCCCTGTATAACTCCTCAGGTATTTTTATCAGTCTGAGAACATCATCAATGAACAGGAGTCCCAGGACCGTGATGATACCTGCCGTGATAAACATAAACACATATAAAGTTCCGATTGCCCTGCGGACCCTGTTATAGTCCTTAGCCCCGAAATATTGCGAGATGACGATAGTTCCCCCGAAAGATAAACCTATGATGAGGGCAATAAGGGTAAAGAAGATAGGAAAGGCATTTCCGACAGCAGCGAGCGCTTCTTTCCCCAGTGCACGACCGACAATAATGCTGTCAACAATATTATACAGTTGCTGGAAGATGCTTCCAAGCAGCATGGGCAATGCAAAAAATAAAATTAGTTTTCCTTCCCGTCCTGAGGTTAAATCTTTCATATTGTGATTTGGAGTGGTAAAGTTGGCCAAATTGTTTTAAACGGCAAAATAAAAAAGGGATCACGGGATCACGGGATCACGGGATCGAGTGGTTATGTGGTTACGTGGAAAGGTGGTTACGTGGTTACGTGGATACGTGGTTACGTGGATACGTGGTTACGTGGCCCGTAGGGGCAAGCCTATGTGTTTGCCCGATGGAAGTGGCGGGTGACGGGTGAGTCCCATGCTCCATTCTCACTTTTCAGGTAAAAAATGATTTTCTACGTTGCCTGTTTCCATCTCATACACCTATTACAGTTCCGGACTGCCGAAAACGGTTACTTCACCCGGGGGAGCCGTAACTTCCCTGGAGTTTGACAAGCTGGGTAACCGGACAAGAATAAACGAGCCCAATGCCGGAACGTATACCTTTGAATATAATCCATTCGGGGAAATGGTACTGCAAAATGCGAACGATTCAATCACTGAACTTACATACGATGAATTGGGCAGGGTGCTTACACTGGATGAACCTGAGGGTACAACCACTCTTACCTACGACACAAAAAACAAAGGTCTGGGGAAACTCTCAGGGATAAGTTCCCCGGGTGGAGTAACGATGGATTTTGAGTATGATACCCTGGGCAGGCTTGCCGCAAAAACAGAGAGCATTGACAGCCTGGATTTTACAGAGTCATTTTTATATGACCGGTATGGCAGGGATTCTGTCCTGATATACCCCTCAGGCTTTGCCATAAAATACATTTACAATAATAATTCGTATCTTAGTCAGATAAAAAGAACATCCGACAATTCCCTTATCTGGCAGGCCAACTCCATGAACGCAAGAGATCAGATAACAGCTTCCTCCTACGGCAACAGCCTGGTG
>CAYVTV010000310.1:0-3432 GCA_964454295.1 uncultured Bacteroidaceae bacterium
TTAAATCATATAGAAAGAATAAGAAATTCTGTTTATATCGAACTCACGTTAATTAATTATATCATTTTTAACCAGGAATGTTATAATTTTCAACTTTAATCGTCTTCAGGGTATATAAATGAGTAAAGAATTTAACATATTAGTTTGTACTCTCAAGGATAAGATTTTCCGGTTTGCATTGAAAATTCTGAATAATAACTATGAGGAATCCCGGGGAAGCATCATTGGGAGTAAACTCCATGAAGATGCTGACGGTAAATGCAGACTCAAAAGATATTGCCGGCTTTAGCAACGAATTACAGTCCCTGGTGCTTAAGAATAAATACAAGGAATTGATGGTAATAAAGGATGGAAAGGGCACCATTTCTTTTTTAATGAGGCAGGAAGGTGACAGAATTAAGGAATTCATTATGACTGTAACCGGAACCGAACCTGTGTTAATTTACATTGAAGGAGATATGGATATGAACCAATTATCAAAATTGTCTGAAACAATGAATATTGAGGGATTCGATAAGTTGGAAAAGTTGGAAAAGATTAATGAGGAGAAATAAAGGGGGGCAGTATGCTCCGGATTATCCACCCAACCAGGCAATTACGGCTACCATGTGTTATGCCGCTGTGCGTTATATAAGTATTTTTATGAAATCCTTGATAGTGATTATTTCTGTTATTCCGATTTTCTTTAATTCTAACAAGTCAATATCACCTGTTACAAGATAATCAGCCTTACTATCAATTGCTAAATTAAGAAGAAAATTGTCTTTAATGTCCCGGCACTTATAAATACTCGTATTAACTTTTACAAGCTTTCCATACATATCAAACATCCTGAGAAGATCTTCAATATCTCTGGCAGAGAAATAATTTCGGAATTTCGGTCTTTGAGATACAGTAACAAACTCTTGTAGTAATTCCCGGGAGAAAATTAGGTGAATCTTTCCTTTTTCTATGAAGCTGTCAATGGATAATAATTCTTTTCTTATCAAAAAACTTATCCAAAGATTTGTGTCAAAAATAACACCTCTACTTTTCATATCTTGATTTTCTAACAGCTTCAACTTCTTTTATTATTTCCTCTAAAGAAGGAGCATTGTCAGATTTTGCCCTTAACCCTTCAAGCAGGTCGATAAATTCTGATTTGATTTTTTCCTTTTTTATCTTTATTAAATCCATATCAGCCAAATTTTTAATCAGACTTTTTGCCTTGGGATTTATTATTTCAATTCTGATCGTTTCCATTTTAAAAAGGTTTTTAACAAAAATACTAATTTTTTTAATCACTAAGAAGTAGCTTTGATGAGAGGTCTTTTAGCATGCAGCATAACATTTAAATAAACATCATTAATGTTGTTTATTCCCTAAAATCCGGGATAACCACACTCATTCCGTTTACCCCCCAATACCAGCAATAACCCCACCTCTGGTGTTTATTTTATAATTCCCCCCATTTCCTAACCTAAAATTAACCATTTTCCTCAATAAATTCCAAACATCTCCACTTATTTCACCGGAATTTTGATTTTTATTAACACTTTTCTTGTTCCAAATAAATAAAATCTATTTATTCCATGGCACCCTATCTCCTATCATTCCCTTATTACCGTAAACCAAAATATAATTAGGCATAAACATTTCACCACACCCCCCAATTTCAAACCTAAACTCTTATCTTTGCAGTTTTCTGTAGTTTTTATTTTGTAATGGCACGATATAGTATGAACCGCATTCTTCCCGTTTTACTACTCCTATTACTGGCTGATTTTGTTCAATCGCAGGACAGGAACATTCCCCCCGAACAACCGAAACTGGTCATCGGAATTATTGTCTCGGAAATGCGGTATGATTTCCTCAACCGCTATTGGGATAATTTCAGTGAAGGGGGATTTAAAAGGCTGATGTCAACAGGAACGGTCTGCCGGAATGCACATCACGACTATCTGCTGGCAGAATCAGGGGCAGGATACGCAAGTATATCAACCGGCGCATACCCCGATGTCCACGGCATTGTGGCCAACTTCTGGTACGAAAGGCTTAAGGGGAACATAAGGTATTGCATCAGCAACGATAAAGCCAATACCATCGGGGGAAGTTATGAGTCAGGCAGATTTTCACCTTCCGCCCTTCGCGCCCTGAATACTTCCGACCAGCTTAAACTATCTAACAATTTTAAATCAAAGGTTATTTCTATATCCCTCGATCCGTTAGCTGCTGTCATTTCCGGCGGCCATACCGCCAATGCCGCATACTGGTACGATAACTACAGCGGGAAATGGATCACCAGCTCGTTCTACTGCGACAGCCTCCCGCAATGGCTTGACGATTTTAACGGCAAAGACCTGTCGGGTATATACCTTTCAAGAAAATGGGAAACCCTGCTTCCGGCGGAAAACTATATCAACAACTTCAGCAAGAATATTTATGAACAGGGATTTTCAGGGAAAAATGAATTCCCCTATGATCTCAACCAGATCAGCATGATATCGAGAAAACAACGCGATTATTCTATTCTCCGTCAGACTCCCTACGGGAATACTCTTACCAAGGACATGGCCATTTCCACCATAATTAATGAAGAACTGGGGAAAAACAGTCATACCGACTGGCTGAATGTCTGCTTCTCTGCTTCCACATATACCGGGAAGAATTTTTCCCCTTTTTCCATGGAGATGCAGGACTTGTATTTACGTCTCGATGAAGATATAGCCCATTTCCTCAGCTTTATTGATGAGCATATAGGCCTGCGGAATGTGCTGATATATCTCACCGCCGAAAATGCCATCGCCATCGACCCGTCTTACCTGCTGGAACACCGCATGCCCGGAGGATATTTTAACTATAATTCCGCGGTTTCCTTATTGCGTACATACCTGAACGTAATATATGGAACCGGCGACTGGGTTAAATTCTACTATTCACAGCAAATTTACCTGAACCGCGAACTCATTGAAGATTCGAGGTTGTCATTGTCCGAATTCCAGGACAGGACAGCCAGATTTATGGTTCAGTTTGAAGGGGTGTCAAGCGCTCTGACTTCAGAGAACCTGATGACAAATAATTATACTCACGGTATCTTTGAGAAAATGCAGAAGAATTATCACCAGGAAAGATCCGGGGATATTATTTTAGGCCTGGCGCCGGGCTGGATAGAAAGAGGGATTGAAAGAGAAGCAGCATCAGCATTCCGCTATGACTCTCACGTCCCACTTGTTTTTTACGGCTGGAAAACAGGCCGGGCTGTGATTAACAGGAATGTATCTGTCACCGATATCGCCCCTACCCTCGCCATCCTTTTAAATATTTCAAGGCCGGCAGGAGCACAGGGGAAGGTTATTGAAGAAATGGTACGGTAACCCCTTCGTGTACCTTCGTGACACCCTTCGTGTCCTTCGTGGTTAACCTCATAACGTTTTTTACCACAAAGGACACGAA
>CAYVTV010000311.1:0-3375 GCA_964454295.1 uncultured Bacteroidaceae bacterium
GGCTGGCGGCGATATATGTGAAGTATGTGAGTATTGACACGATGTATTATGTACATACCGATCATCTGGGTTCGTTTGATGTGATCACGGATCAGAGCGGGTCGGTTGTACAGTATTACAGTTTTGATGCCTGGGGCAGGAGGAGGAACCCGGCAGACTGGACATACGATAATGTTCCAACGGCATACTTGTTTGCAAGGGGATTTACGGGACATGAGCACCTGGATGTATTTGCTCTGATCAATATGAACGGGAGGATGTACGATCCCCTGTTAGGGAGGTTCCTGGCGCCGGACAATTATGTACAGGCGCCGGATTTTTCGCAGAGTTTTAACAGGTATTCGTATTGTTTGAATAACCCGTTGATGTATATTGATCCAACAGGTTATTCATGGTTAAGCAATTTTGGTGACTGGTTAGGGAAAATAGGCAGAGCAGTTGTTACCACAGTTGTTTCAATTTCTGTAACAGCAGTTATAGCTGCAATCATTGTTTCTTCATGTGGTACGGCTGCTGCAGTCGGCGCTGCATTTTTAGGGGGTATGGCAGGGGGCTTTGCCGGCGGAGCAACAGGTGCAGCCTTAAATGGAGGTGATTTTATAGATTGCATGGGGGCGGGAATGATGGGGATGATGATGTCGGCTGTGACTATGGGGGTAATGCAGGGAATAGGGGGTATCCCGTTAAATCCTCTTGGCAAAGGATGGGCATTGAACGGCGGTATTGCGACAAAGGCTGATGTGAGTGTATGGGCAAATAATATTTTTGGTAACAAGTTAGGCAAGAGTATAATAAATGGCATTAGTAATGGATTATTGGCTTCAGGAGGAGCATCGGCATCGTTAGGAAGTTTGGTGGGAGGCGGAATGAATGGAGGTATGTTACAAGCCAGTTCGCAGGGGGATAAAGTTTATTATGATTTAGGTTCGCATTCATATTCTAAGAATCATTTCCAATATTTACCGGTAGAAGGTGTTGGAATAAATGGAGGTTTACATGTTAAAGGAAATGCCAATGTTTACTATAAGGGAGGTCAATACTATGCCAACGTATCTGCAATTGCTTTTGCACCAGCGAGTAGAATAGGTAATGTATCCTACTCTGGAACAGTTGAAATACTTACCAGTAATAAAGTAGTGGGCACATATTCCCTTACCCCTTATAGTGGACCTTCGATATCTCAACCTGGTTGGGCAGACGTTGGACAAAATACTTTTGCGTTGCCTGGCTATAGTTCTGGAGATGTATACCTGAGATTTAATATAGGATATAGCTATACTGAAGGAGCCGGTTATGTCAGTCCGATACCGGCACGAGGTCGTTACCGGATGCGAATCGGTTTTACCATTGACACATTAAGTTATTAATTAAAAAATGAATTTAATATGAGATACTTATTGATAATTATTGTTGTTGCCATTGTAATTTCGTGTAACACCAAACAAGAAAAGACAAGTACTACAGACTCTTATTATTATTCACCAGACGATACGATAACAGATGAATTATCATTTTATACTGACGAAAAGAATAGGGATTTATTAATGCTCAATGACAATGCCGTTAAAGTATTACAGAATATCGACCGGATTATCGATGTTAAAATGAAAGATTCTTTGTTGAATAAAGCTTTGGATGATATACATGAAGCTATTCAAAAAGACTCAAATTTTTACAACGCATATTTAAACAAAGCGGCTTTGTTAAGGCATCTGGGAAAATATGAAGAATCAGTAGCAGCACTTCAGGAACTATTAAATAGAAAGAGTTATCCCGAAGCAATTTTCGTATTAGGCATCACATATGAAAAGTTAGGGAATCTTCAATTGGCAAACGAAAAATATAAAGAAGCATTCTCAGAGTTTAATAAACGTTTAAAAACACCGGCTGCTACTGTTCGAGATGAGTCAAATCAGCAATTTCTATTGATTTTCATTGAAGGAAAAGAAAAAGCACTCAAGAAGATTAATGAAGAGATAAAGAAAAACCCTGGTAATACAGAGCTTTTAATAAACAAAAGCATAATAGAAGAGTTTAATAGACAAGAGTTTATCGAAAATTTTTGAAATAAAAAGGCCCGGCAAGTCTGGGCTTTTTTATGTTTTAAAGAGGCAAGCTACATTGCTAACTGCTTCAACTTACTTATGGTAATCAAAGCATCCACCACTTTTTTAACTATAGATTTTTCTTCTTCCGGCATTTGTTCAACGACCTTAAAAAGAGAAAGCAGTTCCTTATCAGAAAGCGTGTTATCTTCTAGGTTGTCTTTGTTCCCGTTTAACAGGTATTCGTCCGAAACCCATAAGGGATTGGCCAGTTTAATAACCCAAAGTTCACTTCCCTATAAACAGGGAGAAACCGCGCTTGCCGTTGTTCATTCGTATGATGCATTTGGCCGGAAGGTTTCGGAACGCTCCGATGCAGGATCAGTGGATTACACCTATTCCGGTACAACGGTACAGGCAATGACCGGTGGAGGCCAATATACCTCAAAGACAACGGATTCACAGGGAAACCTGCTTAGTGCCGTTGATCCCGGGGGAACAACAAACTATACATATAAAAGCATCGGGAAGCCCTGCGCTATTTCCACTACCGGGGCATCATGGACGATGACGTATGACCATCTCGGGAGGCAGGTTTCATTAACCGACCCCAATGCAGGTACTGTCACATACCAGTATAACCGTTTCGGGGAACTGGTAAAGCAGGTTGACGCCATGGGAAATACGGACTCGCTCAGTTATGATGTGCTGGGGAGGGTAGTTACACGCACCCGAGATGAAGGCACCACCACCTATAGCTATGATCCGTCAGGAAAGCCCGGCCTGTTATCCTCGGTAACCTACCCGGGCGGCAGTGTAAGTTATAGCTATGATACCTACGGCAGACTCCAGGATAAAACCATAGTTATCAACAGCACTGATTTCACTACATCCTACACGTACGACAGCTACAGCAGGATGCAGACCCAGACATACCCTTCCGGTTTTGCCATAACAAATATTTACACTAACTTTGGTTATCTTGAAGAGGTAAGGAGGAACGACAACAATGCCCTGATCTGGGAGTGCGAGTCGGTGAATGTATTTGGAGGGGTAACACAGCAGAAGTACGGGAATAATCTTACCACAGTAAAAGAGTACGACATTACAGGGATGTTACGGGGGATTTCCACGGGTGGTGTTCAGGACCTGGCATACAGTTTCAGTCATGAGACGGGGAACCTTATCGCGAGGCGTGATAACATCAGGGAGCTGACGGAGCTGTTCAGTTACGATAACCTGGGGAGGCTGACCGGTGTAAGCGGCCCGGCGCCTATGGCCATAAGTTATGCTTCCAACGGGAATATACAGTCGAAGTCGCAGGTGGGGA
>CAYVTV010000312.1:0-3364 GCA_964454295.1 uncultured Bacteroidaceae bacterium
ATGCAGGCCTTCAACCCATCCGCCCACAAGAATAACGGCAGCAGTTGCCTGCAGTCCTCTGTCTTCCAGGAAAGAGTTGGAATTCAGGAGTGTTTCTGAAATAATATCTACAATTATATCTTTATTATTAATGTTTTCTTCAAGTCGTTTGATGGTGGGCTCGTCAATTGCATCAAGAATGGATAATCCGTCAGCCATTTTTTTAGCAGCATTTATATAATCAAGTGTTGCCTGGGTTTGTTCAAAAAGACTCGCATAACTCAGATTGGTACTAAATATACCCAGATTGAGAGCCATTTCAAGGTTAGTATTATATTTTGAAGTGTTGGCTACCGGATTTAACAGATCAGCATCATATGTAGCACCTGCATTTTTGATCAGTATTGCTGTTTCGAGAGGAGAGGGGAGGGAATAAAATATTTTCTTGGCAGTACTTATTTTATCCGCCAGTTCTTTATCCATGCCGGTAATTAAATCATCAGACACTTTTGATTTTGATGATTTAGACTTGTCTGAACTGCATCCGGCGTATACTAATCCCATGAAAGCCAGTAGAATTAGTAAGGTCCTTTTTGAGGTCAAAAGCTTAATATTCATAGAAATTGGATTTTATATTTCTGATATTGAATGCTTTTTCTATATTGAAGTAAAAATAGTGTTTTTTTTTTAAAAACAAAACTTAATCTTTTTTAATAAGCACGGGCAAAAATAGCTTTACCTGCGGCAGGTTTCCCTGAATAAACACATTTACCTTCTTCTACAGTTGAATTCAGAGGGATACACCTGATGGTAGCTTTTGTTTCATCTTTAATTTTATTTTCTGTTTCAACCGTCCCATCCCAAAAGGCATATACAAAACCTCCTTTGTTCTCAATTAAATCAGTGAATTCTTCCCATGTTGAGGCGTCGTGAGTATTCCGGTTTCTGAAAGTCAGTGCTTTATTATAAATATTTTGCTGAATGTCTTCGAGTAGTTGTGTTATTTGTTTACTGACCTTCTCGTTTTTAATAGTAAATTTTTCCAGGGTATCACGCCTGGCCACTTCAATAGTGCCATTTTCGATGTCACGAGGACCAAGTGCAAGGCGCACCGGTACACCTTTTAATTCATATTCTGCAAACTTCCAGCCGGGTTTGTTCGTATCACGGTTGTCATACTTCACTGTAATTCCGGCGGCTTCAAGTTCCTTTTTGATTTTTTCAGCTTCATGGTTTAACCGGCTCAGCTGGTCCTCAGTTTTATATATTGGAATTATCACTACCTGAACCGGTGCCAGTTTCGGCGGCAGTACAAGCCCGTTATCATCGGAATGCGCCATAACCAAAGCTCCTATTAGTCTGGTGGAAACGCCCCATGAGGTGGCCCATACATATTCCAGTTTGCCATCCATGTTAGTAAACTGAACATCAAATGCTTTGGCAAAATTCTGACCGAGGAAATGAGATGTTCCTGCCTGTAACGCTTTCCCATCCTGCATAAGAGCCTCAATACAATAAGTGTCGATGGCTCCTGCAAATTTTTCATTTTCCGATTTTTTGCCTGTGATCACCGGTATCCCCATCCATTTTTCTGCGAAATCCTGGTAAACATGCATCATTCTTAATGTTTCCTCCACAGCCTCTTCCTGCGTGGCATGTGCAGTATGACCCTCCTGCCATAAAAATTCAGCGGTCCTTAAAAACAACCTGGTTCTCATTTCCCAGCGTACAACATTTGCCCACTGGTTTACGAGTATGGGCAGATCACGGTATGACTGGATCCAGTTCTTATATGTATTCCAGATGATGGTCTCAGATGTTGGCCTGATGATCAGCTCTTCTTCAAGCTTCGCGTCTTTGTCAACTACAATTTCTCCGCTTTCAGGATCGGTTTTTAAGCGGTAATGGGTAACCACAGCACATTCTTTGGCGAAACCTTCAACATGACTCGCTTCCCGGCTTAAAAAGGATTTGGGAATGAAAAGAGGAAAATACGCATTCACATGCCCGGTATCTTTAAACATCTTATCCAGTGCTGCCTGCATTTTTTCCCAGATAGAATATCCGTATGGCTTTATAACCATGCAACCCCTTACAGCAGAATATTCTGCCATATCAGCTTTTATTACCAGATCGTTGTACCATTGAGAGTAATTCTCCGAACGGAGGGTGAGTTCTTTTGCCATTAATTATATAATATATTATGAAAACATTTGCAAAAGTAAAAAAATTATTGCCGTGATGATAAAATAATCTTCAATGTGAATAAAATCATCATTAATAAAATATATATCATAATCATTTAAAATTATATTATCCCGGTAAGTTCAAAATATTTACTATGTTTGCATATGCTTCTGTGTTAAAATTTTAAATTTTGCCTGATTTGGTATGGTATTTGATTTTAATTAACTAAGTTTAACATCAAGTTATGGCAGGAGAGTTAATCATGAAAACAACAATTAACATATTGATCATTGCGGCGTTAATTCTCGCTTCCTGTTCCAGAGGATTCTATCCCACTACAGCTGAATACGATGATGTTTATTATGTTCCTGTCAAGAAAACTCAAACTGTAACAGTTGATGAACAAACAGGCACATCGGGAGCTGCAGTAAACAATGAAGTACTTACTCCGGAAGCAGTTAAAAAAACTACCGCTATCCCTTACGATGCAAATAGTGGGGAATTAAGTGATTACGAAATATACCGGCTTCAGCAGGAACAGGAGATGTTAAGTGAAGATCAGCCGGTTTATCGCTCTGAAGCTGGATATGATTATGATACTTCAGTTGTTTACAGCGACAATTCTGTTCAGGATTATACAGATTCCTATGGTTATTATGATGAGAATACCGACCGGATTGTAATAAACAATTATTACGGCGCTACTCCTTATAACGACTATGACTATTACTACTCATCGAGGATAAGGAGATTTTACCGTCCCTATTACAGCTGGAATTATTATGATCCTTTCTATTCTGACATGTTTTACTATAATTACAATCCTGCCTACTGGGGGATGAGTATTTATTATGGTTCTTATTTCAGTCCTTACTTTGGCTTTTCATACAGTCCATGGTATTATGGTAGCTATTATCCTTATTATAGCTGGAGTTATTATGATCCATGGTACAGTCCGTATTACTATGGTTCATACTACAGAGGATACCGCATGGGATATTATGACGGGTATTATGGTTACGGTTACAGTCCTTACTATTATTCAAGGGTAACTGACAGGAACCGCAGCGACTATTATTATGGTCACCGGACTTCAAGGTCAGGTTTTTCACCCTATTCTTCATCTTCCTTCAGCGCTGATCAGAAAAAATCGATTGTTTCAGACCCCAGGGTCAGGAGCAGAACTGAAACGTCTGCA
>CAYVTV010000313.1:0-3268 GCA_964454295.1 uncultured Bacteroidaceae bacterium
ATCATTCGGATCACGGCGTAATGCCTCATTGTAATAATCCATATGATCGAGGCGCGCATTATTAAACAGATCTGCACGAAGACCGGCAAGATACAATTCTTCGACCGTTTCATAAACTGCAGGATCCTGATGTCCTATAATCGTTTCAGGAAGTACAGGTTCATCATCAAATACAATGGGAGTATAATCTACCAGCAGATTGCCATTACTATCAAATAAGGCGGTATTAAGTTCATTGGCCCTGGTGTAATTTCCAACATTGATTTCCCTGGTATATGCTGTAGAAGGATCAATATTAACTACTTCCTGATGCACGATTTTATCCTTGTTTTTAATTACCACCTTTGCATTCTGAAACTTCGCTGAGGGGCAAAAGCCTACAAAAAAATTATTATCAGTGGTTTCTGCAAAGTTCACAGCCGCTTCAACGGTAGCATTTTTTACACCTTTAATATCTTTTATCGGGTACCAGGTTTGTGTAAACTCCCTGATTTCACCAGGTTCAATCCAGCTATAATCAGGCTGATTGTCGGAGAATGCTCCTACCATTAGTTCCAGATAATGCCCATCATTATCTGACAGAGTTTTATTCCACATTTCACCGCAAGGATTATTACCCCATAAAAAGAATTTCTTACCCGGTACCTGATGCCAGTTTGCTACATGCACTGTGCCTGCATCCTTAGCTTCATCATAACCGGCAAAAAAATTCATCTCGCTTTCATGGGCAAAAATTGAACGGGAATTTCCCGTATATGATTTCCATAAATCAAGCCGGCAAATCTGCCCGTCTCCAACTGTTGCCTCATCGTAAGGCCAGTGATTAAAATGGTTTTTATGGTGATATGTTCCATAACGCACATCAGGAGGGAATATTACCCGGTAATTTTCATCACAGTGTACCGAAACATTAGCCCAGTAGAGCATAGATTGGATCATATCTGTAGGGTTTATAACCATGACCTTAGCCTGCACCCAGGAACGTTCAGGGTGAACAGTAACCCCCACTGACCATTTCAAACGGCGGCGCAATTCTGTTTCTCCAACCCAGATAGTACTGCTGCCATCTTCATTTTCCCTGGTATCGTAATTGATCATCATATAAGTTGATGCACGATGATGATCAGGGATATTCCATTCAACTCCGCCTGATAACCAGGCTCCCTGCATTCCTACAAGGGCAGGTTTAATACCGGTTTGATTGTAAAAAAAAGGATATTCGTTATCTGCCTTGCTTGCAGTTCTGAAGATACGCCCACCCATTTCAGGAAGAACAGCCACATGAACGTACTCATTATCAAGTGAAACCAACGTATATTCTTTGTCGGCAATTTTATTTGTTAATTTATCAATAAGAGGATAGGGATAAACATATCCTTCTGCACCCTGATAAGCACGCCCCTTGAAAAATACAGGATAATTTTCCTGTCCCCCAAGTTGATATGTCGGCAGAATAATTTCTGATTCAGAAATTTTCACCTGTGCTATTGTGATAGGAGAAGAGCTTATAACCATAATAAACAGTAAAGCACATACTTTTATTTTTTTCATTATTAATTGTATTTTAATGGTTAATACTAATTCAAATTATTCATAGTTTTATCTGCAGTCATACTTTTAATAAACTTAACTTCTTCATCATCATAAGGTATTCCATCTGCAGTGAGAATATCATGAAACCAAATGGCAGGCATAATATCAGAAGGAGGACTATTCCACTGATTATAAAAACCCGGTTTGCCTGCTGTTAACCCGAAATTAACAGCAATTATATTATGCTCCTTTAAAATTGGCATTATTTCTTTAAAAGTTGAAACCGGACGACCCATATATTCTCCGCACATAATAGGTCTATTGAAAAACTCTAATTTATAAATCCAGTCCTTTAATATTTCGGGACCTTTATAACAATGAAATGTAATAATATCTGCATTTTCACCCAGGAATGCATCAGTGGGGCAACAATCCACATACATACAAGAGGTTAAAGGTTGTGTAGGCCCGCATTCCCTGGCCCATTCAAATACTGATACCAGAAGATTGTAAGGATTTACCTTATTGGGAACATCTTTCTTCTGATAAATTGAATTATTCCAGGGTTCATTATATAAATACCAGCAGAGTATCCTTTCATCGTCAGCAAAAGTAGAGATAAAGTCCTGAACATATTTTTTTACAGGTCCATATTGTGAAGGGTCATGCGCTATTGCCTGTCCTGGTGTACGAGCCCAGTGGATATTATGTGTTCCGGGGATCTCATCCGGTTGTTTGCCTAATTGCCGGCGTTCCTCTTTACCTCCATTTGTAAAGAAATTTGGGATGACCCTCATACCGTGACTATCTGCAATTCTGAGGAAATCTGCAAAACGATCTTTAAACCCTTCAGAATCTTGTTTATAAACCAAATCATGTAAAAAGATACGTACTACATTAAATCCCAAATCTTCGGCCATAGCCAGTTCTTTATCAATAATAACAGGGTCATAGGACTCAGCCTGCCACATGTCAATCTGGTTCACCTTATTGGATGGGATATAATTACATCCAACAAGCCAACCTTGTTTATTATACCACTCATTTATTTCAGTAACGCTCCAGCGATCATAATGCCGTGAAGAATTTTTCCGGTTTTCTTCTGGTTTGCAGGAAAATGCAAATAATAATAAAAATAAATACGCAGTAATTTTCATAATAAGATTTCCTTTCATAATGCATTTTTTGGATTTGTGCTTATTGTATAACATATATTATATTAATTTACCAACCCGGGTTTTGTATAAGGTTTGGATTTTTCTCACACTCAGACGGAGGTAATGGCCAGCGCAAACATTGATCTCCTAACCAGTAATACTGATAAACAGGAGCTCCCCAAACTTCCAGAAGTCCATTTCCTGAGATAAATTTCTTTTCTTTCCATGTTTCCCATCGGAGTTCGTCATAATAAATCTGCTCTTCACCGGCTAATTCGACCTTTCGTTCATGCTGTATTCTTAAACGTAAATATTCTTTACCGGAAACCTGGGTATACTCGTTGGAATTGAGCAAAGCCACACCGGCACGGCTCCTGACTATATTGACATATGTAATCGCTTCTGTGACCTTGTCTTGTTCATTTAGCGCTTCAGCCAGGCATAATAAGACATCTGCATATCTAAAGACAGGTATGTCGGTAGGATTATACTGTGTAAAAATATTCTCCCGTCCTAATGGTACAAATTTCCTTACCGGGTATAGCATATAATTATTCAGGTTCGAACGAAAATCAAAA
>CAYVTV010000314.1:0-963 GCA_964454295.1 uncultured Bacteroidaceae bacterium
ACTGGAATTCCTTTTGCACCGGTCATCCGGAAATTTTCAGAACAGCCTGGGAGGCGGTTATGTATACATGTACCCTGTGGAGTTTAATCCGGTAACAAACAAAAATACAGATGTATACCTCAAATACCGGAGAAAACATTCGGGCAAGCTGAATCTTAGCTCAAAGTATAAGCGAATTGAATTCAGCAGCAGCTTATATGTCAAATCAAAGATTCTGAATATAGATGAGGTCTTTGTTCATGAGGCCACACGGGAAAGCTTATTACCCGGGTTTTATGATTACTGGACACATAATAATAAAGGACATTTTCTAATGGATATAAGCGCAGGATTTAACCTCCTTTCCGATAAGTATAAAATTTCACTGGCGGTAAAGAACCTGACCAATGCAGAATACATGGGAAGGCCGGGGGATATAATGCCGCAGAGAAATTTCAGTATCAGGTTCAGTGGGAATCTGTAATCATCACTCTCCCGATTTCTCATATTTTCCTTCCGTGTATTAACCCAGATATGTTTTTATTCCCTTAACAGAAAAGAAATGTTCCGGAATATATTCCTGTTCATTATAAATTTATTGTTTAATATTATTAATAATATGTTAAATAATATATATAACATATATTATTAATAAACTGATATAAAATATATTAATAGTTATTTTATATTTTTATAAGTACATAATGTTCATTATATTTTAATAATCATTAAACATTATTTAATTAACTGTGTTTAGATATCATAATTAATTTAAAATGTAAAAATCATGAAAAAACTAAACACATTAATTAAAGGTTTAACTGTTTTTAGAAAACAGTTGGTACTCGTGCTTATTTCATTAAGCATAGTCTTTAACCTAAAAGCTGAGGATGGTTCGAATACTGTGGTTGACATTATTGTAAACAGTCCGGATCATACCACACTGGAAGCTGCTGTACTGGCTGCTGAACTGGAAGGTGCCTT
>CAYVTV010000314.1:1063-3199 GCA_964454295.1 uncultured Bacteroidaceae bacterium
ATTCCGGCCGACAACGGGGTTGTGCATGTGATTGATGCCGTTCTTATCCCGCCTGTAGTAACTGTGGTTGACATTATTGTAAACAGTTCGGATCATACCACACTGGAAGCTGCTGTACTGGCTGCTGAACTGGAAGGTGCCTTATCCGGGGAAGGTCCGTTTACGGTATTTGCACCAACAGATGATGCATTTGCCGCACTGCCGGAAGGAACTGTCGATGCATTGCTCAATGACATTCCCGCTCTGACAGCCATACTCACGTATCATGTGGCAGGCGGAAAGGTACTTTCCACTGACCTCTCTGACGGTATGGTTATCACCACACTTAACGGTAAGGATGTAACTGTATCCATCACCGGAGAGGGTGTATTTATCAATGATGCCAAAGTAATGGTAGCCGATATTCCGGCCGACAACGGGGTTGTGCATGTGATTGATGCCGTTCTTATCCCGCCTGCATCCACAAATGTATTGAACAGAGTGGCTGCTGAAAGGATGTTTAAAGTTTATCCCAATCCTGCTGAAAACTATTTGAATATAAACCTGTTGGATGATTATACCGGAAAACCAGGTACCATAAGTATTGTACGTATAGATGGAACGCAGATAATGGAGATAAGCACAAAGGATTCGATTTACAATTTAGATGTAAGTCATCTCAGTTCAGGAATTTATTTTGTTCTGATGAAGACAGGAAACAAAGTTTATTCAGAAAAGCTGATGATTAAATAAAGACAATTTTTATACAAGAATCAAATCCATTTATACTCTTGATAATATGTGACTTCAGGCAGTTTTTTGTTAGTAATAACTTATTAATATGAATATATAGCCTGATAGAGGTAAACAGATTTGAAAACCGTCTCATTTTGAATGAGACGGTTTTTTTGTTTAACTCATTTAAGTTTAGTATAGTTTCTAGTTGCTAATATGCCAATTACTATTACATTACCTTGAAATAAATTTATATATGTTAATAATTATGATTACTTTTACCGGAAATTATCATCCTTTCTTGTATCAATAATCCTCAGTTTTATGACACTTATCTCTCAAACAATAGGTTTATTTGCCGCTGCATTCACGGCAGAGAAGTATTACAAAGCATTGAATAATTCACTGAAAAGGTTTAATGATGAATATACAATGTTGCATTATCCTTTGTATAAAAAACATGATGATTCATTTCTGCAGTCCCAGAAGAACCTCACGGATCATTGTCTGGGTATGTTGAAAGAATTAAAGGGAAAATCAGTACTGGAAATTGGTTGTGGAAATGGTGTTCAGTCCTGTTATATTACCGAATTGCACAAGCCTTCAAAGATGACAGGAATCGATTTAAACCCTTATAGTATTGAGATAGCTAATAATGAAAAGCTACGAAGGAATCTTACAAATGTTCACTTCCATGTTGATGATGCGCAACAGATGCATTCTATCAGTGATGAATCACAGGATATAATAATAAATATTGAAAGTGCTTTTCATTATCCTGACAAGTCTGCTTTTTTGAGGGAGATACACCGGGTGCTTAAACCCGGAGGTCATTTTCTGATAGCAGACCTTGTAACTCTTAAAAAGAAAGGTTTCGGCCTTCGTGAGAAGTGGAAGAGGCTCCAGGCGCTGCATCACTGGAATGAAGAAAAATATACTATTGAACTTCAAAATACAGGCCTCAGCATTCTCCGGAATGATGATATTACCGAAGAAGTAGTAAAGGGATTTAAGCGTTATCCGTTGTGGTTCAGGCAAATGCAGAGAAAAGGATTTATTAATGATTCTGTCTTCAAATTATTCTACTTAGTGATCCTTTACTGGTACATATTTCTATTAACTAAAAGGCGCAGGTACCTTGTATTTTCGGGTATGAAAGCAGCCTGAGCAAATCAGGGAACAGGTTAATTTCAGGCTTTTCCGGCATATTTTACCAGGATAAATTTCATTTTTTTATTTGCAGGCAAAAAATAATTATATTTGCACCCGCAATAAAAATAAAATGGCGAGGTAGCTCAGCTGGTTAGAGCGCATGATTCATAATCATGAGGTCGGGAGTTCAAGTCTCCCTCTCGCTACGAAACCCCGCAAATTCGACGGGGTTTTATTTTTCGAGGTAGATCAGCCGGTTAGAGCGTCCCG
>CAYVTV010000315.1:0-3055 GCA_964454295.1 uncultured Bacteroidaceae bacterium
CTCCGTACTTCGGATATCTGGCTTACCTGGCTCACATTTTCTGATACTTCAAGACCTCTTATCTGTTTCTCAACGTTATTATCATTCAGACAGACTTCGCTGAAACCAGTCTGTTCATTCATAGTAAAGCTGACGTGTATTTTATCAAGGGAAGAAATAATTCCCTGTTTGTTGACATTCCCGTTTTGTGCCAGCTTATTATTCAGGCAAAACAGAGTTACAGCCCTGTACATGGCTCCGGTGTCGATATATACATATCCGAATTCCTTAGCTATGTTTTTCGCAAACGAACTTTTACCACTTGAGGAGTATCCGTCAATGGCAATAATGAGTTTTTGTGACAGGTTCATCAGTTAATTCTTTTATAGAATTCCGAGAAGTTAGTACTAAGGGAAAAGTGATTGGAACCACCTGCAATATGGTAGCTGGCTCTGCCGTAACTAAAATGGAATTTTGATACTTTGAAGCCAAATCCCCAGGAAAATCCTACCATTGCTACTCTCAGGGGAATTTTCAATTCCTGCCTGCGCAGGTAATTATATCCGAGATTTACATAAAAATTTTCTCCCGGAAGAAATTCCATTCCAAAGATAGCATGTCGCATCAGTTTATCTCCAACCTCTTCCATTTTATTTTTGCGGACAGGTTCTCCTGTAAAGGGGTCAAATTCTGTTCCGGTGTCGAGAGGACTATTGTAGGTGAGATCAAATCTCTGCATATGCTGCAGGAGCAGTGAAAACCGGAAAGGAGCATGCCGAAGGCGCTGGGCAACTCCGGCCTGAATTTCAAAAGGCAGGGGTTCCCTGTTACCATCGTAATAAGCAAAGATCTGGGTTCCCATATTCTTCAGTACAAGTGCGGCTGAGAACAGATTATCGGGATTATAATAAGTGATCCCAACATCTGCAGCAATGCCTAATGAATTATAACTTTCAAAAACGGAGTAGATGGGTTTTACATTTATACCCACTTGTAAGGTAGAATCAATTTTTCTGGAATAAATGAGATTCAGGGCATATTCCGAAGCATGAAATATTCCTGTTTTGGTGCCGTCAATATCTGCCCCGGTAAAATTCCCATAGTTAATATAATGAATACCTCCGGCAAAATTTCCAATATTATCGACTGTTTTTGCATAAGATGCATACCCATATTTAATATCGGCAAAATAACCTACATAATTCAGTACAAAATGATTGTTCATGCCACTGTTAAGCAGGGAGGGATTATGAAAAGGGAGATTAAGGTCGTCAGTCCACAAGGCTGCAGTTTTCCCTCCCAGGGAAGCTACCCTGGCAGAGTTGGTGAGATTCAGGAAAGCATATGTATGATTACCTCCCGATTGTGCAAGTGCACTTACAGAAAGAAAGATAAGTATTATTACAGGGAAGATAATTTTTAACATAAGGCTGAAAATATTGCAGGTTCAAACCTACAAAAAAACGGATAGTATTACAATATATTGTAACCGTATCCCCTATTGTTTTTTATCTTTGATCCTTATTATTAATACCTGTCCTGTGACGCTCATTTGTTATGATATTATGTGGTTACGTGGTTACGTGGTTACGTGGTTACGTGGTTACGTGGATACGTGGATACGTGGTCCCCTTCGTCCCCTTCGTCCCCTTTGTCCCCTTTGTCCCTTCGTCCCTCTTAAATGAAATACCTGTTTATCATACAAGGAGAAGGAAGAGGCCATATGACCCAGGCCATGAGTCTGGCAGAGGCACTTCAAGAACAAGGGCATATTGTGTCAGCGGCATATTTGGGTACTAGTCCCCTCAGAGATCCCCCGCAATATTTTACCACTTGTTTTGGCAAAAAACTCATGTATTTCAGGAGTCCTAATTTTATAAGGTCTTCTGACAAAAAAGGTATACATATATTTTATTCATTTATATATAATCTATTTCTTGGACCTGTATATATTTTTGAGATATTCAGAATTTCATGGATTATCCGAAGGACTAATGCTGACCGGATAATAAATTTTTATGATATGATCGGAGGCCTGGCATATTTTATCTCCTTCTCCGGGAAACCTTGTTTTGTGATCTCACATCATTACTTTTTCAACCATCCTGATTTTGTATTTCCCGGCAATTTTCTCCTGCAGAGAATATTACTCAGGCTGTACGGATATTTTTGTGCTTTAAGGGTTGAGAAAAAGATAGCCCTGAGTTTTTCTGATAGTGCTGATATCCCGGGAAAAAAGCTATTTATTGTTCCTCCTTTATTGCGAAATGAGATTTATGGCGTACAAGCGGAAAATGGCGGATACATACTGGTATATCTTTTAAATCCAGGATTCTTACCTGAAATTAAAGAATGGGTTTTAACACATCCCGGGAAAAGGGTTATTGTTTTTACCGACAGTATCCGACAGAGAGAAGTTTTTTCAACAGATATGAGTGTAGAACCATTATCAGGAGAAAAATTTCTTTCTGCCATGGCCGGGTGTGATACGCTGGTGTGTACTGCAGGTTTTGAAACAGTTGCTGAGGCAGCTTATTTTGGTAAAAATATTTATGTCATTCCATCGGCGAATCATTATGAACAGGAATGTAATGCGAAGGATGCTGAGCGGGTTGGTTATGCAAAACGAATATCCTGTTTTTCTCAGGTTGAAAAAGAAGCAGGAAGGGATATGGATATTATTAATGAGATCAACAGATGGTACAGACTTCATCCGGAGAAGGTGCTGAGATTGGTGACATAACATTTTTAGTTTCAGTTGCAGGTATTATAAAAATATCTTTAATTTGAGAGAAATTAAAAAGGGACGCAATGGCGCAAAGGCGCAAAATGAGAATTGTCCATAATATGCATTAGGTAAAAAAAGTTGTAAAATACTAGCTATAAGCATTATAGATAACAATAGATAATTAATGTTGTACGCATGAAACCCCCATGAGAATTGATAGATAGATTTAAAGGTTTTCCACACAAAAGGACATGAATAAAGCAAGGGGGTTCCCCCGCAGGGCGCGACAGGCCATGCCCATTAGCAGGTCAGGTAGTAATAACATATTGATTTTTAATAACATAATTA
>CAYVTV010000316.1:0-3003 GCA_964454295.1 uncultured Bacteroidaceae bacterium
CCGTTATACTAATGTCAACAAGAGAAAAAATAAAGCATTTAATTGAATTACGTGAAAAGGCTAAGGCGGGTGGTGGTGATAAGCGTATTGAAGCTCAGCACAATAAAGGTAAGCATACTGCCCGTGAGAGAATTGAAATACTTCTGGATGAGGGCAGCTTCGAGGAATATGATATGTTTGTTACACACCGCACCACTGAATTCGGGCTGGATAAGGAACAATACCTGGGAGATGGAGTGATTACCGGGCATGGAACCATCGACGGCCGTATTGTCTATGTATATGCTCAGGATTTTACCGTTTTCGGAGGATCACTCTCGGAAACACATGCAAAAAAAATATGTAAGATATTGGATCAGGCTATGAAGGTTGGTGCACCGGTTATAGGAATTAATGACAGTGGCGGTGCACGCATACAGGAAGGTGTGAGGAGTCTTGCAGGATATGCAGATATTTTTCAGAGAAATATTCTTGCTTCAGGCGTGATACCGCAGATTTCTGCCATTTTTGGACCCTGTGCCGGAGGTGCGGTTTATTCTCCCGCTCTCACTGATTTTATCATTATGAGTGAGAAATCATCCTATATGTTCGTTACTGGTCCGAAAGTGACAAAATCTGTTACCGGAGAAGTTATTTCCACGGAGGATCTTGGAGGGGCAAGAGTGCATGCATCTAAATCAGGTGTAGCACATTTTGTTGCCGGAGATGAGGAAGAAGGCCTGCTGCTGATAAGAAAATTATTGACGTATCTGCCTCAGAATAATCTCGAAGATCCTGTAATAGGCGAATGCTTTGATCCTATTGACAGAAGAGATGATCTTCTTAATGAAATTATTCCTGAAAATCCAAACCAGCCTTATGATGTAAGGGATGTTATTTTTTCAGTCATTGATGGTGCAGAATTTCTCGAGCTTCAACAGGATTATGCAGAAAATGTTATCACCGGATTTGCAAAATTCAATGGTATGCCCGCCGGAATTGTCGCCAATCAACCCAATTACCTGGCCGGGGTTCTGGATATCAATGCATCCCGTAAAGCGGCAAGGTTTGTTAGAACATGCGATTGTTTTAATATCCCTATAATCACTTTTGTTGATGTTCCCGGATTTCTGCCGGGCAGTGCCCAGGAATACGGCGGAATTATTATTCATGGAGCTAAATTAATGTTCGCATACTGTGAAGCCACTGTCCCGAAAATTACCATAACCCTGAGAAAATCGTACGGGGGAGCCCATGATGTTATGAGTTCAAAACAACTAAGGGGTGATATCAATTATGCATGGCCTACAGCAGAAATTGCCGTTATGGGTGCAAAAGGCGCAATAGAAATCCTCGAAGGTAAAAAAATGGCAGAAATCAAAGATGAGGATGAGTTAGCAGAATATCTCTCTAAAAAGGAAGAGGAATACCTGGAGAAATTTGCTAATCCTTATGAGGCTGCAAAATACGGATATATCGATGATGTCATAGAGCCAAGAAATACACGTTTCAGGATAATAAGGGCATTGCAGACACTGTCCACTAAAAAGGAAATAAATCCTCCGAAAAAACACCCTAATATACCCCTCTGATTATGATGCATCTGATAATTTTATCGAATAACATAAGTACAGGAACCATTGTAATAGCCATAGCCGGTTATCTGATTGTATTCTTTTCATTATTAATGCTTTATCTGTTCTTTCAGGCACTCCCAGGACTTGTTAACCTTAAACTGTTCAGATCGAATGAAAATAAAAAAAAGATCGATATTATTAACGGCGATCATATTCTGGGAGAAGAGACCGCAGCTATTGCTGTTGCCTTACATCTGTTTCTGGATGAAATGCACGATGAAGAAAGTGCCATACTGACCATTAAGAAGACTTCAAAGGCATACTCTCCATGGAGTTCAAAAATATATGCTGTAAGGAATCAATTTAACCGGATTTAAAATTCTAACTTAATGAAGAGCTATAATTTTACAATTAATGGTAATGATTACAATGTTGAGATCAGGAGCATTGATGATAATATCGCAAAAATCGAAGTGAATGGAACACTATATAATGTGGAAATTCACCGTAAGGTGAGTAAACAAAAAACTCCAAAATTGCTCAGGCCTGTTGCGGCAGGCCCGGCAAAACCCGACATTGATAAAAAGGATCGGGCTGCTTCTACTCCTTTGTCGGCCCCTTTGCCGGGAATTATCACCCTGATTTTTGTTAAACCTGGGGATATTGTAAGCAAAGGACAAAAAATCCTTACTATGGAAGCCATGAAAATGGAAAATCAGGTACTTGCCGACAGAGAAGGTGTTATTGAATCAGTGAAAGTTATCCCGGGACAGGCTGTATTACAGGGGGATATATTAATTGAGTTAATTTAACTGCATAGCAAAGATGCGAAAACTTTATCTTTTCTTCATATTAATTATCTCTTACTCTTCATTTTGCAAAGCAATGAATGAAGATACATCTCATGTATCTGAGGGATTTATGTTAACTGCTAAAGCTGAATCGGGTAGGAAAAGCGATACGGTTATTTATACCGTTACTTTTGATGAGAGTACAGAGGGAATCGCTAAAGATACCATTGCAGGTCTGAAGAAATTTTATGATTATACCGGTTTCAGGAATGTGACAATCGGACATATTCTTATGATAGTTGTCGGATTGGTTTTTATTTATCTGGCCATACGGTATGACTATGAACCATTGTTATTGATACCGATAGGTACAGGTATTATTCTGGGAAATATTCCCTTTTTTCAGGATGGTGATATTAATCTTCAGATAGGAGTATATCAGGACGGTAGTGTTTTAAATTACTTATATTACGGAGTGATTAAGGGCATTTATCCTCCCCTCATCTTCCTGGGGATAGGTGCTATGACAGATTTTTCTTCATTAATCTCAAAACCAAGGCTGATGTTATTGGGTGCTGCTGCGCAACTGGGAATTTTTCTGACTTTTCTGGGAGCCTTATGGCTGGGTTTTCATCCCCGTGAAGCCGGTGCCATAG
>CAYVTV010000317.1:0-2995 GCA_964454295.1 uncultured Bacteroidaceae bacterium
CTCCTGTTCGAGAATCTCTGCCTGTTCTCCGAACAGTATCTGGCTGACCATCTCTCTCTTTTCTGAATGTTCTGCCCTCAAATGAATATATGTATTATGACAAATACCGTATTCCATTGGTTTTTACTATTTTTGTCTTATCAAAGATAATAAGTTTTTTAGTTTAGTTTCAAATCCCATGCAGCAAAAATACCTGAAAAACAGCCGATTTAAAAACCTCGTAATATTTCTTCTATTTCTTATCGCATCTGTTGTCATTGTGAGTTATTTCCCCAGTGAAGGTAAGTTCAGGTATGAATTTCAACGCGGGAAACCATGGAAACATGAGGTACTGGTGGCTCCCTTTGATTTTCCTATTTATAAGCATGAGTCGGTTCTTGAGGCTGAGAAAGATTCGGCGCTGAAATCATTTATCCCTTATTATAAAATGGATTCAATGGTGTTCCGGAATATTATGGAAGTATTTTCTTCAACAATGGATATTTGGTGGAAAGACTATACAGGCAGACTCAGGGATGAATTCAGGATGAAAATACCGGAAGCTGAACTGGATAAAACCGGCAGTCTGTATAAGATGGAGATTCTCTCGTTGCTGACAGAATTATACATGCAGGGTATTGTATCGGATGCATCGCAGCTTGAAAGCATTACTAATACAAACGGATTGATTAATGTTATTTCCGGCCAGATTGTAGAAGAGAAGCATAAGAATTCTGTTTATACGCAGATATCTTCTTACCAATACATCAGGGAACAGCTATCTGAGATAGCCTCAGGGATTCAGCCGGGAGTTTTAAAAGAAAGAAGATTCACTGAGAATCTGGATATTGCAGATCTGATAGTTCCCAATTTGTTTTACGATACCGAAACATCCCTGAAGGTTCAGAATAAAATACTCGGGGATGTTTCCGAAACACAGGGTATGATCCAGGCCGGGGAAAAGATCATAGCTCTGGGAGAACTTATCAATGAGGAGAAATTTCAGATTTTAACCTCACTTAAACGTGAATTTGAAACGAATCCCGGTGTAAGCAGAAATTATAATTTCATCCTTTTGGGACAGGTAGTGATCGTGTGTTTTACCTTTCTAGTGATGTACCTTTTTCTCTTTCATTTCAGGAGGGAAGTACTGCAAAGCATTAATAAAACCATATTTATTCTTCTGGTAGTTGTCATTATGGCGTATTTATCGAATATTACGATCCGGTCGCAGGTTCTCAGCCTTTATGTTATGCCTATGGTCATTCTCCCCATAATTATGAGAACCTTTTTTGATGCACGGATTGCGGTATTTGTCCATCTGATAACCATTCTGCTTATAGGTTTTTGGGCGCCAAACAGTTTTGAATTTATCTTTATGAACTTCATTGCCGGGGTTGTTGCCATATTTACGTTAAGAAATATATATCGCAGGGGAATACTGTTTATTACCGCGGTCATTATATTTTTCACCTATAGCATTCTCTATGCAGGGATTAATATCATGCAGGACGGGAGTTTTAGAAACCTTGACATTATTAGTTTTGCCTGGTTTGGTGGGAATGCCTTGTTAATACTTACCACCTATCCGTTAATTTTTATTTTTGAGAGAACTTTCGGTTTTATATCTGATGCCACCTTACTTGAATTATCTGATACAAACCAGCCTTTACTTCGCCAGCTTGCTGAAAAAGCTCCGGGAACTTTTCATCATTCACTTCAGGTGGCGAACCTGGCTGAAGAAGCGGCAATACACACCAGGGGAAATACATTGTTGATCCGTTGTGGTTCATTGTACCATGACATAGGAAAAATGAATGATCCGATGTATTACATTGAAAATATTACGAGTAGTTTTAATCCTCATGAGGAGCTGGAGTTTGAGGAAAGTGCTGAAAAAATAATCGGACATGTGATCCATGGGGAGCAAATAGCCAGGAAGCATAAACTCCCCGGTATTATTATTGATTTTATACTAACTCATCACGGGACTACAACCGTGCAGTATTTTTACAAATCATATCTCAAGGAATATCCTGATGTTGAGATAGATAAAAGCAGGTTCAGTTACCCTGGCCCTATTCCCTTTTCAAGGGAAACGGCTATTGTAATGATGGCGGATGCCATTGAAGCTGCATCGAGGAGTATGAAGAAAGTAAATAAGGATACAATTAAGGATCTGGTGGAAAATATTTTTAAGTATCAGTTTGATGAACGTCAGTTTATAAACGCTAATCTTACCTTAAGGGACATTGAAAAAATAAAGGAAGTATTTATAAATAAACTGCAGAATATTTATCATACCAGACCTGAATATCCGAAATAATAAATCTACAGTTCGATAATCAGCACGTCGGGATAAAGTTCCTTCTTCCACTCAAATGTATCAGGGCTTATTTTAACATTGGGAATCATTTCAGTCAGAAATACTCTGAAAATAATACCGTTTTTTTGTTGGAGGGTGAATGAATGCAGCCTTCCGGAAGACTTTTCTGTCTGGATCCTGAGAATGGAATAGCTGCATTCCAGGTTGACGGGGTAGAGGTCAATTTCATAATAGATTTTAGACCCGGATTTATTTTCTCCTTTAAATTTGTATTTGAAGTATTCCTTATACTTTGTGAGAAGCGTAAAAGGGACCACCAGGAGCTGATCCATGTTCTCAGGATCGGGTGTGCTTACATATACTTCTTCATTAACAGGATTATATGTCCACATCCGGGTGCCATTGAAGATGACTTCTCCCTCATCCGTTTTGAGTTTGTAATTATTTCCTTTAATAATTACTGATCCATAATCCTCCACGTTATAATTATCGGCGGTGGATTCAACTTCATAGCGAAACTCCACATGAAATGCATTTTCAGTGGAAAACAACATTGCAAGTTCATCCAGTACGGGTTCAGCGAGGGGATCCTGAACCGCAGGTTCCTGCTGACCTGATGCAGGAATGAAGCAAACACATAAGGTTAATATATAAAAAATTAATGCTTTCATTTATTTGCCTTAACAGTTA
>CAYVTV010000318.1:0-2977 GCA_964454295.1 uncultured Bacteroidaceae bacterium
GTACCAGGCAAAAGCACCTGTATTGGAAATATTGTTCCACTCGCTGTTTTCTGAAACATAAGGGATAGGAGTGCCATTTCTGTATTTAGTGGTTCTCATATTCTCCGCCATCCATAACTGATTTCCAATCTGTACTGTATTATATATATTTCCATCAATATCTTTCACCAGAATATTGGCAGATATGAGTTTGTTCTCCAGAACTGAAACTTTACTCTCCAGCAGATCAACATACGCTTTTGTTGCGGCATCCTGTTCATTAACCGGATCTGCAACATTCTGAATGTAATTATTGTGCACATCAACATTTCCGTTTACTTCCAGTTTTTCGGAAACCTCACTGATACCGATTCCTACATTTCCATCACCTGTAATCCTCATTTTTTCATCCCAACCGTTTTGAGTAGTGGAAAACCTTAACGGGTCACCATCACTCCACCGGATAAACGGATTGGGATCATTTTCCCTTCCCCCAAAGATGGTAATTGCATGTGTGTCGTCAGAATTACCAATGGTAACTGAAACTCCGTCATCAGGATGAGAACCCCTAATTTCCAGTTTGCCCGTAGGAGTATGAGTGCCGATTCCTACCCGTTCAGCGGTGGTGACAACTCCGTCTCCGTCCTGCCAATGGGTTGATCCTGGATTGCTTACTGACTCTGCATATAACGCATACGGGACACTCAGCAATTCAGTAACCGAAGTAATGCTGTAGGTTGTTCCCCCGGAAGGGTCTGTTTCCGTTTGAAGAAAATAAGGTCCTGCTGACCAGTCTATTTCGGAGAAAGATCCGGTTAATGCGATACCACTCCCTATCTCAAGTGTTACCAGACCATTGCCGTTGGTTTGAGGATTAGGATTGTAAATCTCACGAAAAACGATGGTTCCTGAAGGTGATTCTTGTCTGATGCTTATCTGTATTCCTGTTTCGTGATTTTTTACCAGCTCTCCTTCTGCATTACGGATAACAGCCTGGTAGCTGATTTTTTGAGGAGGTTGGGCCTTAACTCCGGGTAATAATATCCATATAAATGATAAAAGAACCGGGAAAAGAGTAAAGAGTGTTTTCATGCGTAAATATTTTAATTATGTTTTTATAAATCAATATGTTATTACTGTCTGACCTGCTAATGGGCATGGAACCCCATTGCTTTTTTTCATGTCCTTTTGTGTGGAAAACCATTAGATACATTAATCATTCCTCATGGGGGTTTCATGCGTACAAATATTAATTATCTTATTGAAATTCAAAATGTTATATTTCTTAATGGTCTGATGGGCATGGCCTGTCCCGCTCTGCGGGGGAACCCCCATGTTTGTTGCTCCCGTTGGTCGCGAGCTCACCGCCAATTGGCGGTTCGGTTCATATCCTTGTTGTCCCGAGCACTCGGGATGAGACTTTCATAATAAGCGTAAACGCTATTTTTGTTTATCAAAAAGTTACAGAAAACAAAACATAAAATACCTCTGCCACCATGCACAAATGCGATGTGTTTTTTGGACGCTGCTAATCTATCCTGCTCAATTTACCCGGTTCATATGTGTTAGGAGATAACAGTGGAGGTTTCATTGAAACCATGACAACTACACAAAGGATCTCACCTGTGAATCTTCTTTCTGAACTTTCAATCCTGATTATTCTTAGGTGGTGCTCGGTATAATTCTGATAGTAAATTTACTCTGATTTTTTAAATTTCCTATTAGTTTTGAAAATATTTTTGCTGATATTCATTTACCTCCGCAAAACTCCTCCTGATCCCTTTCCTGTAAGTAAATGCCGGATACCCGAAAATGATAAACAGTCCCTCTCTGCTTTTATGTCTTATTTCATATTTCCTCCTTAACTTTTCCGCTCTCTTCCCGTTCTGGATCATAGGATGCACTGCTCCCAGCATACATGTGCCCAGTCCAAGGGATTCGCCCGCAATCATCGCATAGGTGGCGGCTACAACGGGATCGGCAGGGTCAGTATAAGGCGATCCATAGAAATACATAGCCAGAGGGGCGTCATAATTAACCAGATTATTTCCATCCCTCATACTCTCTGTGTAAATCCTGAACAGCGGCTTTACAAATCCCCTGAATAGCTCATCAGTGGATTTGCCCCAGAAGGGACGCATAAGGAACAAAAACCAACCCGATACGAACCACTTCATCTCTTCCATGTGCCTGCAGAAATCTTCCGCAAAGGCTCTCGTCTTTTCTTTACTGTCCAGCACCAGCACATGTACATCGGATGGGGGCAGTCCCATCGGGGCGGTACGGGCAGCGTTAAGGATCTTTTCAATTATGCCGGGGTGTACCGGTTTATCCTTAAATTTCCGCATGCTTCTCCGCCTCTGCAGCATCGCCAGTATCTGGTTGTAATCAGCTGTTTCCTCCTTTGGCGGCAAGTCAGAAATATCATCAGGACTAATAGTTCGGCCATGAATTTGTATGGCTCCCGTCGGACAAATGGCCATGCAATGACCACACCCGATACACCCGAATGATGGATTTTTACTTTGTACACATTTGTTGTTTTCAATCACCAGACTGTAATCGCTGCATACTGATACGCACCGTCCGCAGCCGGTACATATTGCATGGTCAATGGAAATGACTGCATTTTCTTTTGCTCTTGTGGTGGGAATGGACATTGCTTATTAGTTTGAAAATGGTAAATATATATGTATTAAAATTAGCTGAAACTGGATATACCTTTGTGTACCTTCGTGAAATCCTTTGTGTCCTTCGTGGTTAACCTTAATACGTATTTAACCACAAAGGACACAAAGTATAACACAAAGGTACACAAAGACAATATACGATAATTTGCTAAAATGCCCCAATATATTTATATTAGCTCATCCTAAAAAACCCACTGCCATGAAAAACCTTTCTTTATTGTTTCTTCTTCTAACCTGTTTAATTCTTACTTCCTGCAAAACTGAAACTGACAATGTTTCTGAACCAAAATCCGATTTCAGCGGAGAAC
>CAYVTV010000319.1:0-2972 GCA_964454295.1 uncultured Bacteroidaceae bacterium
ATCCGGATGCTGATCCTGATGATATAGCCTTGATCTATAAACAAGATGAAAAAGGTCAGATTTGCGGGTATATAGGAGCTCTTCCCGCAAGATTTGATGATACCGGAGGAAAAAAATTCGCATGGATCAGTGGATGGTGGGTTAAACCAGGTGCAGGAAGCGGCATTTCCACCGAACTTTTAATGATGTTTCTTAAAAATTATGATTTTTGTCTGATGTTTTCTGAATTACCCTCATTACATATAGCTGAAAAAGTAAAAAATGTGAGCGGTGCCATGGTAAAAGAAAGATCAGGATTGCATATATGGATAAGATCGAATATTGCCGGAAAATATATGGCCAGAAGGGGGATATCCCCTTATATGCTGAAGCTTTTCAGATATTGTGGTGCTTATTATCTTATTCACATGATGGATAATATGGTTAATTCCATTCTATACCCTCTTCACCTGGTCACGGCCATGCTTGCTAAAGATAAGAACCTGGTGGTTAAGAGAATCCAATATCCTTCAGAAGAAGATTTTAAATTCATATTGGATTGTGCCGGTAAGGATGTGTATGTGCCGAAATTAAAAGACCTGGAATGGATCAGTAAATATCCATGGCTAATTAAGAAGGACAAAGATAATGCTGTTATCGGTTCAAAATATTTCTTTAGTTCTTTTTCTGAAACCAATGAACTTTTCTGGCTGAAATATACGCTGGAGGAAAATACTATTGGTTTGGTAATGCTTTCGGTGAGAGATGGTGTTGCTAAAACTCAGTTTGTTTATATTGCACCGGATTACAGCGGGAAAGTTTGCAGAGCAGTACTTGCCGGTATGCTAAGAATGTTCAGGATCAAGGATATTATAAGCTATAACACTGAATTTGTCAATATATTGAATAATACCAGATTTCCCTGCCTCAGAAGGAAGGAGATCAAAAGATATTTCGGAGTCAGTAAGAATCTTATTCCCGTTACAGGCGAGGAATTTACGATGCAGGACGGATCAGGGGATTATATTTTTACCTAGCTGTAGTATTTCGCAAGAAATTCTATTTCAGGATCATTTATATCGGTTTCCGTAAGTTTGCCTCCGGCACATTTCAGTATCCGTGAAGGATATTTCTTCAAAAGATTATAATTATGAGTGGCAATGATAACAGCTCTTCCGCTGTTGCTGATTTCTATAAGCAGCTGAAGTATTTCTTCTCCTGTCTGAGGGTCAAGATTTCCGGTAGGTTCATCTGCCAGGATCAGGTCAGGATTATTCAGCAAAGCTCTTGCAATAACCACCCTTTGCTGCTCTCCACCGGAAAGCTGGTGGGGCATCTTATATGCTTTAAATCCCAGGCCAACCTTTTCCAGAACTTCCCCTATTCTCACTTCTATATCACTCTTTTTTTTCCAGCCTGTGGCTTTTAAAACAAACTCCAGATTTTCCCGCATAGTCCTGTCAGTTAACAGTTGAAAATCCTGGAATACAATTCCCAGCTTTCGTCTTAACAGGGGAACCTGCTTTTTCCTGATCTTCTCCAGAGAATAGCCGGTTATCAGAGCATTACCTTCGCGAAGGGGAATTTCTGCATTCATTGTTTTAATGAGTGTAGTTTTCCCACTTCCAACTTTTCCTATCAGGTAAACCAACTCCCCTTTGCTGACGGAAAAATTCAGATCTGATAGTACCAGGTGGTCTTTAATGAATATTGATGCATTATGAAATTCTACCAGGTTGTCTAAGGCCATAATTATTCATTTGATTTTCAAACAAACTTACTCTAAAAGTTTAATTTTATGCAAATATCTTTTTTTTCTTTGGAAAAAAAAATCTTAATGTCAGGGACGAGGGACGAGGGACGGATGGGGGGTGGATACGTGGTTAAGTGGTTACGTGGTTAAGTGGTTACGTGGTTAAGTGGTTACGTGGATACGTGGTTACGTAGTTACGTGGTTACGTAGGGGCGCACGGCTGTGCGTCCTTGTGTACAGATCCAGGAAGTTAACAGGACCAGGGGATCACGTTATCATGGGATCAAGGGATCGGGTGTGTGTTGAAATGTTAAATATTGGACTGTTGACGTGTAACGTGAGTAATTGAGTAATATTCGAAATCAATAAATCAACAAATCAACAAATCAACAAATCAAAAAATCAACATATATTTCGGTCATCAGTGAAATAATATATAATATTCCGCGGCGTTTAATTAATGTTGCGGATTGGAAAATAATTCACTATTAACATGATAATGTTAATTAATTTGAAAATTCTCTTTTCATTCACGCTTCTTTAATTAATAACTTTACCGGATATAACTACGTAATGACATGGAATTAAATAAAAAGACCGTATTCATTCTGATCTTTTCTTTTATCGGGATGGTTGTTTATTCGCAGAAATCACAAATATACAACTATAATGAGAGAGACTTTGATAAGGGTATGGAATTATTCAGAAAAGAGAAATATGGGGCAGCACAGCGGTTTTTTAACAGGTCGCTTGAGTCCCAGGCCGGGGTTAAAACTGATCTGAGTGCACAGGCCCAATATTACGCTGCACTTTGTGCCATAGAGTTATCAAACCATGATGCCGAATTTCTGGTGAACGCCTTTGCTCATGAAAATCCTGAAAGTCCGTTTGTAAATAATGCATTGTTTCGTTTAGCTGATTACGCTTTCCGGAAAAACAGTTTTGCAATGGTGTTGAAGTACATGAATAAGGTTGACAGGTATTACCTGAACGAAGAGGACTTATCTCTGTATTTTTTTCAGACGGGCTATAGCCATTATATGCGCAAGGAATATAGTGAGGCCAGGGTTGCATTCTTTGAAATAAAGGATATTGACAGTAAATTTTCATCTCCGGCTTTGTATTATTATTCTCACATTGCTTATGAGCAAAAGAATTATGAAACTGCGCTGGATGGATTTTTAAGACTTCTTGATGATGAGACTTTTTCTGCTGCAGCACACTATTATGTCACCCAGAT
>CAYVTV010000320.1:0-2939 GCA_964454295.1 uncultured Bacteroidaceae bacterium
TTATCTGCCCTGTAGTGGACTCATATCCATTTATCACAGATGATGTTCCCTTGCTAATCTGTATGGATTCCATAAAAGGCCCCGGTATGTGACTCAGTCCATACCCTGCCTCCATACCTCGTAAAAAAGGGATATTCTCAAACAACATCTGGCTGTAAATCCCGTCAAGACCCAGCATCCGTATTTTCTTTGCCCCGGAAACCGCATCTGAATAACCCACGTCAATGGTCGCATTACTCTCAAAAGACTCGCCGATATTACAACAGGCAAGCTTCTGCAATCCGGCTTCAGTGATTATTTGTGACGGCATTAAATTTATCCTGGAATTAATTGTTGTACCCCTCCGTTTCCTTATTTCCACTTCTTCGAGTAACCGGGATGCATCCATAATAACTTCAACATACTTTGTATCAGGTGCTACTGTCAGGGTATCCACCTTATATCCTATATAGCTGATTATCAGCTTTCTTACTTCTTCATCATCGTGGGGTATATGGATACTAAACTCTCCTTCCGGGTTGGTAATAACACCGGTGTGACCTCCCAGCCAGTAAACATTTACAAATTCCAGTCCTGTTTTGTTACCCGATGAATCGGCTTCAAAAACCTTGCCCCGTAAATAATGATCATCATGCTGGGAAAAAACTGAAAGATAAAAAAATGATAATATATAAATTAAGATATTTTTCATGACTCGTTATAAATTGAATGTTATATTAAAGTAATCGCAGAGACGTGCCATAAGGCACGTCTGTACCAGAATTCTATAAAGAAAATTCAGGACAGGTCAAAGTGTAACGGGTGACGAGAAGTGAGAAGTGAGAGGTGAGGGGTGAGCGGAACTAATGGTTCATAGTCACACGTCACTTGTCACTTGTCACTTTAAAATTTAACAGCGCAATACAATACTGAAAAGCAGATCCGGAGATAATGGATCATCAGTGTAGATATGAAAAACAGAATACCGTGGATCAGTGGTTTTAAAAAGTGTATTCTTTAATGGTGATTCTGCCGGATAAATTATAATGCGTTCATTATTTGGGGTATAATCCTTATCTGTTACTATCTGAGAAATTATATCCAGGCAACAGAAGTGTTTGGATAGTATATTAAATTCATCATTACATTCATCAGTACTGCAACAGGAATCATATGTTTTTTCCTTCGGGCAACACTGGAAGTTCCTGTTATCTTCACTATTTACATGAAAATGAGTAAAAACTTTGTCCTGGAAACTGCAGTAATGAAAATGCAACATAAATCCGGACAGGGATATTAATAACACCGGAATAAGCAACAGGGACAATATTTTACTGCTATTCTTCATTTCCTGCTCGTACACGATAGTGTATGGGGGTTTTATATCACAAAAATACATCTGTTTTCTTGATACTCAAAAAAAAACTATAAGTATTGTTAACATTAACAATGTTTTAACAGGTATGTCTGTATGAGAAGAAGAAAGTAACCCACCACCCCGAGGACTGTCTCATAAGTGTTTTTAACCACAAAGGACTCAAAGTACTCATAAAGGACACGAAGTATATATTACTAAACGACAGCACTTTGTGTCCTTTGTGTTGTCCTTGGTGTCCTTCGTGGTTGATAATACTTCAATTAATGAGCCGGCACCTGGATACTGACTTTTTAAATTAGACTAAAATAATTATACCTTTATTGTAATTTTATTCCTGTTATTCCTGAAGTTATAAAATATTTAAGTATCAGATAGTATGAACATAACGCCCGAAATGAAGATGTCTGAAGTTATTTTCCATAACTATCAGCTTCTTCCGGTAATCACCAGGTTCGGAATTCTCCTGGGTTTTGGGGAAAAAACCGTAGCCGCTGTCTGCGCTGATTATAATATCAACCTTGAATTCTTTCTTGAAATCACGAATTCTTTCATTGATGAGGACTACATACCTCAGAAAGAATTTTTGTCCTTTCCGGTAAGCCTTGTTGTTGATTATCTCCAGAAAACGCACAAATATTACCTGGAAGATAAATTTCCGGAAATTGAAGTAATGATAAATGAAATGGTTTACTGTGCCGGAGGCGATACTGAAAAACGAGTGCTGGTGAAGAATTTTTTTGATGAATATAAAACTGAATTCCTGAACCATATTAACAGGGAAGAACAAAAAGTTCAACCTTATGTTCTTGCCATAGAAGATGCATTTATGAAAAAAAAGCTTCCGGAAGATCTTCTCCGGCAGATAAATGAATATTCTATTAACGACTTCGCATCTGAACATGATAATATTGAAGAAAAATTAAACGACCTGAAGTACATTATTATTAAATACCTGCCTCCCTGCTCGCATCCTTCCCTCTATAATAAAATACTCCTGGAACTGTTCCTGCTTGAGAAAGACCTGAATATGCATGCATCATTGGAGGATAAGGTCATGATACCAAAAGTTGCCCTGATGGAGAAGATTCTGATTGCTAATTTTCAGAAATAACTTATGCAACGGGTTAAATTCATAGTAATAGAAAAATCATACCTGATAAGAAAAGGTATCGTTTCAATTATTAACAGAATTGAGAAAGCGAGTGTTGTAAGTGAACTCGACAACCTGCATAATTTTACTTCAGAAATTAATAAACATAATCCCGATTTTATTGTATTAAATATCAACCTTTTTAAAGAATCTGAGACATCAGGAAACGAGTTTATTCCATTTAATATCATTGAAAAAGGAATCGCTATTGTCTCATCTGATATCCGGGATGAAAAAATCATCAATACATTCAAAGAAAAGATTTATTTAGACGATGAAAAAAAAACAATATTTAATAAAATTGAACGTCTGATCAATGAGTCGCATTTTAAAGAACCCCTCATTGTGCAGAATGAACTGAGTAAAAGAGAGATAACCATCCTGAAGTTGGTTGCCCGGGGAATGACCAATAAAGAAATAGCTGATAACCTG
>CAYVTV010000321.1:0-2905 GCA_964454295.1 uncultured Bacteroidaceae bacterium
AGCCTGTTAAAATCAAAGGTCTTTCTTCCAATTTCCCTGTTATACTCTGCAGATTTTCGTAGTTTTCAGTAACAGCTGCAAAGATTGAATCGCCCTTTTCTTCCAGCTCGAATAAAGCAGCAAAAAACTTTATCCATTCAGCTTTCCCCAGGGGCTGCATTTCAAGAAAATCAGAAATCATTACAGAAGTTATTCCTGAGTCGGAAAACCTTTTAATGATTCCCGCAACCGATGACTCCAGCCCATAAAGAAAAACAACATCAGGTTTAATTTTTAAAATCGCTTCATAATCAATTGAGGGAGGGTATCCGACATCCCTGACTGTTCCATTTAACAGGTTTTGTCTTACCTCCGGATCACAAATATAATCTTTCCCTGAAATACCCTTAACAGTACCTGTCATTTGTAAAGCAGAAATATAACCGACATGAGTCGTTGAAAAGCAAACCACTGAAATTACCGGAGTTCGGATGATAGTCATGTGTAAAAGACTGTCAGGTACCACTGCATTTTTCCCGGCAAGCAGATAGGATTTTTTCTCCCCGCCTGCTTTCTGCCAGGGCTTGAAAACATCTACCAGTGTAAAATTTTCATATCTCCTGATATCAAGAGTGTTAGCATAATCGATAATTCCCGGGGCATCTCCACGCCCCTCACTGTATTCTCTTGATCTACAGGCTGGAAGTAACAGGATCGGTATTATGCAACAAAATAATATCTTCATTAACGGTTGGGTTTAGCAAGTACGATCTTTTTCCTGAATACATTATTATTATTAATAATCTCAACAATATATATTCCTGTTGGAAAATTACTCAGGTTAAATTTTACCAGTTTCTCGTCTGATATAACATAATCTGCCAGTAAAGAACCATTCATATCATAAAATCTTATCTTAGCCCCCCTGATACTTTCCTTTTCTGACAATATCCAGAAATTCCCGACAGCAGGGTTGGGGAAAATCAGGTATTGCTGCCCTGTTGTGCCTAATGACAGAATAACCTCGTTAATGAAATGTACAATGCCATTTTTTGCGACAAAGTCTTTATCAATTAGCTCAGCGTAATCATAATATATCCCATTCTCATTTTCAAAAATGGGAATCTCTCTGCCGGAAAACGCAGTTAATTTTTGTCCGTCAACTAATTCATATGACAAAATATCATTATTAACTATATGATTTTTAATTACTTCCTCAAGTACTAACGGCAGATCCGATAAAAGTTCATTCAGTACACCGGGCAGAAGGTTTTCAAATGCCTGATCCACCGGGGCAAAAACAGTTACTGTTTCATTTCCCGAAACCAAATCCTGAAGGCCGGCAGCAAATATGGCCGATGTAAGATACGTATGTTCAGGACTGTTTGTCAGGATGTCCAATATGGTGGATGAGGTGTCAGGCTCAAAAAGAGGATCATATCCGGGTAAAATGGTTCTGCCGGTTTCGCTTTCGTCCAGCCATGGTTTTAATTGCTTTGCAGGAAGAGAATAGTAATCCCAGCACAAATGAAATTTTGAGAAATAATCGTTAACGGGATCATCACAATCGGCATCCCCTCCGGTAAGATTTCCAACAATCAGGCCAAGACTATTCATCAGTGGAGAGCCGGATGACCCGCCTTCCGTAGCACCTGAACTCCAGCGTATCACTCTCCAGAAACCGTTTGGAGTTGAAGATGCCAGCCAGGAGGGCGGCGGTGGGCTGACCTGATACTGGCTGGTTACCGGATCATTGTTTACTGAGATTTTTTTTACATCCCCCTGAGGGTGATGTATACAAACAGAAGAAGGGGCCGGATTTGAAGATAAGGTCCAACCGGCAAAATAAGGATTATATGATTCGGGAGGTTCTTCCGACAAGAGGAGAAGACTGAAATCAAGGCTGTCGGATGTGGCTTTAATGACAGAACCGGCAAGGGTATTGTTCACAGAACCATCCGGACCATTGCATTCGGGCGATTCATATCCAAAATAAAAGACTGCAGATTTCGCTTCAGAATCTTTATTTATACAATGATTGGCAGTAAACAGATAAGGTTTTCCGTCAACAGCCGTATTATTGATCAGAGTTCCGGTACATAAAATGGATGACATTCCTGAAATAAAAATAATCCTGCAAACCGCTCTTTTTACTTCCTGCCAGTCATCTCCGGCCGGACAGTTTATATCCTCATTGCAGGCTTCAGACTTTCCGAAGCGACCATCCTTTATTTCCCCGGTACCAAAAAGATCAACAAAGGCATGGCCTATCAATCCGATATTTAATTCACCAAAGTTATGAAGGTTCTCAGGGACCTGCAGTTCAACGATAATTTTTTCCCCGGGGATAAATGAAACCGGAAAATTCCCCGCAATTTTATTACTCCTTGAATCAAAACCTCCCCGGATATTTATTTGTGCAGGATCATAGAGGAAAATCCGGGCTCCTTCTTCCAGCCTGAACTCATCAAAAAGGACATTTAGAGCAAATGCGTTGTCTGAGTGTATCTCCAGTCTCCATACTCTGACACCATCCGGGTTAAGGTGCCAGTATCCCGAGTTATAAGGATTCAGGTTTACCTCATAATTCCATGCAACGGGAAGAGGTTTTTTCCCGTCAAGTACCCTCTCCTCTTCCATTTGCTTAAGAACCAGGTTGTAATCGAATAAAGGCATTCTGACAACTTCAGAAACAGCTTTTTTTGATTCATACGGATAAGGTCTTCCGCCATATGAAACCTGGCCGGTTGCCTCAGAGCAAAAAATTACAATAATGATAGTAGTGGCTATCAAGATATTATAATATCGTAAATAAACCCATGGATTACTTCTTTTCACCAGATCCTGATATATATTATTAATGCGTTCTGTATTTATCAATTGTTCGTTAAATTAAAAAAACGCAAAGGCGCAAAGGCGCAATATG
>CAYVTV010000322.1:0-2849 GCA_964454295.1 uncultured Bacteroidaceae bacterium
ACCAACCTTCAAGCAGGACAGAGAGTTTATGCAGGATTAAGCTATAAGGGAGGAGGCTATGCTGAGTATGTAAAAACATCCGCTAAAAAAGTATTTCTGCTTCCTGACAACATTCCTTTTAATGAAGCATGCACATTCGGGGTAGCAGGGGTTACTGCTTATCAGGGACTCGTCCGTCACGGAGAGATTGAAGAAGGAATGAGTGTGTTAATAAACGGAGCATCCGGGGGTGTGGGGACATACGCAGTTCAGATCGCTAAACTTATGGGAGCCGAAGTTACCGCTGTTTGCTCTGAAAAGAATTTCGAACTCGTAACAACTCTTGGCGCAGATCATTTAATTGATTACACAAATCAGGACCCTATAACAGCAGGTGAAAAATACCATATCATCCTCGATGCTGTGGGAACACTGGGATATCTGAAATCCCGCAAAGCTCTGCGTAAAGGAGGGAGGTACGTAAATACCCTGCCCAGGCCAAAACTCTTTTTCTGGCAAGCACTTACCTCAGTCACCGGAGGGAAAAGGGCAAGCGGTATTCTACTCAAAATGATCCGGGAAGATCTGGAATGGATACGCGACCAGGTTGCATTGAAAAAAATAAAGGTAATAATTGACAGAACCTATCCCCTGACTGAAGCCGGAAAAGCACATGAATACAGCGAAACACTAAGAGCAAAGGGGAAGATTGTACTTTTAGTTTAGAGTAGAATTTCTTTGATTGAGTCAGGAATTGTTATTTGTGACGAGTGACATGTGACATGTGACGAGTAGCTGAAAATTTCTATAGTATTCCCGTCGTCCTTCGTCCCCTTACTCATTTACTCAATTACTCATTTACTCATTTACTCATTTAATTACTCAAATACTCAATTACTCAATTACTCAATTACTCAACCACGTAACCACTCATCCACTCATTTACTCAATTAATCATGTCACCCGTCACTTAATTACTATTGTCCTTCTTCCTCATCACCACCTGCGCCGTAGTCTTATTTCTCTGTTCCAGCAATCTTTCCTTCCCTTCAGTGACCCTTTTTATGGTTGACTCATCGTAATACCTGACTGTCGCCAGCTCAAGCCCGTATTCTATATCGATATCAAAATGCCCTCTTAATTCTTCCATGATCTTGTTGATCTTAAGAACATCCCTGTTCACACATACCTGGAAGGAAACTGCCGAGTTTTGCATCATGTTAATATCCACCCCGTTTCGGGCAAAGCAACCAATAATTACTTCAAGGTTCTCTTCAGCAATAAAGGATAGATCATTGGGATAGAAATGTATTAACGCCTGGTCTGTCTTGATAATAAAGGAAGGTATAAGTTTGTCATACAAAACGTTACCGACTTTTGTGCCCTCTGCAACAGGATTCACAAACGATTTTACATACAGGCTGATATTTTTCCTTTGTAAAGGCTGAATGGTTTTGGGATGTATGACCTTTGCCCCGTAATATGCCAGTTCAATTGCATCCCGGTAACTTATTTCTTTCAGCAAAACAGCATCATCGAAAAACTTGGGATCGGCATTTAATACTCCGGGCACATCTTTCCATATCATTACTTTCTCTGCTTCAAGAATAAATGCCAGAATGGCTGCAGTATAATCTGACCCCTCCCTTCCCAGTGTTGTTGTCTGATTATCAATTGTAGAAGCAATAAAACCCTGTGTAAGGTAAATTCTGCTATCTGTAAAACTGAAAGATTCTTTTACCTTCATCTCCGACAATTCCCAGTTAATTTTCCCCTCCCTGAAAGTACTGTCCGTTTTCAGAACATCCCTTATGTCTTTCCACTTTGTTCTTATACCCGCGGCATTTAAGTATTCAGCTACAATTAATGTGGAAAGAATTTCTCCCGCTGACACGATCTGATCGTATTCAAAATCATAGCTATTACCTGGCGGTATCAGCAATTTCATATCCAGCGAAGTAAAAATTGCAGCAATTTGAGGATGAATGGGATGATGAAGGTCAGGGAATAACTCCTCAACAACAGGAAGATGATAATTCTTAACTTTCTGCAATGAATTCAGGGCTTCCCCTGTACCCGTAAAATAATCATATACAACTTTTTCCAGGGCATTGGTGGTCTTCCCCATAGCCGACACAACAATAATTATATCATCACTGAATTTCTTCAGTATCCCCGGAATGTTTCTGACAGAAGTGGCATCCTTCACGGAGGCACCTCCAAACTTGAATACTAACATACACGATGATAATGATTCACAAAGATAAAGCATATCTTTTTTATCCATGGAAAAACATTTTAACAATCGAAGCTACCCGGAGGGAATGTTTTTGCAATAAAAAAATGCCGGTCACAGAGGTATATTTTTATTAATTTTGCAACCTGTTTGCCGGTAAAATATGCATGATAACATCTATAACAATCACCCTTTAACAGCAGAATTCTGTGAAGAGCTGAAAGGAGGAGAAAATAGTAAGTACCTGTTAAAAGGCCTGTCCGGGTCTTCACGTGCTCTGTTTTTTCATGCCTGTTTTACCAAAGTACGGGGAAGACACCTTATCATATTACCTGATAAGGAGTCGGCAGCTTATTTTTATAATGACCTGGCAAATTCCGGTCTGGATGAACCCCTGTGTTTTTTCCCCTCCTCATATAAGAGGAGTATTTTATACGGGCAAACAGATGAAGCAGGCATTATTATGCGGACAAAAACTCTGGATAAACTCGGGAAAGACAACAAAGAAGCTGTGATTGTCACTTATCCCGATGCCCTTTTCGAAAAGGTGATCTCACCCGATAACCTGAAAGAGCATAGTTTTCGTTTGATAAAAGGGGATAGAGTCGGGATGGAATTTCTGGAAGAAATATTG
>CAYVTV010000323.1:0-2714 GCA_964454295.1 uncultured Bacteroidaceae bacterium
AAACCGGGGAGACTGGTCTATTTCATTTGCCAGCCATCCTGCCCAATTAATGTGGTTATCAATTATCTCTCTGATCCTGTTCACTCCAAAACTCCTTATTACAAACCAGAGTTTCAGGGCTCTGAATCTTCTTCCTAATTGTATTCCCCAGTCTCTGTAATTATTCACCGTTTTATCGGGTTTTGTTTTCAGATACTCAGGAAGTATTTCAAAGCTTCGTTTAAGTGCTTCCGCGTCTTTCACAAAATAAGCAGAGCAGTCGAAGTTGGTAAACATCCATTTGTGCGGGTTAAATACATAGCTATCGGCATTTTCGATCCCTTTGATCATATAACGGTATTTTTCAAGTACGAAGGCTGTACCGGCATAGGCTGCGTCAACATGTAGCCAGATATTGTAATTCATGCAGATTTCCGATATCTTTTCAAGGGGGTCTACTGCGGTTGTTCCGGTACTACCGATGGCAGCCACCACACAGACAGGAATAAGTCCTTTTTGGATATCCTCCTTAATGGTTTTCTCCAGTTCACCCGTTAACATTGCCAGTTCATCATCTACAGCAATTTTCACCAGGTTTTTCCTTCCGATACCTGCAATTTTTACCGCTTTTTCAACCGAAGAATGTGCTTCAGTACTGCAATATACCCTGAACTTATTATGGTTGAAGCCATCTTCATTTATTAAAAACGAGCTGGCTTTTTCTCTTGCAGTTAATAAGGCAACAAGAGTGGAAGTTGAAGCACTGTCCTGAATAACACCCTGAAAATGAGCCGGTAAGCCTGTCATCTCCCTGAGCCAGTTCATTGTCTTTTCTTCCAGTTCTGCTGCAGCAGGAGAAGTTTCCCACAACATACACTGTGCCCCCAGGCCTGCTGTCAGCATCTCTGCAAGTACGGAGGGATAACTTGAATTTGCGGGGAAATACGCATAAAAATTAGGACTCTGCCAGTGTGTTATGCCGGGAAGAATTATATTATCAAAATCCTGTATAACGGACCTGTAACTTTCGGGTTGCAGGGGAGGAGAATCAGGCAGTGCATTATATATTTCGCCCGGCATAACCAGCGACTTAACAGGTAAAGATTCTATCTGCTCATAATAATCAGCCAGCTTATCTGCCATTTCGTGAGCATGCTTTCGAAAGTCCGTAATATTCATAATGTATGTTCAGTTTAATAAAAGTGCGGGGTAAAAGTAATGATTATAATAATTTTTTCGCTTCTTTTTGACTATATTTGCCGGCAGGTTTTTTACAGGAACGATGTGCCGGAAAAGGCATAAGAATGATGCAGGAAATCCGGAAATTATCCTTAAGCACGGAAATATCCTTTCAGGTTTCACTTCCGTAAAGAATCATCTGATCCATGGTCATCCGATGTGATGTTAACTTATTATTTCCGATCTTCAAATGATACTCTTTTTTAAAGGACATTCTAAAAATTTTTTTGCTGTTGATTCAGGTAAAACACTATCCTCCAATACTATTGACAAGTTGTGCTGGCTGTTTGGTGAGTCGCTTTTTATACGAAAGAAAAAAATAAATGGGTTTTTTATCGGTCCACGGAAGGAAATGATCACACCCTGGAGTACCAATGCAGTTGAAATAACACAAAATATGGGGATTAGCGGCATTCTCCGGATTGAGGAATTCCTTTCTGTAAAGGAAAAGAATGCTGATCATGATCATATGCTCCAGCGGGTATATGAAGGGCTGGATCAGCAGATCTTCAGCAATGATCGAATGCCGGAACCTATAATTGAGATTGATGATATTACTGCGTATAATATTAAGGAAGGATTAGCACTCAGCCGGCAGGAAGTAAAATATCTGGAAGATTTAAGCAAGAGACTGGGAAGAAAACTGACTGACAGTGAGGTATTTGGATTTTCACAGGTTAATTCCGAGCATTGCCGGCATAAGATTTTCAATGGAAGTTTTATTATTGATGGTGAAAAAAAGGAGAACTCCCTCTTTCAGCTTATAAAGAAAACAACGCTTCAGAACCCTAATCATGTTGTATCAGCATATACTGATAATTGTTCATTTTCAAAGGGTCCTGAAGCGGAGCAGTTTGCACCGGCGTCACAGCATAAGCCGGATTTTTTTGAAATCAAGGACATAGATACTGTCATATCACTAAAAGCTGAAACTCATAATTTTCCTACTACAGTAGAACCTTTTAACGGCGCGTCTACCGGCTCGGGTGGAGAAATAAGGGACAGGATAGGAGGGGGTAAAGGAGCTATCCCCATGGCAGGGACTGCTGTATATATGACACCCTATTCACGCACTGAAAAGGGGCGTTCATGGGAGTTGCAGAATAAAGAGCGTTCATGGATGTACCAGACTCCGTGTGAAATTTTAATAAAAGCATCCAATGGAGCCAGTGATTTTGGCAATAAATTCGGACAACCTTTAATTTGTGGCAGCTTACTTACCTTTGAGCATGCTGATGGAGTTAAAAAGTATGGATATGATAAAGTGATAATGCTTGCCGGTGGTGTAGGGTTTGCAAATGGTAAGGACAGCAGGAAGGATGTGCCACAGAAAGGTGACCTGGTAATACTTCTTGGAGGAGACAACTATCGGATCGGTATGGGTGGGAGTGCTGTTTCTTCAGTTAATACAGGTGAATATGCGAATGCTATTGAGTTAAATGCCATACAACGGGCAAACCCCGAAATGCAGAAACGCATATATAATGCCATCAGGG
>CAYVTV010000324.1:0-2686 GCA_964454295.1 uncultured Bacteroidaceae bacterium
ACACAGAGGATCACTGCGCCTACGCTGAAGCTTCAGCGCAAGCGTAGAGAAGGCAAAGAGTCACACAGAGATTAAAATTGTAATATTTTTAGTTATTGAGACAGCCCCATCTCTACAAATTAAACAAAAAAAAATCAATTTATAACCATCTGATTACATGAAATATAGAAAATAATTTAAAAAAATATAAAAAATTTTAGTATTATGTATTGCATAGTATTAATTTTATTTTATATCTTTGCATAGAAATGTTACTTTAATTATATAGTATTAAAAAATGAAAGGTATTCTAATTTCAATAATTACAATGCTGATCCTGATGGTTGGAATAAAACCTGAAATGAAGGACTCAGGTGTGGATGCAACATTCGACATATTGAGTTTTGGGTCAGCCACGGATGATATTAGTATTTCAATTAAATCATCCGTCACAGACAGCGGTTCACCGGCAGGAATTGAATTTACGTCGGATATCCTGAATTCAACCCGGGGAATGGCGAATACTTATATTTGGAATTAAATTTCTAATAATCAACTATAATGAATATAGAGAACGCAAAAGCGCAAATGAGAAAAGGCATACTTGAGTATTGTATTCTTTTGATACTTAACAAAAAGGATGCTTATGCACCGGATATTATAAATCAGTTAAAGGATTTCCATTTAATTGTAGTTGAGGGCACTCTTTATCCTCTTCTTACCCGTCAGAAAAACGCGGGTTTATTATCTTACCGGTGGGAAGAATCGACCCAGGGCCCTCCCAGGAAATACTATACAATTACTGAAATCGGCAGGGCATACCTTAAAGAACTCGACAGTTCCTGGCAAGAGCTGGTGAATACCATTGAATCAATTAAGAAGTCAAACAATTAAAATAATACCGCCATGAAGAAGGCATTAAAAATTAATTTAAGCGGACAAATTTTTCACATTGATGAAGATGCATACGAAAAATTAAAGAACTATCTGGATACAATAAGCAGTCACTTTTCTGACACGCAGGAGAGTAAGGAGATTCTCTCGGACATTGAAAACAGAATTGCTGAACTCTTTACGCAAAAAATTAAAGATGATAACCAGGTTGTTACCATCAAGGATGTGGATGAGATCATTGAAATTATGGGCAGACCCGAGGAGATTGCCAGTGAGGAAGATGAGGGTGAGAGCAAAAAATCGGAACGGAGAGGTTACCGGCGGTTATACCGTGATCCGGATAATACGGTGATAGGAGGTGTATGTTCCGGTCTGGGAGCCTATTTTAATATTGACACCATCATTTTCCGTATTCTGTTTATCGTGTTGGTTCTGGTAGGCTGGGGGCTGCCGGTAATACTCTATATAGTTTTATGGATTGCTGTTCCTAAGGCCAGAACTGCTGCGGAAAAGCTTGAGATGAAGGGAGAAAAGGTCACCGTCTCCAACATTGAAAAAACAATAAGAGAGGAATATAATAATGTAAGGGAAAATTTTAAGAAAGCGCGCGGGTCGGAAACTTTTAAACGTACTGAAAGCTTCTTAACGGAACTTTTAAGAATTACTGCCATTGTGTTACTGGCATTTGTAAAAATTATCCTGGTAATTGTAGCTATCGGTTTTATTCTTGCCGGCATTGGAATTCTGACGGGGTTAATAGCGTTTCTTTTCTTTGGCTCGAACATCTTACCCTTTGAAGTATTCAATTCCCTGAAATTCGATTTTATTTCACCATTTTTTAATCCGGTTAATATAAGTCTGCTGGTAACAAGTATAATGGTACTGGTATTAATTCCCATAGTTACCATTGTATATGGTCTTTTTAAGGCTTTGTTCAGGTTTCGCGCAAATGATAAGGCATTGGGATTAAGTGCATTTGCTTTATGGATCCTTGCCCTTATTACAGCAATAAGCCTTATTGTTTCTGAAGCCAGAAATTACAGAGAATACGAGTCAGTAAGCCATACACATACCATTAATCTGCAAAGTACCGGAAAAGTATCTGTTATGATGGATATGAACCCAGGAGAAAAATTTCCCGGAAAAGAAAGTTTTACAATAGATAACAAAAAATACCTCCTTGCAAAAGATGGTCAAATATCAGGTACTGCAAGAGTAGGTATTGAAAGATCAGCCAGCGGTAATTATGAGATCAGGGTAAATAAAGAAGCGAGGGGACCAAGTGAGGATTTTGCTGAAGAAACGGCGGGATCCATATCTTACTCATACACCACTACAGATAATACTATCGTACTGTCACCTTACTTCCCGCTTCCTGGTGGTGAAAAGTGGAGATTACAGCATGTAAAAGTTACTGTATATGTTCCGGTCGGAGACACCATCATTCTGGATAAGAACCTGATGAATCATCTTGAGGGTGTAAGAAACACGGAATCCTTGTCTTCCAGAAGGATGGCAGGTAAAACGTGGGTAATGAAGGAGGAGGGGTTGGAGGAAGTGAGGGGGGAGAAGTGACAAGGGACAGGGGACAGGGGACAGGTGACTTGAGTAATCGAGTAATCGAGTAATTGATTAATCGAAGGGGGAATGCATAGTAGAGACGCACGGCTGTGCGTCTTTGCAAGAAAACCCCGCCTCGCTTTCGCATAGCTTCAGCGAAGCAAAGGCCGGGGTTGCAATATAATAGCCAGGGGTGATAACCCCTGGAAAAATGACGGAATGAAAATCCGCCGAACAGAAACATGCTCTTTAT
>CAYVTV010000325.1:0-2670 GCA_964454295.1 uncultured Bacteroidaceae bacterium
GGACTTGCAGCCTATAATGAACAAGGCCGGAAATACTGGGCGTATGGTGGCATTTTCGGGCCTGAGGGGGTCCCCAGTGACGGTACATTCTGTCTGAACGGACTTGTGGCTCCGGACCGCAGTCCGCATCCCTCATTAAAAGAAGTGAAAAAAGTTTATCAGTATGTCGACTTTAAACCGGTTCCATTTTCCCCCGATAAAATTGAAATTAAGAATAAATACGATTTCATAAACCTGAATAAGTTTGTCCTCTTTTGGGAAATATTGGCAGACGGAAGGACCATACAGGACGGCACCATCATGTATCCCGATATACCTGCCGGAGAAAGCAGGATCATATCTTTGGATATCAACCCTTATACGAATGATCCCGGAGTGGAATATTTTCTGAACCTAACGGTATTTACCGACAGGGAAAGGCCGCTGATCCCTGCGGGGCATATTTTTGCGATGGAACAGATAAACCTTGGCAGTGTCGCTCCGGAAAGGACCGTTCAGAAGGATACCGGGGAAAAGATTATAAGGGAAACACCCGCTGAACTGATCGTTGAGTCAGGCGGTACGGAATATACCTTCAGCAGGCGCACAGGCAAGCTTGTTTCCATGGTTGTTGAAGGGGAACAGGTACTGGTTGAAAGTCCCTCCATTAATTTCTGGAGAGCCCCTACAGAAAATGATTTTGGAAACAAAATGCCGCAAAGACTGAAAGTATGGAAGGACGCAGGGAATAATACTATTCTGAAAAATTTTTCACACCAGTTAACGGCATCAGGGATCTACCAGGTAAGTGTTGAGTACCGGCTGACTGATGTGGAAGCTCAGTATTATATTACATACCGGATCAATGGAGAAGGGGAACTGAAAACAACGGTGAGCATGAAACCTGCGGGTCAGGATCAGCCTGAGCTGCCCCGTTTTGGTATGACAATGGCTGTTCCCGGGGCGTATAATGCGCTGGAGTGGTTCGGCCGGGGTCCTCATGAAAATTACCAGGACAGGCACGAAAGTGCACTGGTAGGACACTATAAAGGCAGTGTGAAGGATCAGTATCATCCCTATATAGCTCCCCAGGAGAATGGCTACAAGACCGATGTGCGCTGGTTAACGCTCAGGGATAAAAATGGAAAGGGAATAATGATATCCGGTGATCCGCTTATATGTTTCTCTGCCCTTCATTTTACAAATGATGATTTCAACCGGAGTAAGCGGGACGGATACCATAATATTGACCTGAAAGAGAGGGAAGATGTGTATCTGAATATTGACTACAGGCAGATGGGTGTAGGGGGTGATGATTCATGGGGAGCCAGAACACATGCCATATACTCGCTTCCTTATAAGCCGTATTCTTATGCGTTTATTATCAGGCCGGTAAAGGCGGGGAGTGATCCGTTCGGGACAAGCAGGGAGGGTTTTTAGGTTGTTATATACTATCTATTTCTAAGGAAAATTTAGAACTTTCCGTTGCAATATTGCAACAATATTCATAAAAAACATTAATATACAACAAGTTACATTAACTTCCAATTATTTCAATCTTTCTTTAAGAAATATTACGCATCTTTTCCTGTGCAATGTCCTTCCTGACCGGATACTCATCTGCAAAGCCGGCATATTTCCTTTCTGTTAATCCGTAACCTCTCCCTCCTGGCTTCCTGTACTACAATCTAAGGCAGGTATAATATATGACATGGCATAAATATTTGAGTTCAACGGAAAGACACCAGTTTCATAACGTGGATAAGTTGCAGGAAAAAATCGAAAAATATTATCCATTAAGTTAAACTATAATTGGTTATTAATAGTTAAATTTGCAGAAATTGAAAGCAATCATGAACATACAATCAAAGAAATTAGAGTTGGTTCAACTTATTTTAAACACCGAGAGGCCGGCTATTTTAGAGAGGGTTGAAGAAATATTGAAAAAGGGAAAATCTACTGACTGGTGGAATCAAATTAGTGAAGCAGAGCGTAAAGCAATTGAAAATGGGATATCGGAAGCAGATAGTGGAGAGTTGATCCCCCATGAAGAGGTAATGCAACAAATGAAAGCAAAATATAAACTGGACTGATGAAAATAAGTTGGACACCTACAGCCAGGAAGACTTATTTTAATATTCTTGATTACCTTGACCAAGCCTGGACAAAAAGAGAAGTACTAAACTTTGTTGATGAAGTCGAAAAGGTACTAAGTCAGATTAAAGAAAATCCTGACATGTTCGAGGCCTCCAGGAAAAAGAAGAATATAAGGAAAGGCTACATTACCAGTCACAACTCTCTTTATTATCGGGTAAAGCCACGTAATAAAGAGTTGGAATTACTCACATTCTGGGACAACAGGCAAGATCCTGAAAAATTAAACTGGTGAGTAAATCTCTCATCTATATATCTCCCCAGCAATTTCTAAACCAAATTCAGAATTTTCTTTTGCAATATTGCTACAATGTGCCCGGCTATTTCTAAAGCAAATCCAGAATTTTCCGTTGCAATATTGCAACAACTCAACCAAAAAACACTAATATACAACAAGTTACATTAATTTCTAATTATTTCAATCTTTCTTTAAGAAATATTACGCATCTTTTCCTGTGCAGTGTCCTTCCTGACCGGATTTGCATCTGCAAAGCCGGCATATTTCCTTTCTGTTAATCCGTAACCTCTCCCTCCTGG
>CAYVTV010000326.1:0-2649 GCA_964454295.1 uncultured Bacteroidaceae bacterium
ACCCCTGCTATTTTATTGAAATCCGCGGTTTTCTTGCAAAGACGCACAGCCATGCGTCTCTACTGTGCGTTCCGTCCCCTTCGTCCCTTCGTCCCCTTTGTCCTCCGGGGCAGGGCACACTGCAACCTATTAATTACTCAATTACTCATTTACTCATTTACTCAATTACTCTGTATCGTCCCCTTCGTCCCTGTCCTTTATATTTCCCCAGCCATCCGAACAGCCTGTTTCAAGGCTCCGAGTTTATTGTTCACTTCCATAAGTTCCTTTTCTTCCTCAGAAGCGGCGACAATTCCTGCCCCGGCCTGGTAAAACAAAGTGTTGTCCTTACTAAGGAATGATCTGATCATGATGGCATGATTAATACTGCCGTTAAAGCCGAAATGGCCGATAGCTCCCCCGTAAAATCCACGGTTACGGTTTTCATACCTGTCAATCAGTTCCATTGCCTTTATTTTAGGAGCACCGGAGAGCGTACCTGCAGGAAATGAGTCGGTAAAAACCCTGACAGGATTAATTTGAGGTTTCAGTTCCCCTGTTACTTCCGACACCAGGTGAATCACGTGTGAATAATACTGAACCTCACGGAAAGTTTTCACCACTACCTTGTCGGAGTTCCGGCTCAGGTCGTTTCGCGCAAGGTCAACCAGCATAACATGTTCCGAGTTCTCCTTATGGTCGTTGGTAAGGTCGACAGCAATCTGCCTGTCTTTCTCGTCATCACCGGTACGTTTAAATGTTCCCGCTATAGGATTGATCCTTGCCAGTCCGTTTTCAACAACAAGTTGTGCCTCGGGGGAAGAACCGAAAAGCTTAAATCCACCGTAATCAAAATAAAAAAGATAAGGTGAAGGGTTAATGCTCCTCAACGCCCTGTACACATTAAACTCATCACCCCTGAAGGACTGTCTGAACTGGCGCGACAGCACTATCTGAAAGACATCTCCAAGGTGACAATGCTTTTTACCCAGCCTGACCAGTTCTTTATACTCCTCATCAGTGATATTTGAGGTTTCCTTACTCACAGGCTCAAACCTGAACAGGCCGGTCTTCCGGTTGATAAGCAGTTTTCTTACCTCATCCATCCGGCTTTTTTCTCCCCCGGGAATATTCTCCAGCAGGTACATTTTATTCGTAAAGTGATTGATGGCAAGGATAAAGCGATACAGGGAATACTGCATTTCCGGAACAACGCAATCATCACTGACGGACCTGGTAAGATTAACGGTTTCAAAATATTTCACCGCGTCATACGAAGAAAATCCGAATAAACCATTGGCTTTGGTGCTGACTGAAGGATCATCATAGCTGAGGCAAAATGATTGCAGGTACTGCTGCATTATCTCCGGAATGGTTTGATTCCCGGTAATTTCATGCCAGCTTTTCTCTCCACCGGGAAATACTATCCGGATTTTGCTTTGCTCCACACGGAACCAGGACAGCACTTCAAAGCATATATACGTCATGCTGTTCCTGTTCCCGTGGTAATCAGAACTCTCAAGCAGGACGGCATTCGGGTATGTATCCCTGATCCTCAGGTAGATACTTACAGGAGTGACAAGGTCGGCTTCGCCGGGGGGAAAGGCGTGGTACTGAACAGTCAGATTTGTCTTTTTCATTTTCTACAACAGCATTAATAAAACAAAAACGGCCTGCCGGGGATCCGACAGGCCGTTGTAATTTATGGTAAAACTATGGCATGGCTATTCTGTCACCCGGAAGATCAGGTATTTGAACTGCCACCACCATATGTTTATTAAAAGCGTCATTTGTGTTTAAATATGATACAAAGGAAATACTTTTTATTTAGAATTAAAAGGGGAAGGGGGATTTTTTTCTTTCAGCTATTGTTTTCAAATAACATTCGGACCCAAAGTGCCCGATCTGCGGGTCATAGAATATCGCACCGTAATTATACCAATCCAAAAAACCAACCCGTCATTACCATAAGTAAAAACTCAAAGAACATTTAACTCTGTATGTTCATTTCACTCATAATAGTAAATCTAATTAAATCCATCATTTCTTCAACAGGCTTAAAAAGAGGGCTGACTTCTCATCATAATCAAAAATATTATCATAATCACCTTTTTGGCGCCAATCAAAAAGTTCTGAAAGTAATTGACCGTATTTTTTATCAAATTTGCCTGTTTTTACAAAGTGCAAGGAAAACTGACTTTTAATGGTTGAATGTTTTTTTGCCCGGATGTCATGAAAAAATAATAGGGCACTCACTGAATAGAATAAAGCGTAATATAATCTGTTTACAGATGAATTCCAGTAACCACTTTCGGCAAGGATCCTGGCAGCTTCAAAAGTCTTTCTTGATGATTCTAACCTGTAATGTATATAATCCCACTTTTCATTATTATTCATAATTTCACTCCTTCCTTCATAACATTCTGATAAAATGGAGTGACTTTCTGAATGTTTTGCCAGTCATGTCTGGAATAGGCAAATACAGAGATACTTTCACCCGTTTCAAGCTCAAGACTGTAAAGTTCATTCCTAAATTTTCTTTCGGTTTCGACATCGATCTGGTAGTCGGTTAAAATCAATAAATCCCAGTCAGAATAAATATGATTATCCCCCCTCGCTCTTGAACCATAAAGAATTACTTCTGCAGATGGGTCTATAACAGAAATATGT
>CAYVTV010000327.1:0-2638 GCA_964454295.1 uncultured Bacteroidaceae bacterium
CCTGACTTATGCTGATTATTATTTCATTGAAGGGCTGGTAAGATTGAAGAATAAAATTTATTGAGAGTAAATTTATTTCTAATTTGGTTGTGCTCCCGAATATGGAAAGTATTGGAGGGATCAATAATTCTTTATATATTTCACATTTATTAATCCTTATATTCGTAGAAGAAAAATCAGAAGTAACCAACAAGTCTTAATAATGATAATGAGATTCTGAGCATAACGAAGTGAAGCGAAGAGTCTCATCTTATTTATTCGGATAATAGTGAAATAATAACTTATGATCAGACTCCTAGCTGTATTTTATCTGGTATGTATCAGTTTTAATCTGGTTTATTCTCAGCAAGATCTTTATACTAAATCCAAAAAAGCACAGAAATACTATCAGGAAGCCCTGACAAGGTTTGATAATCGCCAGGATGATGCGGCTCTTGAATGCTTAAAGAAAGCAATACGTGCTGACAGGAATTTTATTGAGGCCTGGTTTATGATGGCCCAGATATATAAAGATTCACAGAAAACCGATCTGGCCATAGAGACCTTCAGGCGTGGTCTGGCCATTAACCCCGGTTATTATCCGGAAGGGTATTATTTACTTGCCCGGATTGAGTATGCTAACGGCCTCTATAAGGATGCCATGGAAAATGCGGTAAGGTTCAGCACTTACGGTAACTTCCAGCGTATTTCCCAGTCTGATTCCGAGAGTTTCATCAAAAAGTGCAGGTTTGCTGTTGATCTGACAGAAAATCCTGTACCATTCGAACCGGTCAATTTAGGGGATTCTGTTAATTCATTAAAAAACGAATATTGGCCATCCCTGTCTATTGATGAGAATCAGTTGATTTTTACCGTACTTGATCCGATTGATCAAAATAAACCAGTAGCTTTTGGTAACCGCCAGGAGGATTTTTATGTTTCCACCCGGAATGAAGACGGAACCTGGGGGAAACGCCGTAATCTCGGACTTCCGGTAAATACAATGGATAATGAAGGAGCACAGTCTCTCTCAGCGGATGGCCGGTTTATGTTTTTCACCGCATGCAACCGTCCTGATGGTAAGGGGATGTGCGATATTTATTTTTCAAAACATTCAGGAGGGAAATGGTCCCGTCCGGTAAACCTGGGAAGTCCCGTCAATACCCCATATTCCGAGAAGCACCCTTCAGTATCTGCTGATGGGAGGATACTCTATTTTGCAAGTGACAGGCCCGGCGGAAAGGGAGGGCTGGATATCTATGTAAGCTACAGGTCTGAAACCGGAGTATGGTCAACACCGGTGAATCTGGGTGATAGCATCAATACAACCGGTAATGAACAATCCCCTTTCATTCATCCTGACGGAAAAACCCTGTATTTTTCTTCTGAGGGACATATGAATCTGGGGCAGGGTGATATTTTTATGTCCGTTATGAAGGATGACGGAAGCTGGAGTATCCCTGTAAATCTCGGATATCCCATTAATACCCATAATAATGAACTGGGTTTGATCGTGAATTCTGCAGGCGATCTTGCCTATTATGCATCAGACCGCCATTCGGGCGATGATCTGGATATATATAAATTTAAACTCATTCCGGCAGTCAGGCCGGATCCTGTTTCTTATATGAAGGGAAGGGTATTCGATTCATTAACATATATAGGATTGGAAAGTGTATTTCAACTGGTAGATTTATCCTCAGGTGAACTGGTCATTGAATCGGTGTCAGACCCTGTGGAAGGCAGTTTTCTGGTTCCTCTGCCATGGGGCAGGAATTATGCACTTAATGTATCAAAAACAGGTTACCTGTTCTATTCCGATCATTTTGCATTTGAAGGGATTTACGAACGTAGCAGTCCTTATCTGAAAGATATTCCCCTGCAACCTGTAAGACCTGGCTATAAGATAGTTCTTAACAACATATTTTTTGAATTCGATAAGTCTGACCTTAAACCGGAGTCGGAGGTTGAATTAAACAAGATTCTCACATTCCTCTGCCAAAACCCTGCAACTAAGGTCCAATTTAACGGTCATACTGATAACATTGGTACGGAGGAATATAATGCATCCCTTTCCGAGCGAAGGGCTCTTGCTGTTGTTAACTGGCTCCTCGATAAGGGAGTGGATAATTCCCGGTTGAAATATAAAGGGTATGGTTTTTTCATGCCGGTAGCATCTAATGAAACAGAGGAGGGAAGGGCTTTAAACAGACGGACTGAATTGCAGATAATTGAGTAAGTAACATTTCAGTTCCAGCACACTCCCCGCTCACGATAAATGGAAATAAAATTCTCCACAGAACGGTCATAAGTGCGTTCCATGTCTTTCGGGAAATAACACGCCGGCAGTTCACCGTTACTCCTGTGATAGGCAAGGCAGTCACAGCATATCCCTTTCCTTGAACAGGGATAACTGCAATTACACAATGAAATGTTCCTGTCTTTTTTACAATCCATATCGGAGGTTATTATATTATGGTATGCCCCTGTGTGTCATCCAAAAAAAAGCTTACAAACTTTTGGTTGATACTATAGCGTTTTGTTCATAATAATTTTCCCTTAATCAACTTTATCTGTTCCGCCTCAATGAACCGAATGATATAGTTTCGTTGTTGAGACACAAAATATTGTGTCTGTACGGCAGATTCTCATTCCGTCA
>CAYVTV010000328.1:0-2626 GCA_964454295.1 uncultured Bacteroidaceae bacterium
TTGATTTCAATTCCAATCCTTCCAGCCAGGCTGATGCCTATGTGCTGGTTACTATAGATACCTGCGGTAATGCTTCAGCGATGAGCAAGTGGCATAAACCTTTCCTCCTCCAGTCAAGTCCCGGCTTTGATGTGATCAACCTCAACTGGCAGCCATATCTTATTGACGGAAGCGAAATTATTTCCCCCGGGGTGCATATTTTTAAAAGCATCACCATTTTCCGGGGAACAACTTCTTCCGACTTAAGCCAGATAGGGAGTGTGACGGCAGGAATTGGTGCTTACAGTTATATTGATGACAGCGCTCCGCTGGGTATCAAATTGTACTACCGTATCGGAGGAGAAAAAGATCCCCCGTGCAATCCCAACAACCTGCCCTTGAAGAAAGCCGGAGCAGGGCCGTTTGTGCATTCGTTCTCCAACCTGGAGGATAACCAGAGGACTACCGGAACCGTTACGGATAATATCGGGGATGCGGTTCTAATATACCCCAATCCTATGTCCGACAAGGCAATCATCCAGATCGGAAGGAATTACACCCTGCCTCTGCGCTTACGTATATCCGACATTAGCGGGAGGGTAATGCAGGAAACCATACATTATGAGTATTTGATTGAATTAGACAGGGGGAATCTGTCTTCCGGTGCGTATATTGTTGAGGTGAGGGGAGAGGTTGTATATAAGGGAATGTTGTTGGTGAAATAATGGTAGGGGCATAGCTATGTCTTTGCCCTTTAGAAGTGACAAGTGACAAGTGACGTGGTTACGTAACCGCATGGTATGCCATACGGTTATATTGATTTAAATACAAACCATGTAGAGACACGCTTCAGTGCGTCTGCACAATGGATTCAATATGAATAACAGGTAAAAATATACCTCTTTACTCGAATTGAAAATTACATATCTTGCATATGAACTTAAAAACTACTCCTTCATGAAATCATTGTTCTTTACTATTTTAAACCAATATGATGTTCTTCTTAAAAAAGGGAAAATCATTTCGCTTCTTACAGTGATGTTTCTTACTTCAAACTCTTTTTCCCAGACTGCCGTTGCTCCTGCTGCCGGTGATGGCACACCTGAAAATCCTTACCAGATTTCAAGTCTTGAAAACCTTTACTGGATATCATTGTATGTAGGGCTCTGGAGCCTTCATTATATCCAGACTACTGATATTGATGCTTCTTCAACTTCAGGCTGGGATGGAGGCAGTGGATGGGAGCCTATTGGAGATTATATTGGATTACAATTTAGTGGAAGTTATAACGGAAATGGTCATAAAATAACAGGACTTTACATTAATCGAAACTCTGGTCATCAGGGGCTTTTTGCATTTATTCTGGATGGTACTATTTCAAATCTTGTGCTTTTAGATTTAAATATTACAGGATCTGAAAACACAGGTGGAATTGCCGGTAGAATCGGGAGAGCCGGGATAAGTAATTGCTATTGCACTGGCACAATAAACGGTGCTAATTACGTTGGGGGGCTGGCAGGATCTATTGATCAATCCATAATAAACAATTGTTTTTCAACTTGCAATGTTCAGGGAAATTCCTACGTCGGGGGACTTATTGGTAAAAGTTCTTATTCCACCTTGAGCAACTGTTATAATTCGGGTAATATTGTTGGTTCTTCAGATTATGTTGGAGGTGTGACAGGCGAGCATTATTTCGGGTCATCCATTATTAATTGTTATAATACAGGTAATATTACCGGGAATAATAGAATTGGAGGACTTGCAGGATATGCGGCATCGGCAAGTGTAAATAAATCTTATAGCACAGGAACTGTCACAGGAGTATCTATTAAGGGAGGGTTGATAGGTACTCATAATAATGATGTTACCATTACCAATAGTTTCTGGAACACTGAAACATCAGGTCAATCAACCAGCGCAGGGGGGACAGGGAAGACTACTGCCCAGATGAAGAATATAACAACCTATACAGATGTTTCAACAGTGGGTTTAAGTGAGGCATGGGACTTTGTAGGAACTCCGAACAATGATACAGGTATTGAAGATTTCTGGGGAATAAATGTTTCCATTAATTCAGGTTATCCGTTTTTATTCTGGCAGTGTTGTGGAACCTCACCCGGAGCAGTTCATCCTTCCCTTACGGATCCTGTATTTCCGCCTCAAATACTAAATGATCCACAGAATAACGATGTATGCCTGCTTGCAGGAACATCATTCCATGTAGATCCTGTGAATTACGATGATGAAACTATATATAAGTGGGAAATGAAACCGCCTGGCGAAAATTGGGTTGATGTGTCAGGAGGTATTTTCTCCGGAATGGGTACAAATGAACTTGTACTTACAGGGATCACTTCCTTATATGATAATTATGAATTTCGGTGTGTGTTAACAAATATCTGTGGACCACCTGCTGTTTCTGCTTCAGCTAAACTCAGGGTGTTCTCAGCTCCTGACATTATAACACAACCTTCCGGAAAAGAAATTTGTGAAGGAGAGAATACCTCTTTTACTGTTGAAGCTTCAGGGCTTGGAGTATTAAACTATCGGTGGAAAAAGAATTCTGTTTTTATCTCAAATTGGTCAACTTCTCCTGATTATACGCTTATTGGTGCTTCCCTTTCTGCAGCCGGCGAATATAGTG
>CAYVTV010000329.1:0-2621 GCA_964454295.1 uncultured Bacteroidaceae bacterium
CTCTGTGTTACTCTGTGTAATCATTGTAACCGATTTTACGCAGAGACACACAGAGAGTGCACAGAGTTCACCGAAGCCATTAAAACAGACTCTTCTTTTAATTAACAGGAAAATACTAACTTTGCCGGATAAATAACCTTTATGAGCTACAGAGAACTTGTTTATTCCACTGAAGTGCTGGATTTTATTAAGACAGCCAAAGAATTTTGCGTCTGGGCGGAAGAGTGCCCTGCCATAGAAAAACATAAAATCATTGAAAGGGGAATGCAGCTTCTTCCCCTGTTATATTCCCGGATGGTTGCCATACCACTGACTGAACCGGTTTTTGAGGAAGGGAATGAGAAATACGTTACAGAAAAAGACTGGTCTGATATATTCCAGGGCTTTTCGGTTTTGCTCGGTTTGCAGAATGGATATCCTGACCTTGCTGATAATGAAGAATATGACAGGAGTGAAATAACTACAAGGTATATTTCTGAAGATATTGCCGATATCTATCAGGACATCAAGGATTGTACAGAGATTTTCAGAATAGGTAATGAAGAAGTTATGAATGATGCTTTATGGGAATGCCGGTCAGGGTTTGAAAATCACTGGGGAGAAAAATCTTTACGTGCTGCTGCTCAGTTACATAAAATTTATTTCTCTGTCAACCCATCGGATCCTCAGGATAATGAAGGGGATATAACTAATAAATATGTTAATACGAATACATGGTTCCTTTCCGGACGGCAGAAGGAATTCAGAGATGAAGATTATGAATTACCTGAATAACATAACCAACGAGGATATACATAAACTGGAAACCCGTTATTTCAACGGTATTATCCATGTTATTTCCCGGCAGGGAGATATTCCTGCCGCAGTGGAAAGAATAAAAAAGCATGCTGTAACAGGATTTGATACAGAAAGCAAACCGAGCTTCAGAAAGGGTCAGATCAATAAAACTGCAATGATCCAGCTGGCTATACCGGGAGAAGTTTTTATCTTCAGGATCAATAATACCGGGCTGACCAGAGAACTGACAGGTGTTCTTGAGGATGTGAATCTAATAAAAGCCGGAGTTTCAATTCGTGATGATTTACACAGGCTTCAGCAGATACACCGATTTGTACCGGCAGGATTTCTTGAATTACAGAATTATACAGATTCGTTTCATATTGAAAGCAACAGTCTGAAAAAGCTTGCTGCTATTGTACTGGGTATCAGGGTTTCGAAATCTCAGCGATTAACCAACTGGGAGTCTCCGCATCTTACAGAAGAACAACTCATTTATGCAGCAACTGATGCGTGGGTGTGTCTGGAGATTTATAATAAACTCAGGAATAGTGACAAGTGACAAGTGACGAGTGACGGGATCACGGGATCACGCTATCACGGGATCACGTAACATTATATTAACCTAATAACCTAAAACCCATTAAGCCTCCAAAAAAGGCAGATCAATTGACCCTCCCCACAAACATTATCCAATAATTGAAATTAATTAAAATTTATTACATTTACGCCTTAAAAAAAATAAATGGAAAAAATACGTGTCATCCCCCGTGGCATACTATTGCCTTTTATCCTTCTAACCTCCCTGTTTTTTGCATGGGCCATACCTAACAATCTTACAGACACGATGCTTGCTGCCTTTAAGCGCATCATGAGTTTGTCGGATTCAAAAACAGCCTGGATACAGGTGGCTTGCTATTTTTTTGGTTACGGTTGTTTTGCTCTGCCGGGCGCCTTGTTCATAAAGAAATTCACGTATAAGTCGGGAGTGCTGTTGGGTCTGGGCATGTATGCAATGGGTGCATTTATGTTTTATCCTGCCATGCTGGCCTCTGAAGGAAGTATTGGTATAAGTTTCATGATGTATTTGTTAGCTCTTATAATACTGTTTGCAGGCCTTTCTATACTGGAAACCTCAGCTAACTCTTATGTATGCGCCATTGGTCCTGAGGAGACAGCCACACAGCGACTTAATTTTTCACAATCATTTAATCCGCTGGGCGCAATATCCGGAGTAGTTATAAGCCAGGTGTTTGTCTTGTCACAGTTAAATATTATGAGTGCACACGACAGAGCATTATTACCCAGGAATGAACTGGTAAAGATACAGGGGGCAGAGCTTAATGCAGTTACCATGACTTATGTAATTTTGGGGCTTGTTATGACCGGATTACTGATTGCTATCCTTTTCACCAGAATGCCCAGATCAAAAGAAGAGGATAAGAGTCTGGACCTTAAAGGCACATTCGGGAGGTTGATTAAGAACCGGAATTATGTATGGGGGGTAATTGCCCAGTTTTTTTATGTAGGGGCGCAGATAGCGGTATGGTCTTTTATCATAAGGTATGCGATGCAGCAGTTACAGTTTGATGCTGTTATAGCACGGCTGGGTAAAGATGCCGGAACTGAAGATATAATATCGGCATTACGGGTGGTTGAACCACTGGCTGCCGGCTTTTACAGTTTCTGTGACTGGGTGGGGCTGGACGTTCTTTTACCCCGTACTGCAGAACAGGCAGGAGCCACATATTATATAATGTCGCTTATATTCTTTGTGCTGGGAAGGTTTATATGCACAGGACTGATGCAGTTTATCAGACCGAGGAATCTTCTTACCTCCCTGG
>CAYVTV010000330.1:0-2530 GCA_964454295.1 uncultured Bacteroidaceae bacterium
ACATCGGGGCACGGCTCAAACTGTGTGTCCAGTCAGCAAAAGCAATATTATCATAATACGCTTCCATTTCATCAACGGAGAAACCTTTATCCCAGGGGAAAGTAAGATACTGAACACCCTCCACCTTTCCGGGGTTGAAATAGTACTCCACATGACATTGCGCACAAACCAGCGAGCGCATCTCCTGGTGTGAAACCTTTTCAATATCCTTACCCATTCTCTGGAAGGCTTCAATCAAAGCAGGACGGGAGATTCTCAGATTCATTGTTTTTGCATCATGGCAATCGGCACAACCTATAGGATTCAACACCTCATGGCCCAGGGTTTCCCAAGTTCCCCGGTAAAACTCTGCCACCCCCATCTGGTTCATCAGGCGCGGAACATCCGGACTTTTACATGTCCAGCAGGTATTAGGCATGGGACTTACCTGTCCGTCAACGGGAGCACCCGTGCGAAGAGTTTCCCAAACATCGGAAACTGAATAATAGTGTCCGCGTGCCTGTTTATAATCCTTAGAAAAGCTATACCCTGCCCATAAGATAACCATCTCCGGATATTCTTTCAGCAGGTCAACCGTAGCCGCACCATTATATTTGCTGCGGAAGGTTGTATCGGCAGTTTTAAGGTACGACTGGTATTGCCGTGGGAAATTCTGTCCCCACAACTCGTTCCGGGGCTCAAACTGGTCGAGTTTAACCTGCGGAGTATAAGCAAATACAGCCTCAGCCCTTCTTTCCATTATGGACGAGGCAAGCAGACCCAGCATAAATACTATTAGCAGGGTGGAAAGGAAGATGATCCAGCCCAGGAGGGGCTTTTCTTTGATTTTTTGAGTAAGTGGTTTCATATAAAATAGTTTATTGGGGATCACGATATCACGGGATCACGGGATCACGATATCACGGGATCACGGGATCACGGAACTATGAATCTTTCAATCCTCTGTACGCATAGCATGCAATGCAGCTACTTTCAACTTTCAACTTTCAACTTTCAACTTTCAACCACTTAATCACGTAACCACGTAACCACGTAACCACGTAATCACGTAATCACTTTGCCCCTTGATCCCGTGATATCGTGATCCCGTGATCCCTTCTTTGTTCTCTTTTAATCCACTCCGGCACAGGGCTTCCGGGAAGAGGCACTCTTGCATCAGGTGCCGAGGCCAGTCCTTTTACCCTGCCATGCGGAGTTTCAATATGACAATCGATACAATTTCTTTTTTTACGGTTGGCATAAAGATTATCTGTCATCAGAAGAAGTTTATCATCTCTGAGCAGATCATTATGACAACGAATGCAATTGTTTTGAACTGCTTTTTTCCCTGCATCCTTGATAAAAATAACCTGGGGTTCTTTCCTCAGAGTGAAGATGGTGGCATGACGCAAGCCATCCATAGCTTTAAAGTAATATTTATTAAATACATTGTTATGCGGAACGTGACAGTCATTACAGTTGGTAAACTCTCTATGAGCGCTGTGTGTCCATGTTGCATATTGCGGAGCCATGATATGACAATTCACGCAGGTTTCGGGTTTATCTGACAAATAGGAAGGGGCGTTGGAAATATAAAACGCATAAAGAAACAAGCCGCAGAAAATGCCGGCAGTTATGATCACCGGTACTTTCCACTCAGGAGGTGGAATAAATTTATTAAGAAGATTCTGAAAATTCATGCCACTACTTTGCTTCAAAAATAAGTAAAGAAGAGATATAAAACAAGAGGGGGAAGTGGTTACGTGGATGAGTGGTTGAGTGGTTACGTGGTTGAGTGGATAAAACGGATTATTTGAGTAATTGAGTAATTGAGTAATTGAGTAATTGAGTAATTGAGTATTTGAGTATTTGAGTATTTGAGTATTTGAGTAAAGGCACACAGCTATGCGTTACACGAAGAAGTGACATGTGACATGTGACGTGGTTAAGTGGTTACGTAGGGGCAAAGCTATGTCTTTGCCCTTTTTAAGGGATCACGATATCATGGTGAACCCCGGCGGGGTATCAATATAATAGCCAGGGGTGGCAACCCCTGGAAAAATGACGAAATGAAAATCCGCCGAACAGAAATCGGAACTTAATATCGATTGGCTTATTGAGGCGGAACAGAAATAGTTAATATAAGGAACAGTAATTAAAACACATTCAGTATTAACAAAAGAATGTAAACTTTTTCCAGGACGACAAAATCGAATCCATAACAATTTGTATATAAGAGAAATCGTTGTGGCAAAGTTATGTCATTGCGTAACAAATTCTGAAATATGGTATATAATTGTAAGATTTTATATATTTTTGCAATCCGTTCTTAAACGCAGCAACGGTGGATATAACCCGTTTTCACTGAAGCAATGGTGGATAAAACGGTGTGTGATCCCGACTAACCGTCGGGATTAGCTGGCGCATCCCGACAGGAAGTGTCGGGAGGGTCGGAAGCCAGCTTACATAAAATACAATCGGGGTGTGGCGCAGTTGGCTGGCGCATCCCGACAGGAAGTGTCGGGAGGGTCGGAAGCCAGCTTACATAAAA
>CAYVTV010000331.1:0-2519 GCA_964454295.1 uncultured Bacteroidaceae bacterium
CTTCCGGTAATTTCCCCGTGGGTTTTTTTTTTTCGAGTCGGGGAAGGCCTTTAATATAAAAAAAAAACCCCTGGCTCTACAACAAAAACCCCTGGCTGATTAATTGCTACCCCTCCGGGGTAATGCGACTATGCCCCTATCCACCTATCCACCTATCCCCCTATCCACCTATCCCCCTATCCACCTAACCACCTAACCACCTAACCACTCGATCCCGTGATCCCGTAATCCCGTGATCCCGTTTTCATCCACCGAAGCTTTAGCACAGGTGGAGATCCCGTGATCCCTTCCCCTTATGACCTTCCCCAAAGAAAAAGGTACACACTCAGTGTCATCAAACCAATGATCACTGATGCGATTTTTGCATATTTCCACTCAGTAATATCCACCTTATGATTATCCTCCATCACATAATATGATCTTACCGGAAAGAAATATGAAACCATATACATGATGGCAATCATTCCTGCGAACATGATTCCCCAGACATGTACGTTATGGATACCTATGTCAGTAATAAAGGTGGTAAAGAAGTAAAAAACTATCCCTGCTGTAAGTGATACTTTTATGGCTGCCGAAGAAATATGTTTCAGGAAAAATCCTGCAATAAGAATGGTTCCCAGGGGAATATAGGAAAACCCGACCAAAGTTACCATTAGCTGGTACATTCCTTCCGGTGCGTTTGACATTAGCGGGGCTGTGAGAATGGCGAAAATGGAAAGGATAATGGAGGTTTTTTTCCCTACTCTGACCATTTTTTCTTCATCTGCAGTTTTATTAAGCAGAACTTTATAGATATCTATGGTGAAAATGGTTGCTGCACTGTTTATCACACTGTTGAAGGTACTCAGGACTGCCCCCATCATTACCGCAGCAAAGAAACCAATCAGATAGACAGGAAGAACCCGTTTTACGACCATTGGATATATGGAGTCCTGCTGATCATAGAGGGAATCACCGAAGTAATAGAATCCAATAACTCCCGGCACAGCAATTATTATGGGAATAAGAATTTTGAACACTGCTGTTAGCAGAAGTCCTTTCTGGGCTGTAGCCAGGTTTTTGGCCCCCAGTGCCCGTTGGATTATGGATTGGTGCATACTCCAGAAATAGATCTGGCAAATCAGAAGTCCGGTAAAGAGTGTTCCAAACGGAAGAACAGAATCCGGAGCGCCTATCACACTGAACTTTTCCGGAGCAAGATCATAAACCTTGTTTAAACCTGTTAAAATATTTCCGTCACCGATGTTTAATAAGGCAAGAACAGGAATAAGCAATCCGCCCAGCAGCAGTCCAACCCCGTTGATTGAGTCGGATACCGCCACAGCCTTCAGACCACCGAAAATACTATAAAGAGAACCTATAACTCCGGTAATAATGACCACAAGCCATATTCCTTCCTGTTTTGATATTCCAAATACCTCTGACACATTAAAAATACTTTCGAAATTAATAGCTCCGGTATATAAAACGATCGGCAGGAATGTAATGACAAAAGAGAGAACCAGCAGGCTGGCGGCATAAACTCTTGTGCCCTTGTCAAATCTTAGTTCAAGAAATTTCGGGATAGTGGTTAACCCCATTTTAAGATAACGGGGTATCAGGTATAATGCACCCAGTATCAGCCCTATTGAAGCAGTGACCTCAAAACTTATTATTATCAGACCATTTTTATAGGCATTGCCGTTCATCCCAATGAGATGCTCGGTTGAGATATTTGTCAGCAGCATAGAACTGGCTATTACAAAGGCACTGAGGCTTCTTCCCCCGAGAAAATAACCATCTGATGAATGCAGGTTTTGATTTTTTAATTTGTGCCAGGCATAAAATGCAACGAATCCGGTAAAGGTGAGAAAAGTAATAAGAGTCCACATAAGGGTTAGTGTGTATAAATTTTTCACAGATCAGTTCATACTACTTACAACTTAATCAGTTTTGTCCGCAGGAAAAGGAGGATTTTTAGTATAATTTAATTTCAAGGTAGGGTTGGATTTTCGTTAATTGATTTCATTTCGATTTTAATAATTAGGGCATAGACTGAATGTATTTATTCTTCTTTTAGAGGGTTGTGTGCTTAAAGCCGCCTCCTTTGGTGGCGGTTGTTCACTTTAATTTACAAATGAATTAAAAAATGTTAAATGTATCACAAAACTTGCTCAATTCAAAATCATTTCGTTATTTTGCGAAATGATAAAATGAATTTAATATAAATGCAATGAAGTTAAGTATAAAAGTACTCGGACCGGGATGCCCGAAATGTAAAACACTTGAGAAGCTGACAAATGAAGTGGTCAGTGAGAGTAGTATTGATGCTGATGTTACCAAAGTGGATGATATTGTGCAGATCATGAAATACAATGTGTTTGCTACTCCGGCACTGGTGATCAACGAGAAAGTTGCAATTAAGGGATGTATTCCCTCAAAGGAAGAAATTAAAAAGCAAATCGAAAATGCAATCAACGATTAAAAAGGTGTCGTTTTCTCCGGAAAATATACAGCTGGCTAAATATGCAAAGGCT
>CAYVTV010000332.1:0-2447 GCA_964454295.1 uncultured Bacteroidaceae bacterium
TATGCGCGGCTTCTTTTTAATAAGTCCAAGTTCCAGCATCATCTTAAATCCGCTCCCCAGGGCTGAAACATTCCCCAGGTTCCCGCCGGGTATAATAACCACATCTGGGACTTCCCAGTCAAACTGCTGCACCATTTCAATTGAGATGCTTTTCTGCCCTTCAATACGGAGTGAGTTCATTGAGTTGGCCAGGTATATACTGTTATCCTTTGTTATTTCCTGAACAATTTTCATGCATCCGTCAAAGTCGGTGTCCATGGATATTACTATTGAATTATTGGACATGGGCTGTACAAGCTGGGCAGTTGATATTTTATTATTCGGCAGAAACACAATTGATGGTATGCCTGCATAAGCTGCATATGCTGCAAGTGCTGCTGAGGTGTCTCCGGTTGAAGCACAGGCAACGGCTTTTATTTTTTTACCTTTACTTATCATTTCATTGACCATTGATACAAGAACGGTCATTCCCAGGTCCTTGAATGATCCAGTGTGGCTGTTCCCGCACATTTTTACCCACAGGTCATTCATTCCGAACATGGCACCGAAACGTTTTGCCCAGAAGAGATTTGTGTTCCCCTCATACATTGACACAATATTTTCACTGTCAATCCCCGGTATTACCCACTCCTTTTTACTCCATACCCCGCTCCCGTATGGCCACTGGCTTGTGCCGGTTCTTTTATCGAATATTTCTTTCCATTCTGCAGCGCTTTTAGCCGCAAGTTTTTCCATGTCGTGGTGTACTTCAAGAAGGGAGCCGCAGTTTCTACACCTGTATACTATTTCATCAAGGGGGTATCTTTCTGTACACCCGGATATACATCTGAATTCAGCTTTGTAATTGTTCATTATATCCCTCTTTATAGATCTTCAACCCGAATAATGGTTATACTTTCTTTAACAAATTCAAAATTTTCAATTTCATTTATACATTTAAATATTTCACTTTCAATCGCTTCATGTGTAACAATAATCAGCGGTACATATGCATCACTCACCTCTTTCTGTATTACAGAGGCTATGGATATATTATGATTCCCCAGAACACCTGATATCTGTGAAAGAATACCGGGGCTGTCTTCAGTCTGCAGCCTTATATAGTATCTTGAAACCCTTTCACTGGGGAGCATAAGCTCCGCCTGGCCTGTAAATTTTCCCAGAAATTCCTTTTTGTCCGCCAGTTCAACTATATCGCTTATTACTGCTGATGAGGTGGGTCTGCTCCCGGCGCCGCGGCCGTTAAGAACAACTGCATCAGCCATATCTGTATCAAACATTATGGAGTTGAATTCATTCCTCACTGAAGCCATGGGGTGGTCTTTGGGGATCATTGTGGGGTGAACTCGAATGTCCAGTTTCCCCTTTGCCATTTTTGTTATTCCAAGCAGCTTAATCGCATAACCCATGTCATTGGCGTATGAAATATCAATAGGGCTTATCTTTGTAATTCCTTCGATTGAAATTTCGCTGAAATTAAATGATCTGCCGTAGGAGAGCATGGCCAGGAGTGCGATTTTGTGCCCTGCATCTATACCTTCAACATCGAAGGTGGGATCAGATTCGGCAAAACCTTTTTCCTGGGCATCTTTAAGCGCCCCGGCAAATGATATTCCCTCGTCCTCCATTTTAGTAAGTATATAGTTTGTAGTTCCGTTTAATATTCCTGTAACAGATTTAATCCGGTTTGCAACCAGCCCTTTTTTAAGTGTCAGTATGCAGGGTATCCCTCCTCCAACTGCTGCTTCAAAGCCTATGGAATTTCCTGTTTTTATCAATGTTTCAAGGATTTCAATGCTGTTTACTGCAAGGAGCATTTTATTTGCAGTAACAACATTTTTCCCGTTCTGCAGCGATTCAGTTATTATGCTCTTTGCCGGTTCAGTCCCGCCAATAAGTTCAACCACAATATCAATTTCCGGATCATCGGTAATGTCCCTCCAGTTCTCTGTTACAGAAGCAGCTCCTGCAATCTTTTTAACTTTTTCAGTATCAAGGTCGCAGATGGTTTTAATTACTAACTCCATACCGGTTCTTATGCATATTACTTCATGGTTCTCTTTTATTATGTTAAAAACACCGGAACCCACAGTTCCGAATCCTATGAGCCCGATATTTATTATCTTTTTCATATTGTACTATACCTCAGGTTAATAATATAGATATATATAGATAAAAGGGGTATGATTATTGTCAATCAATGTTAATTCCTTAATATTGGTTTTAGTGTAAAATAAATGATTATATTTCCCCGCCGCCTTCGGCGGCGGGGAAATATAATCATTTTGGGTTAAAAAAATGGAATTATTACTGATTGTCAATAAATGTTTTATGAGATTATACAGGCGGATGATAAGATGGTGTTAAATTTAATTTAATAAGGCAGGATCGTTCCGGTTCCGGGAAAGGTAATAATATTATTTGTGCCTGTATTTCCTTAGGGGGCT
>CAYVTV010000333.1:0-2402 GCA_964454295.1 uncultured Bacteroidaceae bacterium
TTTATTCTGCTCTCAACCGGAACATGGTGCATCAACATGAATCCTTTCAATTACGCACCACTTACTTCATATCAACTGGAAAACGACAGTTTATGCTATATGAGTGTAAATCAGAAACCGGTGAAATCATCCAGAGTATTTCTCGGTCATATCCATGATGTTAACTCAGAACGATTATGCCAACTTTTCAAGGTTGATAACAATTATTATAAAAATATCAAACCGGACAAAGAATTAATAAACAAACTCCATCGGGAAAATAATCCTGATGCTGAGTTTTTCCGAAACAGGGTTCCTGTGGATTATGTAGATACGAAGATTAATTCAGGCAGGTTCTCAAATTTTACAGAAGCATACCACCGGCTGATGATTGACCTTACCAGACTGGTAGTTGAGTCAATAAACCTGATTGTCGCGGAAAATGATAAAACAAGCTCTGTATATATATCCGGTGGTTTTGCACGAAATGAATTGTTTACCGGGCTATTAGCTGATAAATTCAGGGATAAAAAGGTGTATACCTCAAAAATTGACAATGCCACTTCACTTGGTGCAGCTCTGGTGGTTTCCAAACAACTTGGTCTTAAATCGGAACCGGAATTAGATCTGGATTTAAAAGAGATTCGTCCTCTGTAATTTTGCAATTAATTTAACGCGAGTTCGATATAAATATCACCTAAAAAGTTATAATGAAGATTGTTCCGTCCTTAGTGTAAGTTAACATGATTCTAACTTTATTTAGACAGACAGTTCATAAAAGACAAGAATTGAAACCAGAGCCAGGCTAATTTCAATGTCTTTTTCTCAGCATTACCGGAGATGTACCTGTTTTTTTTCTGAACATTCTGCTAAAATAAAAAGCTGAGCCGAATCCGAGCTCATAACTTATTTCCTTTATACTTTTATCAGTAGACAGAAGTAACTCCCTGCTTCGAATTATCTTTAAATCCATATGATAATGTAAGGGTGGCAGTCCCGTATACTTTCTGAACATTTTACGGAAATGTGAATATCCGATATTGTTCTCCTCTGAAAATTTTCTGAAATCAATTTCCTGTTCTATATTCTGTCGGATCATAAAACAGGCATTCTGAATGATTTTTTCAACCCGTGTTTCAACGAAACTACGCTGTTTATTAAATGAGACAAGCAATCCCAGCAATTTCATTACCATTCCGGCAGAGACCTGCTGAAATCCAGGTTTTTCGCCTTTTATGCATTCATAAATATTATAATAAACATCTATTACTTCATCCCTGTATCCAATAAAGGTAACCGGCTTATAATTATTGAAATGTGAATTTGTCATCAGCTTTTTTGCGATGGAACCATTGAATCCCACATAATTCTCAGTCCAACCGGTTGAATTTTTAGGTTTATACCGGTGCCAGTCACCCGGTTTAGTGAGAAAAAATGTACCTGGCTTAACCTGGAATTTTCCTGCTTTACTCTCATACATGCCATATCCTTCTGTAATATAATTCACCTGATATTCATTGAGTACTCTCCCGTTCTCCCAGTTAAAAAAGTATCCGGCCGGATGTTCCCCGGGCGGATATTCAATACCGGGTAAAATTTTAGCAGTCCCTGCCACATTTAAAAATAATCCCCATTCCTTATCATATTCACCCGGTGTAAGATATTTGAAGAAATCATCCATGAGCAGAAGAATTTAAGAATATTCTCAGTCTGTTCAAATATACTAAGATATATTGAAAATGCTAACTTCTATTTATGTCTCTCTTGCAAAACTTCAACCACATCAGTTATATCAAAATCCTTAGCTGATAGTAACACCAGCAGGTGATACATAAGGTCAGCCGCTTCATTAAGAAAGAGTTCATTATTGTCATCCTTTGCTTCAATTATCAACTCAACGGCTTCCTCTCCTACCTTCTGGGCTATCTTATTTATACCCTGCCGGAATAACTTAGAGGTATAAGATCCTTCAGGAAGATTTTTTTTCCGTTCGTGAATGATATCCTGCAATGTAACAATAAAATCAGTTTGCTTTAATTTAAGGTTCTGCTCATTAAAACAGGTATCATTTCCGGTATGACAGACATGCCCCACAGGAACTGCTTTAATCAGGAGTGTATCAGAGTCGCAATCTTCGTGCATACTCACAAGGCGGAGAAAATTACCACTCTCCTCTCCTTTTGTCCATAAACGCTTTTTAGTACGACTGTAAAAAGTAACATTACCGGTTTCAATAGTTTTTTGAACAGCTTCTTCATTCATAAATCCCAGCATCAATACCCTGTGAGTTGAATCATCCTGGATAATTGCGGGAATAAGTCCGTTTAGTTTACTAAAGTCAAGAGTCATTTATAATAAATTTTAAGAGCTTATAAGTTAAAATGCTAATGTATGGAATCTGATTTAAATAATTGGATAATTAA
>CAYVTV010000334.1:0-2381 GCA_964454295.1 uncultured Bacteroidaceae bacterium
AATTCAATATTTAATTTCCCCGAAGAAGGATTAGGATAAAGATTAACGAGTTCCACAGGATTGACCGGGAATTTTACCTGAACCACCGGGGTATACTCAATCGCCCCTATATCCCAGGCTAAACCTAACGGCCTTTCCGTGAGAAAGTAATCAGTTGTAAAAAGAACAGGGAGGGGTGTTCCTGCATCAATGGCATTACTGCCACTACTGAGGCTGAAGTTCTCAGCTGATGCGATGTGAGTAAGATCCTGCCATCCAGTGGTTTTTACGAAATACGGATCAATAACAATATCATTATTCCCCTTCGCAAATACCCTGGGTGAAGACCACGCATTATAATCCCATATAATCTTCGTTGCCCACCAGGATTGTTCTGTTTCCGTATCCAGGGAAATATCGCCGGGAGGACAAAAAGAGATATTGTTCTTAAATTCAACATTTTCCATGGTATAACCGGAAAGTTTTTCTCCTACGGAAATATTGTAATAATTACTTATAAGTGTATTATTGGCGAAGTATATATTTTTCATTATACGCTCTCCAGTTTCATGCGCTGAGGCGATGCCCATTCCCATTCTATGGTTTGCAATCAGATTATTTGATATCTGTATGTCCCTAAGATAACTGCTGGTTTGACCTGTTTCGTCTCCTGAAGCATCACAATTCACCCATATACCCTTGTCATTCCATCCTCTGCCTTCTGCATATGTCAGGAAGAAGCCATTGTTCTGAACATCAGGTCCTGCTCCCATGCACATGTTACGCCGGACATTGACATTTTCTGATTTTTCTACATATATATCATTAATCCGGGTATTCCAGATAACATTATCCTCTATAACTAAATGTCCATGATTTTTATAAAGTGCATTGCTTGAAGTCCATGATGTTATGCCTCGACCGGATATCTCGTATATTAGATTATTCCGGATTAACATATTTGAAAAGGGACAATGGGCAACAGTAATTCCGTTAGACTCTCTGTTGCATTCAATTCCAAGTCCATTTTCAGGACCGGATATTTCACAATCTTCTATAATTCCGTAATTTATGTAATTAACTCCTACATAAACTCCTGCTCTGAATGCTTCTTCAATCCTTAAATTCTGAATTAAGAAATAGGCAGAGTTTGTCCCGGAAATAATATCCCCTTCCACAGAGATCCCATAAAAACCAGACTTAAGAATATGAAGGTCTTTTAAATGTATGTGATCCTTGCTCCTTACACTAATTAACCCGCGATACTGATCTATTGAACTAAAACATGTGTTCCGGGGTACATTGAAATTATTTCCACTGACAATTGGTCTTCCTTCTTCATTCACACTATGAACCGCAATCTCTCCTTCCATATAATATGCTCCGATCACTACAGGATCTTCTGCTGTCCCTTCCCAGCCAATATTCCAGTAATCTGACGGGGTAAATGTATCCCCACAGCGTAAATATACATCATCCCCGTTTTGAAAAGTAAAATAGAGAGCTTTGTTTATCGTCTTCCACGGTGCCCTCGGAGTATTCCCCGGATTCGAATCATTTCCGTCGGCCGAAACATAATATTTACCAGGAGTGAGCGCATAAAGAAGTACATCCTCTGTACCGTCCTCCACAACCGTAATACGTCCTTTGTATGTTAAATACCCCTCCTTTTCCACCATGTAATCATACGTGCCGCTTCTTATCCCCGTTACTGTATATTCACCCGCCTCTTTCCTAACCCCGTTGAAGGTAACTATAGCACCTGATAATGTCTCATCAGCTTCATCCCTGATATTAAAGCTTGCGTCATAGGTAATCAATTCTTCACTTAGTAAAAGCAATATACCACCGGGCTCTGCCAAGGGAGCCCAGCTGGCTGTGGTTTGAATCTCACTGTCAGTTGTAACCATGAAATCACTCATGGCTGAACCCAGGGGTGATCCCTCCGGATCCACCGTGACGGATGCACGGGCTTCAAAGCCATCACTCCACACTATCGCATCCGTACTTAACTGCCTGGCCGCAAAAGCTGCCACAGCGCGCTGTCCGGCCCTGGTATTCACAGGGTCAAACTGTAAAGAGTTTACTGCATCTTCACTACTATTTGTAACAAATCCTGCAATGCTCACTGCATTCACATATTCTGCCACAATAGCCGTATAGTTGCTGTTCAAATGGGGAGTTAAAAATGTCTTTTTTTTATTCTCACTTGCCCCGGCAAACTTGTAGAATACATGCAACCTGGCATTGGATATTTCATCCGTAAGAAAAGTCCAGCCTGATTCTGTAGGGAAAAAATGATTGGAACTGTCGGTAGGGGAACCTAAAAAGGCCATCAAAAGATTACCCTCAGCAGGTATGGCATCCAGTTCCACCTGGACAAATGTGCCGGCAGGAAAACC
>CAYVTV010000335.1:0-2362 GCA_964454295.1 uncultured Bacteroidaceae bacterium
CAGGTGCGAATATTGTCGTTGAAGGCACAACTCGGGGTACTATAACCAACTTAAATGGCAGTTATACCATTGAAGTTCCGTCAATGGATGCAGTACTGGTGTATTCGTTCATTGGTTATCTCACACAGAAGGTTAATATTGAAGGCCGTACGGCTATTGATATCAATCTTGAACCTGATGTTCTTAAACTTGAGGAAGTAGTTGTAACTGCTCTGGGGCTGGAAAAGAGTAAACGTACCCTGACATATTCGACCCAGCAATTAGATATGGATGCAATTACAACGATTAAGGAGATCAACCTTGGAAATGCACTGGCAGGTAAGGTAGCCGGTGTTTCCATAACGACATCGTCAGGTGCAGGTGGTGTGGCAGGTGATCCAAGAATTATCATCCGTGGAGACCGGTCTATTAATGGTAATAATGAGCCGTTGATAGTCGTTGACGGTATTCCGCTTAGCAGTTCAGGTGCAGGACTATCAGGAATTAATCCTGATGACATTGAAAGTATGAACGTGCTGAAAGGACCCGCCGCAGCTGCATTATACGGTTCAAGTGCCAACAATGGGGTTATTGTTCTTACCACAAAAAGAGGAAGGGCAGGACAGGCAGCAGCATTGGAGATCAACTCCGTCACTACTTTTGATCTTCCTTATTTATATCCTGAATTCCAGGATGAATATGCTCAGGGTATGGATGGCAACTTTCTCCCAAATGTTGAGATTTACAGCTGGGGGCCGAAAATGACAGGACAAACGGTTACCGACTGGACAGGGAAGCAGACAAAGCTCGAACCACAACCGGACAATGTCAGGGACTTTTTTAATGTCGGGATTAACGCAATAAATACTATATCATACAGTACAGGTGTTGACAAAGCAACCGCTTATTTTTCCTATAGTAATACTGCTGCAAAGGGGGTTGTCCCAACAAATAAAATGCAGCGTCATAACTTCAACCTCCGGCTAAATTCTGAAATTGCAAAAAATCTTAATATGGATTTCAGGATTACCTATTTCAATCAGTTTATTGAAGATAATGTGGATGTTGGTGATGCTCAGTTCAGCGTTATGCATCAGTTGAACAGAATGCCCAGAAGTCACCGGACTGCTGACCTTAAGAACTATTATTATTATACCGAAGATTTTTCTTTAAGACAGAATGTGTGGGCACCTGATAATACTAATGTGAATAATCCTTACTGGTCGATGTACGCAAATGAAACACCAAGCACTATTAACAGGGTGAATACCTTTGCTTTATTAAAGTATGATTTTACGGATTGGTTATTTTTACAGGTACGAGGCGGACTGAATATGTCAAATTATGACGAAGAAGAAAAATCATGGTGGGACACAAAATACATCTGGTCAGGGAAAGGTGATTATACAACCGAATTCAGAAAAAGTAAAAACCTTACAGGGGATGCATTATTAGTATTTGACAAACAGTTAACCAATGATTTCAGGTTGGGTATGAATGTGGGAGCGGAAGTGAAAGATACTTACGGAAGAAGAATGACTTCAAATGCAGGGGGATTAAGTGTTGAAAATAAGTTTGCATTAAATTACGGAGAAAATGTAACTACTTCCGATGCTGAGTCAAAGATTCAGAAGCAGGCCATTTATGGGATGGGTCAAGTTAACTTCCGTAATTATTTGTACCTGGATATAACAGCACGTAATGACTGGAGTTCAACATTACCCTCACCCTATAATTATTTTTATCCGTCAGTGGGTTTAACCGGCATTATTTCTGATATGGTAGACCTTCCGGAACTATTGTCATTTGTAAAAATCAGGGCTTCTTATGCTGAAGTAGGTAACGATGCAGGATTTGCACAGATATTTCAGACTTATAATGCTACAGCCAGTGGTCCGGTAGGTTTCCTTCAACCTAAAACTACCAAAGTTCCTGTAAGCCTGATACCTGAAAATACAAAATCATGGGAAGCTGGTGGTGAGATCAGGGTTCTGGAGCATCGACTTGGAGTAGACTTTACACTTTACAAATCAAATACATATAACCAGCTAATTCTTGTGTCTTCTCCTCCTTCTTCAGGGTTTGGAAGCGGATGGATAAACACAGGTAATATACAAAATCAGGGTGTTGAATTGATTTTTAACGCAAGACCAATAATGACAGCTGATATGAACTGGAGTATGAACCTGAATTTTGCACGTAACTGGAACAAGGTCATTGAATTGTATGAAACAGTCAAGAAATATGAGATTTCTTCTCCCAATTTATCGCAGGGGAATACCTGGATATATGAAGGTCAACCCTTTGGTGAAGTTTATACCAAAGGATTTATTAAGAATGAGGCAGGTCAGGTAGTGGTTGATGCACTGGGATTTCCAACTAT
>CAYVTV010000336.1:0-2308 GCA_964454295.1 uncultured Bacteroidaceae bacterium
TATATTAATACCATACACAAAAGAAAATTCCAATGAAGTATAACCTAGTTATTATCGGAAGCGGCCCGGGTGGTTATGTGGCTGCAATACGTGCCTCACAGCTCGGACTCAAAACTGCCGTTGTTGAACGCGAATCCCTTGGCGGGATATGCCTGAACTGGGGTTGTATCCCTACCAAGTCATTACTTAAGAGTGCACAGGTATATGATTATTTTAAACATGCATCCGATTACGGATTAAAAGTTGAAGGGAACGTAAAACCCGATTTCCCTGCAGTAATAGCACGAAGCAGGGCGGTTGCGGAAAGTATGAGCAAGGGGGTGCAGTTTCTGATGAAAAAGAATAAGATCGATGTGATTGAGGGTAATGGAAAGTTAACCGGGCCATCGAAGGTGGAAGTCACTTCCCCTGACAAGAAAAAAAGCATTATTGAAGCAGATCATATTATTCTGGCTACCGGGGCGAGATCGAAAGAGCTGGAAAACCTGAAGCAGGACGGTAAAAAGATCATCGGTTACAGGGAAGCCATGAACCTGAAAAAGTTGCCGAAATCTATGATCGTAGTGGGTTCGGGTGCTATAGGCAGTGAATTTGCCGGTTTTTACAACAGCATGGGGACACAGGTCACCCTGGTGGAGTTCCTGCCCAATGTGGTGCCGGTGGAAGATGAAGAAATATCCAAACAACTGGAGAGGTCGTTTAAAAAAGCAGGGATTAAAGTAATGACAGGGTCAACCGTGGAGTCGGTAAAGATTGCCGGAGATGTTTGTAAGGTGCAGGTCAAAACCCCAAAGGGGAATGAGGAGCATGAGGCGGAAATTGTACTTTCAGCAGTTGGTGTAACACCTAATATTGAAAATATCGGCCTTGAAGAAACCGGTGTAAAGGTGGAAAAGGGGAAAGTTAAGGTGGATGATTATTACCGGACCAACATAAAAGGTGTCTATGCCATTGGTGACATCGTACACGGACCGGCGCTTGCCCATGTGGCTTCAGCCGAAGGAATAACCTGCGTGGAAAAGATCGCGGGACTGAATCCCCAGCCTGTTAATTACGGAAATATTCCGGGATGTACCTACACTAATCCTGAAGTGGCTTCGGTGGGTTATACGGAGAAGGCTGCCAGGGAAGCCGGATATGAGATTAAAGTCGGGAAATTTCCTTTTTCGGCATCGGGTAAAGCCAGCGCTTCGGGAGAAAAAGACGGATTTATAAAACTTATCTTCGACGCAAAATATGGTGAACTTCTGGGGGCACACATGATAGGGGCAAATGTTACCGAGATGATCGCTGAAATTGTGGTAGCGAGGAACCTGGAAACAACCGGACATGAGATGATCAAATCCGTTCATCCCCATCCGACCATGTCTGAAGCTATTATGGAAGCTGCGGCGGCAGCATACGGAGAGGTGATACATTTGTAATTATTGCCTTTGTGTCCCTTCGTGTTATCCTTCGTGTCCATTGTGGTTAACCATAATAAGTAAACCACAATGGACACAAAGGTTTACACAAAGGGATATCATTTCACTGGTATTGTGGATTTCCCACCTTCCCCATAAACAACAACGCCCCGGTATTTTTCTCACTTATGGAATAAATAAATGGCCGGTCGACTATAAAGCTTGTCTTCTCAGGCATGGAGGTATATCGTATTTCAACAACCGTTACAGCGGCCGCTTCTGTACCCTTTTCATTAACATCGATAAAAGTCTGGTGAATGACACGGGAGATATAAAGATCATAATCCGGTGAAATACCTGAAAAGTCGGCAGGTCCGTTAAATGCAATCCCTAATCCCATCTCAATCAGAGGATCGTTTAACAATGTCTTGTACTCATATTTGAATTTGGGTAATTGTACTTCCACCTCATCTCTGAGATTAAATGAATCCATCCATGTTTTCCAGGTTTCCGGGTTTAAGGACTGTATTATTTCGTCAAGGCTTTTACTTGCTTTGGGAAGAAACACATGCATAACGTAGTTCCCGTTCCCATAGGGTAATTCAACCGCACTTAACATATCATTTTCAAAATAAGGGTATGAACTTTCATTCTTCATATATTTTACCTGTACCACGTCATTTTCGCCATAAAAACTACCTGTAAATGAATTTTTTTCATCAAACTGGTATTTCCACATTCCGTTAAAATACAAGGCATTGATCAGATACATTACAGCATCCGGGGGAATGTTGTCAAGCACATCTTTGATTTTATCATGCGTTTTTAATGCTACCCAGTCGTTAATGATCCTGACAGCATTCGCATTGTTGAAATCCAGGGCTCTGACATCTGCATAGTAATAC
>CAYVTV010000337.1:0-2266 GCA_964454295.1 uncultured Bacteroidaceae bacterium
CTGACTTCGAAAATCTCAATATTTTCGATGCTCCTGATTATGCAATTAATCTGAAAACTGATGCAGGAGCCTGGATTGAAACTGCAGACGGCAAATACCGGGCGTATATTTTTGTTAATTCAGTTAATAACTCAGCGAAAACTATGACAGTTAGTATAAAACGTTATACTATGAATTAGAGGACAATTACTAATTAAGCCATTGTGCAGGAGTTTTTCCCTGTGCAATGGTTTTTTTATGAATTTTTATTTTATGAAAAAAATATATTTTTTATCAATTATCAATTTTTTTTTCTTGGTTTCTTCTTCCGGACACTTATCTGGCGAGGATACAAAAGAATCAAATGTTAAAAGTATCATAGAGTTGATGGAAAAGGCTGCTGACTGGCAGTTGAATAACCCGTTAAGGATCGACTTAAGGTTTAATGATCCTTCTACAAAAAAAGGTAAACGTGCACAGATTCTTTGGGATGGATGTCTGATGCGTATTCTGGATGCCGGTTTCTTAGAAAATGAAACTGATACCTGTTTAGAATCCTGGCGCAATTATGGAGCTATAAATAATCAGAATATTTCTTTTTGTCAACTGCCATTAGCTGTACAGAATACCATAACCAATAAATCAGGAGTCACAGGTTCACAAATAAAATATATTCGTTTAGGAGATACAGGATCACGCAAATGGGAAATGGCTCCATTTTTGTCTTCGTTGGTTGAGCTTTCTTATATATCCTCAAAACCTGTATACTCTGATGCATTGCAAGTAATAGGTAATGCAAATTCCTGGAAACTTGGAGATAGAATATATAACGCAGATGATCATTGTGTTGGAAAAATGTACCTCGATATGTATAAAATGACGGGGGATCCAGTAATGAAGATGGATATTGAAATGCGATTTGATTGGATTATAAAAAATCCATATAATCAAACACTTAGTATTGCCGATGGGAAAAACAGGTGGAGCTGGTGTGACGCTTTGTATATGTCGCCACCAACATGGGTAAAATTGACTAACATTACTGGTGATCAGAAATATATTGATTTCATGGACAGGGAATGGTGGCAAACAACCGAATATCTTTATGATAAAGACGATTCTTTATTTTATCGTGATGACCGGTTTTTCGAAATGATTGAAAAGAATGGGAAAAAGGTATTCTGGAGCAGAGGTAATGGATGGGTACTTGCAGCATTAGCTGAAATCATCGAAGATATGCCTGATTATTATCCTTCGAAAAGTAAATATATTGAACTATATGTCCAAATGGCCGAACGTATTACAGGCCTTCAGCCTTCTGACGGTATGTTCCGGTCAAGTTTACTTGATCCTGAATCGTATGAAAGTCCTGAAGCAAGCAGCACCGCATTCTTCTGTTATGCTCTGGCATGGGGCATTAATTATAAGTTGCTTGATAAATCAGTTTATTTGCCTGTAGTGATAAAATCCTGGAATGCACTAACAGATTGTGTTGACGATGATGGGAAACTGGGTTATGTACAATTACCCGGAGCTGCACCCGGTGAAGTTGACGCTGCATGGAGCGCACCTTATGGTGTTGGAGCATTTATTCTTGCAGGATCTGAAATAGTGAAAATTCTCAGAGATTAATTTTACCGGTTAAATTGTATTGTGAAAATATTATGAACGATAGACATTCTTATTCAATAAATAATAAAATATCATGAAATTAACGATTCTCAGCATACTATTCTTTGCGTTTTTTACGAAGTGTATAACATTTGCCCAGGAGGATGACAATTACAAACTTAACAATCCTATGACAGTTGAATATCTTAAGAAGAATATCAGGAAGCAATCTCCACGGCTTATTCTTACATCAGATATTGAGCGTACCCTTAGAAAGAAACTAAATACAGACCCTCTTGTAAAATCCTTTTATGAGGCAATTAAGTCAGATGCAGCATCAATATTATCCCTTCCTTTGCCGGAAAGAGTCATTCGGGACAAGAAACGAATGAATACAAATGTTGGATTAAGCACACTGGGAATAGTTTACCTGGTTGATAAAGATCCGATAATTCTTGACCGCATTGACAAGGAGCTGAAGGCTGTATGTAATTATACTGACTGGAATCCCTCCCACTACCTGGATGCGTCAAGGATGTCTCTTGCTGTTGCGCTGGCACTCGACTGGGCAGGAGATGATTTGCCAAAAGAAACTGTTGAAATGGCTGAAAAAGCATTAATTGAAAAAGGAATACTTCCCAGTTACTTAAAGGATTACTCATGGATCACCAGTAAT
>CAYVTV010000338.1:0-2255 GCA_964454295.1 uncultured Bacteroidaceae bacterium
CCTCAGCAGGTATGGCATCCAGTTCCACCTGGACAAATGTGCCGGCAGGAAAACCTTGTGCTTTGGATTGTACCAGATCAATCTGGGCATGAGCAGATAATATACCTGCAAAACATAATAATATAAGTAATCGTTTCTTCATTTGGGAAAATTTTAGTTTTATGTTATTGGTATAATATGTTTCCTCTTTAACATTTTACAGTATCAATCAACCAAAGCATCGCCAAGCATTTCAATAAATGTACCGTATACTTCATCAGCATTATCAATATTACCATCCGTTCCCATTCTTACCACAACCATGTTCCATTGAGGGATTACAAAACACCTGTTATTGTTCAGTTCGGAAGCCCAAAAAATTCCCTCAGGAGCGCCTGGAAGTTTTAAATTTCCATCTGCCTTTTTGCAATTCACCCACCAGTTAAATCCGTAACAACCAGAGCCTTCAGTATCTTTTCTGTCGGTATCAGCAACAGGGATAGTAGATGAAACCTGAACAGAGGCAGCTTCATTTATCCATTTCTTACTAAGAAGTTGCACTCCATCCCAATTCCCTTTATTTAAAAACAGCCATCCCCATCGGGCAAAATTTTTCGCATTAATGTGAACTGCACCAGATCCATTATTAATTGATAATCCCTGCAAGTCACCCTCGTGTTCCCAGGTAAATTCCATTCCAATAGGTATACCGATTTTTTCTTTCAGATAACTTTCCATCGTCCCGTTTAATATTCTTGTGAGCACTCGTCCAAACATCAGCATAGCTTCATCCCAGTATGCATATTCTGTACCGGGAGGATAGAAAGGTTTATCCGGATCATAGGGTGTCCATGACCAATCTTCAGAGATCCCGTCCCATCGGTTCTTTCCTGTTGCATTATATCCGGATGTCATGGTTGTAAAATGACGGAAGGTTACATTCGGATAAAATTCCTGCAACAGCGGCTCATAATCAGCTGCATAATCATCCAGTGAAACTGTTCCTTCATCAATAAGAAGCCCTAATACAGTACTTGTAAATGTTTTTCCACATGACCAGACAGAATGTACCCGGCTGGTATTGCTTCCCTCAAAGATTACATAACCATTCCGCACAATTATCACTTCATCAATCCCATTCTTGTTAACTGAAGATTTAAGGTAATTCATGGCCTTCATCATTTTTTCCGAATTAACACCTTGCTGTTCAGGAGAAGACACTAACCATTCTTCTTCTGGAAAGATATTTTTTTTCATCCTTCCAGTTGTCACCTTAGACTCAACTCCTTCAATGATAAGTACAGCATCCTCCCATTCTTCCGGAGGGCGAAACGTGATTATCTGATTGGTTGAGAACATCCCTTCATCGCTGGTATATCCGTTCCCTGGATCAAACCAGACAGCCTTTGCAGAATCGTGACTTGAGATACCATCCAGGCTGATCAGAGCAGGTGTATTGTCCGCAAAAAACACCAGTATTTCATTTCCCTCAGATGATATGCAGGCTGCTTTTAATGTCTCACCACTCCCTTTTCCGCTGACGATAAGACTTTGATCCGGTTCCAGTTCCCACCAGTTACGTTGATCGAGCAGATTACGCAGGGGCCTTACTGCCTGTGCCCCTTCAGTATCCAGCCTGTCCCTCCATCCCGGCCGAAATTTGGTAAGCTGATCCTTCAAGCCTTTATTTGTTTGTGCCACACCATACACACAACCTCCCAGGCCACCCCCAAAAATTACATGATACATTTGTCTCCTTGTAACCCTGGCGGACTTGTATTCATCTGTGAATATCCAGCCTTCATACCAGCCTTCACCATGCAGCAAAGGCCTGATGGGAGTAGTGTTGTAAGATTTACTTACCACCTCATAAAGATCAGGATCAGAACTCTCTATCATATTAAGGCTAAGCCATGCATCATCGTTAAAATATGTGGCAGATGTTCCATTAATATGAAAAGTAATCATCACTTCCTCCCAAACCGGATCAGACTCATTCCAGGACGGAGCATGTCCGGTCACGCCCTTTGCTATACCTTCAGCCATTTTCCGATATATTGGTCTGCAATCTACAGGTCTGTCAATCTTCCATATATCACCACCAAGTATCCAGATAATATGCGGATATTCACGGTATCTATCTCCTATAAAAAATCCATAATTAAAAGCTGTTGATTCAGTAAAGAGTCGCATGTCAGGATCATTATTATTAATATAATACTTTCCCCAGGCAGGTAAGATCCCGATGTACATACCCAAACTCTCTGTTTTCTGAA
>CAYVTV010000339.1:0-2189 GCA_964454295.1 uncultured Bacteroidaceae bacterium
AAAACAACTCCTTTGCCGCTATCCCCGGAAATTCCTCATTCCTTACTAATATATATTCCTCTAAAAGCCTTACAATATATGCAGTTAATGGAACTATCCTTTCTTTATTCCGCTTTCCGGATACTTTCAGACTTTTATTCCTGATATCAACAGACTGAACAGTCAGTGAAATTAATTCAGCTCTTCTGATACCTGTCTGATATAATATCTCAACGATCAAACGATTGCGCTTCCCCTCAAAATCATCTCCAAACTGATATGAATCAAGTATATTATTTAATTTGTCTTCAGTTATAAAGACCGGATTTCGTTTACTGGTTTTTGGTTTAATAATCCTGTTTAAAGGATCGGATTGCATCTCCCCTTCCCTGATTAAAAAACGAATATAACTTCTTAATGCGGAAATTTTACGGTTTACGGAACGGGCAGAATGCTGAGACTCCATTAGATCCACAATCCAGAGACGAATTGTTTTCGGATCAGGATAATCGCTTTCTATACGGTTTTCACAACAAAATGTAAAATATTGCTGAAGATCCTTGTCGTATGCATCGACAGTGTGGAGCGAACAACGCCTTTCATAACGGAGATATGACAAATAATTATCCTTACTGATCATGGGCAGGAATGTTAATTAAACTCCTGCTCTCCTGTACAGACAACGATTGAATAACCCTATTCCTCTTCCTGATGTAATTGCTGTACATAGATTGCACGCAGTTTCTCCTGTCTTTTCTTTACAGAAGGTTTTGTAAACGCTTGCCTTACCCTCAACTCCTTAACAACTCCGGTTTTTTCAAATTTCCTCTTGAACTTTTTAAGCGCTCTTTCTATGTTTTCGCCTTCTTTAATAGGTATTACTATCATATCTTAACTTTTTAATGAGGCGCAAATTTATTAATTCATTATCTGATAATCAAAAAAAAATGAAAAATAATTTTTTTTCAACCTTATTTACAGATTCTCAAAAAAAAGCAGATTGACAAGAGATGATTTTTTTTATGGTATAATACACTTCAATATGTTTTATAAAAATACTAAAAAAAACAGTAACTAACGATAAATTTTAACTATTTTTAACGTACTTTATAAGGAAAATTTACATCTTAGACAGTAAAGAGAATATTTCATTATTTCCTGAATCTCACTTTTCAGAAACTCCTGCATCAAGACTATTATCATATCCTGCTCCCGGCGTAAAATAGTATTTACATTTCTCATATACTTCTGCCGGCAAAACTCCGTTCTCTGTTAATTCATCCAGACACCTGATTATACCTGCCGTTTTCCTGTAATACATGATTGATCTTGCATTATAGGCATTCAAATAGGGATGAGATTTAAGTCCGGATTCAGTGACCTCATTTATATTGATTTGTCTTATACCGGAAGTGTCCAGAAAGGTATTTTGAATAATATTGCAGTATTGTAATGTGTCCAGTCCGAATATTTCATATAACTGGCTGTAAGAATAAAATCCCCCTAGTAACTCTCTGTATTTCACAATTCTTTTCGCATAAACTGAACCAATCCCTTTTATCAGTTTTAGATCAGTAGTGTCAGCATTGTTTAAACCTATTATTTTAATTGTCAAAGCAGGATCAGAATTTTTTATGGGATTCATGCCCCCTGCGGATGCTTTTACTACCGGCTGACCTGTTATAATATAAGCAGAAAGAACATGGTACAGGGAGTCGTTCATCCCGTAAATTTTCTTTAAATCCTCCGGTTCTCTGAATCTTCCGCCTGCTTCCCTGTATCGGATAATATTTGTGGCAATATCCCTTCTCAATCCGGCAGTAATCAGCTTGCCGAGGCTGTCAGCATTGGGATTAAATTTACTGTAATTAATTGTCCGTCTGATTGTCGCATCATTATAACCCTCACCTGACACATGATAATCCTTGTCATTTACAGTTCTCTTTTCACAGGAGCTGATAAAGTCTTTCACCTGATCTGACAATTGCGGATCAATATAACCGGGAGATGGATTGACTTTGTTTATTGTCATTTTGAAAATCATCGTTGCTGCAAGAATTGTCAAAATGGCAATTATGCTTCTCGCTTCAGAACGCGACCAGGAAAAATATTCTCTTACAATACCTTTCATTTTTTGCGGAACAGAAATTTAACCAGTGTATTAAAGAAAACTCAATATTTTCGCATGTGCTTGATAAGAAAACGTCAAG
>CAYVTV010000340.1:0-2022 GCA_964454295.1 uncultured Bacteroidaceae bacterium
CTGCCATCAGGCTGTTGAACCGCTATCATGTCTACATTGATTTTTGCCATATACCGTGCATCACTGTTTCCTTTTCTGTCGTATACAATTTTCAGTGTATATGCCTGATTTACCAAACCCTTTATAGAAAAAACCACCTGGTTATATATTTCGGATGGCGAATACAGGTTCGCCTCCCCTGCAAGGGAGTCATTCAGATATACTTTCGCTATCCCTCCGTACATATCCTTACATGCGATCCATTTAACCCCGGTTCCGGCAAAACTTAATTCAACAGATGCAGGCATCTCAACAGATGAATAAATCCATCCGCTTCCGGCAGCCGGATTTTCGTTGACGGACCAGTGCAACTTGTCTGTCTGCTCCAGAGAAACATTTGTCAGCAGAAAATGTCCATTAACACCACCTTTCAGACCATTTCCGATATTGCTTTCATTCCCCGGGATCCACAGGATATCATCCACTACCCATGGATATTTACTATTTCCGTTAATAACAGGCGGGGTAGTATTATCAGGAGTAGTTATCCGGCCATGATCGGAGATCGCAACGATGCCATAGGGAGGAGTGGTTTCATAATCACGATGATCCTTCATACGTTTAACACCCGATTCAGTTGCATGGGTGTATTCCGGGTGATAACTGGTATGATTATGGAGGGAGGCTTTGTAGGGATAGGGTTTATATGTTTCATACGGATTAACTATAACGAATTCATTATTCTTCTGCAATCCACAGCCCTGCATTAAAAATATGCCGCTTACAAGGAGGGCATTAAAAACAATCCGGTTCATCTTTTTATTTTTCTTAACCATTTTTAGAGTCTTTTGTTTAGAATCATTTTTTAATATGCGAAGATAAGGTTAATTTCAATTCGATTTTTATAAATATTCATTTAGTAATTCCTCCAATTCAGGGCTTCCCTCCAACCTTCCATCCTTATACATCCGTGTGAAGTTGGCAGTTTCATAAAGAACAAAACCGTTCCATTCCGGATTATGCTTAACCATCTTAAGTTCCTGACCGGTAATTGGGTATCTGTTAGGGTTTTTAAAACCCAGTTCCTTCATATTACCCTGGAAATAAAAAGGTTTACCAGCCGCTTTTGTGACAGTGCTAAAAGCTTCCAATGACTGCCGAAGGTTCCAGGGTCGGAGTGTCCATGCCCCCCTGAATTCCAGCTCATCGGCAATTTCCTTCACCCATGTTTCCCATTGCCATTCAAAATTCGGTGGTATATAATTCAAATGATTACTCCTGTCGTCCGGCATGATCATCTGTGAATATAAGTGAATAGTAAGATATTTTCCATAACTTTTTACAAGCTCACGTGCTTCGCGCAAAAATTGAGTATATGCATTCCCATTTATATGTCTGATGGTTGGATAATCGGTTTTGCCTCCGGCTGCTGTTATTACCGGTTCATTAAATCCGTACTCCCACTCTTCAGGCGACTGTGTATGATTTGATGTTCTGATATTGATACCGTCAACACCCCTGTCAAGGCAGAACCTGATTATGTCTAACCAATGTGCACGTACCTCAGGATAAATGGGATGGAGATTGCCAGACATATACTCGGGTTTTCCCAAAGCAATAGCTATATATCCTTCCCTGTCTAGTGTATAAGGAGCAGTAAGTTTTTTCCTGCTTCCTTTAATTGGCTCTATGCATGAAGAGTAGACCTTGGGATGAGCAGTACTGCTGAAAGCAACAGCACCCATTCCACAAGATGCTTTAGTTAAAAAGGTTCGGCGATTGATTTTACTTCCCATAGGTTATCTAAAAACCATTGGGGCTATCTAATAAGTAAAAATATATTTAACCATAACGATTCTAATCGTGGTTAAAAAACTTATTAGACAGCCCCAAGGTCAGAAATTATCTTGATTTCAATTACCGTTAAAAAAATTGGCAGATCCTATCTTTTAACCATTTTTCCTGTTGCTATACTAGTTAAAGTTCCATTTGATACATAATGAACAGAGTAAAGGTAGATTCCATCTTTCAGATTATTACCAA
>CAYVTV010000341.1:0-1983 GCA_964454295.1 uncultured Bacteroidaceae bacterium
TTACCCCGGAGTATAATTTGAATAGCCAGGGAGCCTGTCCGCCGAATGGTGGATGACAATCCCTGGAAAAATGACGGAATGAAAATCCGCCGTACAGACACAACATTTTTTGTCTCAACAAAGAAATTATATCGATTGGTTTATGGAGGCGGACAAGTTAAAGCTGATTTAGAAATAATTATTATGAACAAAACGATATAGTATTAACCAAATATTTGTAAACTTTTTTAGGACTATACAAATGAAGGGAACAAAGGGGACAGCTAAAAAAAACCATGGTTTTTGCTTCCCATTCGTTTAAAATTGAATACATTTGAATATAATTTACTTAAAAAAATTCTTATGAACAAAATGATTAAACTTATCGTTGCCGGCATCATTATGTCATTACTGATGCCTTTATTGAATGCACAGGACTGCAGAATGTATTTCCCCGATAAGGTGGGATCCATGAGGGAAATGAAATTTTATGACCAGAAAAATAAAATGACATCCATCGCAAGGCAGGAGATCCTTGATAAGAAAGTCAGCGGCAGTGACGTGACAATTAAAGTCAAATCCACTAACTATACTGCTGAGGAAAGTGAGGTATACAGTGCTGAACTTGAATTCGCCTGTGAAGGTGGTGTGTTCAAATTTGACATGCAGAATTTCCTGGATCCGAATACTATGTCCTCATATAAGGAAATGGGCATGGAAATCACCGGTGATAATCTGGCTTATCCCACGAACCTGAAAACAGGCGATGTCCTGCCTGATGGTAATATTAAAATGGTTGTGAAAAACAATGAAATTACCCTGTTAACTGTAACTGTTACTATCACAGGAAGAAAGGTGGAAGCCAAAGAAAACGTAACCACTGAAGCAGGAACATTTTCCTGTTACAAAATCAGATACAATACTACTTCAAAGGTAGGATTTATTACTGTAAACACCAGTGTTGTTGAGTGGATTGCCGAAGGAGTGGGCGTGGTCAGAAATGAAACTTTTAACAAAAAGGGCAAACTGACAGGATATTCTGTTCTGACTAAATTCAGCAATTAATCAGATCAAATGAAGCAGTGGTACGAAATACTTTTCACTGATTACGGCAGGAAATACGATATGGAAAGTTTCACTGCCGGAACACAGGGTGAATGTGATTTTCTTGAGAAGGAAATTGATTTCAACAGGAATATACGCATACTTGATGTTGGCTGTGGTACCGGCCGGCACACCATTGAGCTGACCAAAAGAGGGTATCGTGTAACCGGAGTAGATCTTTCTGAATCCCAGTTAAAAAGGGCCAATGAAAAAGCCCTTGAAGAGGGACTTACCATTGATTTTCAGCTGCAGGATGCCAGATATCTTACGTTTAGTAAGGAATTTGACATTGTGATTATGCTATGTGAGGGGGGCTTTCCCCTGATGGAAACCGATGAGATGAATTTTCAGATACTCCGGAGTGCATCCAGGGCACTGAAAGATAAGGGGAAGTTTATTTTTACCACATTAAACGGACTTTTCCCGTTGTTCCATTCAGTTAAGGATTTCCACGAAAGCACAAATAAAGAAGGGGACGCTTCTTATTCAGGTCACAGTTTTGATCTGATGACATTCAGGGATCATAACATCACCACAGTTACAGATGATAACGGGGTGGAAAAGAAACTGGAATGCAACGAAAGGTATTATATTCCTACTGAAATTACATGGTTATTAAAATCTCTTGACTTTAAAGAAGTTGATATCTACGGTGCCAGGCTTGGAGCCTTCAGCAGGGAGGATAAACTGACTACGGAAGATTTTGAGATGCTGGTAATTGCGGAGAGGTGAAAAAGTGACAAGTGACGGGTGACGGGCGACAAGTGACGGGATGAAAAAAGACCGGTTTACTACAGAGCAATTGAAGAAGGCTGGACTGAATGAAAGGCAGATTGAAGCGATCCTGTACACCAAGAAATATGGAGAAATGACCAATTCCACATATCAGGAGATTGCGAA
>CAYVTV010000342.1:0-1827 GCA_964454295.1 uncultured Bacteroidaceae bacterium
TTGCGTTGATAATGAATATTTTAACAATTCGGGCATAAATTACCTATATTGTTGATATACAATATATTGCGCCTTCGCGCCCTTGCGTTTTTTTAAAATTTAACGAACTAATGTATTAACCAGAAATTTCTAAATCTTTTTAGGACGATACAAAATAAAAACTGTAAAAAATGAAAATAATGGTCCTTGATAATTACGATTCTTTCACCTACAATCTCGTACATTATCTTAAAGAATTGTCGCTTCAGCCGGTGGACGTTTTCCGGAATGATGCTGTGAAACCTGAGGAAATAGCGCAATATGACAAGATATTGATTTCCCCCGGGCCCGGTGTACCAAAAGATGCAGGTATAACCATGTCGCTGATCAAAGAATTTGCACCTGAAAAAAGTATCCTGGGAATTTGTCTCGGCTGCCAGGCCATTGCCGAAGTTTATGGAGGCAGCCTGGTTAACCTTGAAACGGTTTATCATGGTGTGTCAAGTTACATGAAAATTAGGGATAAGGATGAACCTTTGTTCAATGGCATCCCGGAGGATTTCACTGCCGGCAGATACCACAGCTGGCTCATTAACAGGAAAGATCTACCTTCCTGCCTGAAGATCACGGCTACCGACGATGAAGGCATGATAATGGGAGTAACACACGAGACCTTTGACCTCAGGGGACTCCAGTTCCACCCGGAATCGGTACTTACCCGCTATGGAAAACAAATGCTTGCAAACTGGTTAAATATATAATGGTATGAACGAAATAATGCTCAGACTTACCGCACATGAAACTCTTTCAAGGAAAGAGGCAAAGGATGTGCTGATGCGGATCACTAAAGGGGAATTTAACACCTCCCTGACAGCATCATTTCTCACTGTTTTTATGATGCGGAATATCACTGTGGATGAACTGGCCGGCTTCAGGGATGCATTGCTGGAGCTATGCCTGCAGATTGACTTCTCTGATTTTAATACCATTGATCTGTGCGGTACGGGAGGAGATGGAAAACATTCAATTAATATTTCCACCCTCGCATCTTTTGTAGTTGCGGGTGCAGGGGAGAAAGTGGCAAAGCATGGTAATTACGGTGTTTCTTCATCCTGCGGTTCAAGTAATATCATGGAATACTACGGGTATAAGTTTACCAATAACCGTGATGAACTGCTGAATCAACTTGACAAAGCCGGGATATGTTTTCTGCATGCCCCGCTGTTTCATCCGGCAATGAAAAATGTGGCACCCATACGACGGGAACTCGGACTTAAAACATTTTTTAATATGCTGGGGCCGCTGGTAAACCCCTCATTTCCGCCTAATCAGCTTACAGGTGTTTTTAATCTTGAAACAGCCCGTCTTTTTAATTATATTTACCAGGGAACGGAAAAGAACTATACTATTGTGTATTCCCTGGATGGATATGATGAAATATCACTGACGTCCGACTTTAAGATGATCTCAAACAGGGAAGAACAGCTGCTTTCACCCGAACAGGCTGGATTCAGTCAGCTTTCACCGGTTGCTATCGCAGGAGGGAAATCGGTTAAGGAGTCTGCCGGGATATTTCTGAAAATCCTGGAAGGCGAAGGCACTGAGGCATGGAATGCGGTCGTTGTTATTAACGCCGGGATGGCATTGAAGTGTATTTATAAGGAGAAGTCTATGGAAGAATGCATGGGAATGGCAGGTGAATCGCTGCATGGGGGTAAGGCGCTGAGGGCTTTCAGCAGGGTGTTGTAGAGACGTGTCTCCAGGCACATCTGTACGGGGGAAAATATAATCATTTACTCAAGTTTCGTTCTTAAATAATATAGTCTACAGTTTATAAATTCAAAAGTA
>CAYVTV010000343.1:0-1825 GCA_964454295.1 uncultured Bacteroidaceae bacterium
TGTCCTTTGTGCGTACTTTGAGTCCTTTGTGGTTAAAAGCATTTATGAGACAGCCGCGGTGATTAACAAAGAATTTGGCTATTCCTCTGATCTCAGTGTATGAATATATTCCTTAAGCTCGTCAATCGCATTTTCCTGAACCGGATTTGCCATTGTACCGGCTTTACCCAGCATTATTAATGATTTTTCGAAGTCTTTGACATAGGCATTGACAATCGCTCCCATATAATATGATTCGAATGTTTGTGCCGATTCAGGTATTTTATCTATCCATTTAGCTGAAGAAGCATATAATTCCTCTGATGAATACTGATTCTGCAAAATCTGGTACACTTCCTGTATGAGGAACTCATATTTTCCTTCCATTTCATAATTGAAATAGCTTTCTATTTCAGTCACGTAGCCCGCCCAGTTTCCGGCAGCGGCCTGGTATAATTTTCTTGTGAGGAATTTTCCATATGTTACGGACTCAGGGTCGAACTGAAAAAATACAGGAATCAGCTCATCAGCCAGACGGTCACGCAGTTTTACATTTTCCTCTTTAGCTGCCCTGTTCAATGCTTCCTGGTAAACATTTTCAAGGAAGTTCAGATAATCATCCGTTCCCCATATGGAAGACAGCGTATCGTACTGGCTGAGAATAACCTGAAACTGGTCACTTTCAAAAGGTAAGGAGGAGTTAATTATTAACTGTTTATTGTCAGAATTAAGAATATCCTCCAGTTCCATGGAATGAATAAAATAGGTGTTTATCTTTCCTATGGGCTCCTTATAATCTATCTCTGTGAGAAGGTCAGCATATTCCCTGATCTCGTCGCCAGTTAATGTGCCTGCTGCAAAAGCATTTGCATATTCCTTAAGCTGGTTTTTATTTTTATCGATAGTCTTACCGTATTCAAGAAAAATATCGGGAGGCCTGTAACCTACGAGAATGGAATAAATAAATTTTTCAGCATCGATGTAATACATTGAAGGGAATCCCCTGAGCTTAAATTCACGGGCAAGGACAGATCCGAATGCGGATTCGCCGTCAATTTTTGTGTTTATATAGTTAGCGTTGTAATACTCAGCAACAGAATCATTGGCAAATACCTCAGCATCCATTTTTTTGCACGGGCCGCACCATGTTGCATAAATATCCAGAAATACAGGTTTTTTCTGCTGCTCTGACTGTTTAAGTACATCCGCCCAGTCCTGTTCTGACCTTACTTCTGTAAATTGCATCTGCTGTGATAATGCAGTTCCAGGTAAGAAAAAGATCAACAGTAAAGATATTGCAGGGAAAATTTTGGTTATATTTATCATATTATAAATGTTTACAAAGTAAAGTAACAAAGTTAACCGGGAAATGTTAATCCGGCTTCAGTAAAAATGTGTATTATTTTTTTCTCTTCATTTTCCCAGTTGAGTTCAACCGCTGCTTTTTCCAGTTTATCCTGCCACTTTTTACGTGCTTCTTCATTATAAAGGATGTACTCAACCTGCTCCTTAATTCTTAACGGATCTCCCGATACTGCCACCAGACCTGCCTCATATTTCTCCACCACCTTCCTCATTTCGGGAAGGTCGGATACCAGTACGGGTATTCGGGCCTGTATATAATCAAACAACTTGTTTGGCAGTGCATACCGGTAATTTTTCCCCAGGTCCTCTTCCATGGAAAAGCCCATATCCGCCTGTATTGTAAGTCCTGCCAGCTTCTCCCTGTGTATTCTCCCCGTAAAATAAACCTTGCCGGTCATTATCTCCCCGCTCCAGTCTTCCCTGAGCTTATGAAAGATATCCCCGTCACCTGCAATAATTAATACCACATTATCCATTAACA
>CAYVTV010000344.1:0-1766 GCA_964454295.1 uncultured Bacteroidaceae bacterium
AGTAGCAAAGGCAGCAATTGACACAGGAGTGGCAGGAAAGGTTATTACCGACTGGAGTGAATATACCAGGGAACTTAATCAGCGACTGGGGCTTGATAATAAACTTATTTATGATCTAAGAATAAAAGCCCGGCAGAATCCAAAAAGAGTGCTGTTTGCCGAGGCTGCTAATTATAAAGTACTAAAAGCTGCTCAGGAACTGCAAAATGAAGCTATTGCCATTCCCATTTTTTTAGGAAACAAAGATGAGATACAGCAGCTTATTAAGCAATTCCATCTTGATCTGTTAAAAACGGAGATTATTGATCCCAGGTCAGTTGAGGAAGAGCAAAGGAGAACCCGGTTTGCAAAAATACTTTTCGGAAAGCGGCAACGTAAAGGCCTTAACTATGACGAATGTCTCGGGTTGATGTTTAATCCCAATTTTTTTGGAGTATCGATGGTAGAAACAGGGGAAGCGGATGCTTTTATTTCCGGTTTTTCCAGTAAATATGCTGATGTGATACGTCCTGCAATTTACATCACAGGGACAGATAACCCACAGAAACATATTGCCGGTATGTATATCGTTCAGACAAAGAAGGGGCCATACTTCTTTGCTGATACAACAGTAAATATCCGGCCTTCAGCCCAGACCCTGGTTGATACCACACTGCTTACAGCAAGAGCTGTTGAAAAATTCAATATCAAACCGGTCATCGCACTGGTGTCCTATTCCAATTTCGGTTCGACAAAAGAAGGCAGCCCTATGCGTGTACGTGAAGCTGTTGAGATATTGCACCGTGATCATCCCGGATTGCTTGTGGATGGTGAGATGCAGGCAAATTTTGCATTCAACAGTGAGATGAGAATGAATAAATTCCCCTTTTCAAAGATCAAAGACCATGAGGTAAATACGGTAATATTCCCAAACCTCAGTTCAGGCAATATTGCTTATAAAATGATGCAGGAGATCGGAGGTGCTGAGATAACCGGCCCTCTGCTGCTGGGTATTGCGAAGCCTATACATATACTTCAGATTGAGAGTTCGGTGAGGGAAATAGTGAATATGGCAACCATTGCGGTGGTGGATGCGGGATACAGGGAAGGAGAGTAACACAGAGTAACACAGAGAAACACAGAGGTTTCACAGAGTGACACAGAGAAATACTGCAGGAGGCTGTCTAAAAAGTATTTTAGCCACAAAGGACTCAGCGCCTCCCTTCGGACGCCGGAGGCTTGCCGAAGACGCGGCACAGAGTAGCTTGTACCTTCCTTCGGCAGCCGGAGGCTTGCCGAAGACGCGGCGCTGAAGCTACGTCAACACGCAGTCAGCGCTCGCGGAAAGTACCTACAAAGGACACGAAGTATATATTCCTAAATGAAAGCACTTTGTGTCCTTCGTGTTGTCCTTGGTGTCCTTCGTGGTTGATAATATTTCAATTAATGAGACAGCCTCAACCGTGCGTCTATGAAATCCCCCCCCATACGCACGATCGTGTGTAAGAATTATCAGGTAGCCTCCTGGCCAACGGGCGAATTTATATCCCTGTAATAATTGTCTCAAGTAATGAAAAAACAGATTTCAGCGCATTCGGCGCAGGTTATGCTGGCCATAAATAACAACTTAAGCGATTATTATTAAAAAAATAATCAGGAAATCGCTTGATATTATATCCTATTATGTATTTTTACTCTTGTATTTACTTCAATAGTTCCTTAAACTTTTTTATTGCGTTGATAATGAATATTTTAACAATTCGGGCATAAATTACCTATATTGTTGA
>CAYVTV010000345.1:0-1716 GCA_964454295.1 uncultured Bacteroidaceae bacterium
TCTCGGAACATGCACCGGAAGTGCAACCATTGCCTTAAATGTGTTACCCAACCCTGCCAATGATGATGTCTGTGATGCCATTCAATTAAATACCATCGGATTTTTTGGTCCTTACACAAATGTGAATGCCACCGTACAGCAGGATGAACCGTCACCTCCTGAAGGCGATTGCAGTACCCCTATGGAATGGTGTGTGGAAGGCGGATTACATAACAGTGTATGGTTCTGGTTTTACGGTCCCGAAACGGGTATAGTTTCCATTGATACGGAAGGAATGGACAACCAGATTGCCGTTTATGAAGCTGATCACTGCGACAGCATCTTTTCTGAAACAGGCCATAAGATGGTTGCTGCTTTTGATGATTATCACGGTGAAGATAAATTTTTTGCCGCAGCCATACAAAAATTAAATATAATCCACGGGCAGAAATACTTCCTGCAGGTTGACGGCAGTGCAGGAGGCGAAGAGGGATACTTTACCATTAAAATATCAGAATATCCCATTAGCGTCGGAAAAATAAAAGCCGGTCCTAAAGGTATCGGAAATGTGACCATTTATCCAAATCCGGGATCAGGACTGTTTAATATTCGTTTCCACGATATGGTGAATTCCAGTGTTAATGTAAAAGTTTACAATCTTACAGGTCAGGTTGTATATAACATGCTTTGGGAAACCACAGGCCAGAAAGAGATCAGCATTAACCTCAGTAGTCTGGGTTCAGGATTTTACATCATTGAATTATCTGACAGGAGGGAGTTTTACAGACAAACTCTGGTGGTGGAGTGACGCCCGTCACTCGTCACTTGTCACTTCCTCCTCCCCTCTCATCCCCATAATATCCCTGTCAAAGAGATACATATGTCTGTCTCCTGCAAGGTTGATCTTATCAAGGATATCTCTGGCCTGAGCCTCTTCCTCTATTTGTTCGGCAACGAACCACTGTATCCAGTTCTGAGTGGTAAAATCCTTTTCTTCGATGGTTTTTGCAACGATCTGGTTAATGGAATCAGTTATGTACTGCTCATGCTTCAGAACCTCTGCAAACATCTCACTCACAGATTTAAAAGATACAGGAGGTTTTTTAAATGCGGGGATTATTGCTTTTCCTCCCCTTTCATTAATGAAGGCGATCACTTTCAGCATATGCACTTTTTCTTCCTCAGCCTGCGCATACAGCCATTGTGAGATACCTTTTAAACCTTCGGTTTCAGCCCATGAGGCCATAGCAAGATAAAGGTTGGAAGAATAACCTTCTTTTTCCACCTGGGCATTCAGGATGTCTTCAATACTTTTTTTTAACATAGTTATTTAATTTTTAATGAATGTTTAATTTATGCGGATCACCGCATATTGTTACTACTATAACAATTAAGAAATTCTTTTGTTGAAGCAATGCAAATGATTATTTGTTTTACTTCATATTCCTGATGATCTCACTGCCGAACTCTGAGGTCTTTAACTCCACTGCATTATCCATTAATCTGGCAAAATCGTAAGTTACTTTCTTCTGCAGTATGGTTTTCTGAAGGCCTTTGGTAATAAGGTCAGCGGCTTCATTCCAGCCAATATACCGGAGCATCATAACTCCGGATAATATTACCGATCCGGGGTTCACTTTGTCAAGACCCGCGTATTTAGGGGCAGTGCCATGTGTAGCCTCAAACACAGCATGACCGGTTTCGTAATTTATATTGGCCCCCGGAGCAATTCCTATT
>CAYVTV010000346.1:0-1631 GCA_964454295.1 uncultured Bacteroidaceae bacterium
GGAACATTGATGGTCGTCTTTACTCTATGGTATACGGGAAACCTGTTGCCATTCATTTCGATCCGATTGAGAAAAAACCTCTCTACCATTTTCATCCCGGGACCAGCATATTATCAATTGGAACCCTTGGCTGTAACATGAATTGTTTTTTTTGTCAGAACAGTGAGATCAGTCAGGCAGAACCTTCTGAATTTCATAAGAACGGATTTACACCTGCCGAAATCATACATCTTGCCGGAAGCAGATCGGATAATATTGGAATTGCATATACTTACAATGAACCTGTAATATTTTTTGAATATATGGTTGATATTGCCCGGATGGCACAAGAAACGGGACTGAAAAATGTAATGGTTACCAATGGGTATATAAAACAGGAGCCATTAAAGGTATTACTGGAGTATATTGATGCTTTTAATGTGGATCTGAAATCATTCCGCGATGAATTTTACAGGAACTTTACTCATTCAGTGCTTAAACCGGTACTGGAAACGATTAAATCAATAATCAGATCCGGTAAACATATAGAAATAACCAACTTAATTATTCCGGGATTAAATGATGACAAAGAAACCTTCAGGGAAATGATTAATTGGATAAAGAATGAATGCGGAAAGCAGACTGTTTTCCATATTTCAAGATATTTTCCACGTTACAAAAGCAACCTCCCTCCTACTCCTTTAAGTACCTTAAATGCTCTGTATGAGATTGCCGCAAAAGAACTGCATTATGTATATTCAGGAAATTATGAAAATGAGACAGGTAAGGACACCTTTTGTCCGGACTGCCATTCCAGGTTAATAGTGCGGCATGGTTATAGTACAAATATCATAGGTATAGACAGACAAGGATCTTGTTCAAATTGCGGGAAAGCTATTATCAGGAATATTTAATAACATAGTGAATCCATGACAAAAACAGTAAGAGAGCCCTATGCAGCAGGGAAGTTTTATCCGTCCACTGAGACAGAGCTTACACAGTTGTTTGATCTCCTTCTGAAACGGGAGAAATCTGAGATAAATTACAAGTACTCTGATAAATTTATAATTGGAGCTGTTTTACCTCATGCCGGATACATCTATTCGGGTTATCAGACGATACACTTCTTTGAGATACTTTCATTGTCGCAGCAGAAAGTTGATACCTTTATCGTTATACATCCAATTCACCGGAGCGGATATTATGAATATGCAACCGATGAATACGAAAGCTGGAGAACTCCGCTGGGTAATCTGGAACTTGACAAAACATTTATCAATGCCATGAATGTTCCTTGTTCATCGTCTTTTCATGCTCATGAACATTCGGGTGAAGTAATTTTGCCTTTCATAAAGAAGTATTTTCCTCATTCGAATAAATTTGTGCCTATAGGGATTGGCAGGCAGGATACTGAAATTGCAAAAGAGATTGCAGGTAAAATCACAGATGCTGTAATTCATACCGGAAGGAGAGTTTGTGTTATAGCATCCAGTGATTTTTCCCATTATGTGCGCCCAGATTTTGGCAGGGATATGGATCAGAAAGTTATTGACAGGATTCTTGATTTGGACACAAAAGGTGTATTCAGGGAAATTATGAATAATAATATTTCTGTTTGCGGTTTTGGGCCCATTATGGCATTAATGGAATAT